>NZ_JAQRFI010000013.1 GCF_028598805.1 Xenorhabdus yunnanensis | reverse complement strand
ATTTTACATTGGTCAGACTGGCGACGACGGCATCAATACCGGGCGCAACAATGTCACTACCGCCGCCGGGGAGATCATCGGCTTACAGAGCAATTACGGCTGTAGTACTAATTAGAGTAATGACATGAAAAAGGTGGAATTTGACTTTGACCAATCCCCTGAGCTGGATACTTTCTATGGTAAATCTAAAGTGTATTTCGAGCTTGAGGATGATTTTGGTGTCAACTTAGATGCGCTGTGGGATACAGTGACTGGACATATTCAGTTACCGGTTGAGATTAATCTCATCCACTAAACACCACAAAAATAAACGCTCTTTACGGATTTGATATCGCTGTTTGAAGAAGCCAAAGAAGAGATGGAAGGGGAGTTACAATTTAATGTACTTGGTTGAACTTTCCTTTATGTTGAGACTCCCCGTTTAAAAAACGGGGAGTCTCTTTTGTGGAAAATCATTAAATACCCCACATGAGTTTGTTCTTATTACTTTTAAGGCAATTTCTTCCCATTGATTATACACTCTAGTCTATTTTGGCCTTCTTGGTCTCTTTGGGTAATAAAGATATTAATTTTTTAAAAATTAATATCTACTTGGTATGGAAGAAATTTTTATTTATTAACTACATGGCTTTCATCGCCAGAAAAATATTTCTCAATATTTTTAAATGCACTTTCGAAATAGATGTCATAACAGCTCTTAGTAACATAGCCGATATGTGGGCTACACAGTACGTTATTTCGTTTTAATAAAGAGTGTTCAGTATTCCAGATAGGTTCAATGTCAAAAACGTCCAGTGCGGCAAAGCCGAGTGTTCCTAAATCAAGGGCTTTTTCCAGTGCGCCTACTTCTATCAACCCGGAACGAGCTGTGTTCACCAAGACTGCGGTAGGTTTCATTCTGCTTAAATCAGAAAACGTGATGCCACCTGTGGTTTCTTTGACTAATCGTTGATGCAGGGTGATGATATCTGAAGTCTGAAAAAATTCTTCACGGGAGCCTGGAACAATCAATCCTTCTTGGCGGGCTTGCCCTTGAGCACGGATTGATCCCCAAACCTGTACTTTCATATCAAATGCCTGTGCGTACTTGGCAACGAGTTGGCCTATCTTGCCATAACCGACTATTCCAAGTGTTTTTCCCGCTACAGTATCGCCAAATTCAGTTTGCCAGAGGCCTTTTTTCATCATTTCTACAGAAGACACAAACCGACGAACAGAACTTTGAATTAACAGCCAGGTTAATTCTGCTGCGGCAATAGGTGAACCAATACCTTCAACAACGGCAATACCCCGTTGTTTACATAATTCAAGATCGATATTGTAAGCAATCTTTCCTGTCTGGCTGATGAGTTTTAAGTTAGGGGTTTTAGACAAGAATTTCTCATCAATGAAGGTTCTTTCCCGAATCAGTATTAGGACATCAGCCTTGGACAATAGCTCTTCTGCTTTGGGATCACGGTCGAGGGCACCGAGACAAGCTACCTCAAAGTCACTGTTCTGATGTAAGGCCTGAATTTGTTTTGTAGCATGTTGATAATCATCAGGAATAACAATTAACGGCATTTGAGATATCCTTTAGATAAATTCTTCGTAATGTAGGGAAACGGGATGGAGATAATCAGAAAAAATAAGATTATCTTATATTTCGTTACCAAGCTGTAACATTTGATTCAAAGTGTTAACTTAGGCTGGTTAATATAATGAAAAAGAAGGGATAGAAAGACATTACCGCCAATTCTTAATATGAAATGGCGGTAAGGGAGTGCTAAGCTGATTCCGATAATTCTTTCAAATATTGGAAAATCTGACGGTAGGATTTAGGTGGCTTGTTAGCTGCCTTCTCTTTTTTAGCATTACGAACCAGTGAGCGAAGTTGCTGGCGATCAGTATGTGGATACAGAGCTACGACTTCTTCAAGGGCATCATCGCTTTCAACCAGTTTGTCACGCAGTTCTTCCAGCTTATGTAAAATAACGATTTGCTGGTTGTGACGGTTTTTCAGTTTATCCAATGCAATGGTGATTGGTTCAGGATCGCGGGCACGCAATAATTTACCAATTAACTGCAATTGACGGCGGCGTCCTTCACGTTTGATTTTCTGTGCCAGCTCAATGGCTGCCAGCAGATCTTCATCCAGAGGAATTCGCTCCAGTTGGTTTTTACTGAGTTCAACCAGTTCAGTCCCCAACTTTTTCAGTATTTCAGCATCCCGCTTAATTTCACTTTTACTGACCCAGATTATCTCTTCTTCTTCCTCTTCAGCAGGATAATTGTTGAGCCAATCTTCAGGCTGCTTTGCCATAATCGTTTTCCTTCTAAAAAGGCCGGATAAGGTGCGTTTTGGAGCATGACCTATCGTCCGGTGGGTGTTAACATCCTAATATTGTGTATTGTAACTGGGAAAATTGCCTGATTACCACTCGGCATTCGTGTCATGAACCGAAAATAGGCATTTTTTCTGACTAATTCTCTTTTTAATTCATTGGATTACGGTTAATTAATGATAGTCACTAATCAACAAATCGCGGAGCAGCGTAAAACGCTGGAAGATGCGGTTGCCCATGCTCTGGAATTAGCGAAAGCAGGTTGTGATGCTGCGGAAGTCGCGGTTAATAAAACCACGGGAATTAGCGTCAGCACCCGTTTCAGTGAAGTCGAAAATGTTGAGTTTAACAGCGATGGCGCACTGGGGATCACGGTTTATAACCAGCAGCGCAAAGGGAGCGCGTCCTCTACGGATCTTAGCCCCGAAGCGATTGCTCGTACTGTGCAGGCCGCTATTGATATTGCTCGTTATACTTCTCCTGATCCTTATGCGGGTCCGGCGGATAAAGAGTTATTGGCATTTGAAGCACCTGATCTGGATCTTTTCCATCCCGCTGATCTGGATGCAGATAAAGCCATTGCTTTGGCTGCCCGTGCTGAACAAGCGTCATTGCAGGCAGATGAACGCATTACCAATACTGAAGGTGGAAGTTTCAACAGTCATTATGGTATTCGGGTATTTGGTAATAGCCATGGCATGCTGCAAAGCTACAGCTCAAGCCGCCATTCTATGTCAAGCTGTGTGATTGCTGAGCAAGATGGCAATATGGAACGCGATTATGCCTATACTGTGGGTCGCCATTTTGACGAGTTGCAATCACCTGAATGGGTTGGACAAGAATGTGCTCGCCGTACGCTTTCCCGTCTGGGAGCGCGTAAGCTATCAACGATGAAAGCGCCAGTTATCTTTTCTGCGGAAGTGGCTACTGGGTTGTTCGGGCATTTGGTTGGCGCGATCAGTGGTGGCAGCATTTATCGTAAATCTTCTTTTTTGTTGGATAGTCTGGGTAAACAGATCTTACCTTCATGGCTGACGATTGAAGAGCATCCCCATTTACTGCGTGGATTGGCTTCAACGCCATTTGACAGTGAAGGTGTGCGCACAACACCACGTGATATTGTTAAAGATGGTATTTTGCAGACTTGGTTGCTGACTTCCTATTCTGCTCGTAAGTTGGGAATGATAAACACAGGCCATGCAGGTGGAATTCATAATTGGCACATTGCAGGTCAAGGTCTGGATTTTGCAGGTTTGCTGCGTGAGATGGGAACTGGCCTGATCGTCACTGAGTTGATGGGACAGGGAGTTAGCGCGGTTACTGGTGATTATTCTCGTGGTGCATCCGGTTTTTGGGTCGAGAATGGCGAGATCCAATATCCGGTTAGTGAGATCACCATTGCAGGCAATTTGAAAGATATGTGGGCAAATATGGTGACAATTGGTAATGATATCGAAACACGCAGCAATATTCAGTGTGGTTCGGTGTTGCTGCCGGAAATGAGTATCGCCGGTCAATAGGGATACTCAATCAACAGCAGCCAGTTCGGTGTAACTGAGCTGGCTGGAAATCAGCGGTGGTATTCACCCGCGGCTTCTGGTTGGTAAATTATTTCTAATACTTTTATGCGGGTTTTTTCACCGTTTGGCAATTCCCATGTTATTTCATCACCCACCCGCAGACCCAGAAGAGCGGCACCCAAAGGGGCCATGACTGACAGATGTTTGGTGCTGTCTTGCAGGGAAGCAGGATAGACTAGTGTACGGATACGCTCTTCATTGCTGCTCAGATCAATAAAACGAATTTCACTGTTCATTGTGACAACATCGGCAGGAATATCTACCGGAGCCACTATTTCAGCTCTATCCAACTCTTTGTTCAAAGCATCCGCAATACTGGTATTCGCAAATGCAGGTTGTTCTAACAGAGAATCTAAACGTTCAGCATCCAGTTCATTGATAATGATTTTAGGTTTTTTCATACCACACTCCAAATTAGGCTCAATACAAAATAACACCCCGCATCGCAAGGAGGGGGTGTTATTTTCAAAGTGATTAAAATGATATTAGGCTGTTCTGTCGTGAAAATAAAGAGATCATGATCACGAACTGTTTTGTGTTGTTAATGAAATAAGACTCTTTAACATAGGTTAGAAGAAATAACCAGATATCATTTGCGGCTACTGATTAAAGTCCTGTAACAGCAATTTTTGGGTTGGTTTCCCCCCAAATGGAAGATAACTCTACAACGTGCATATCGCTCCATTTCTGGACATCAGACTGGGTAATTTCGTCGTTGCCTTGTTTACCGAAGATCACCACTTCGTCGCCGGCCTTCACATCAGGCAGGTCAGTAACATCTACCATAGCAGTATTCATGGAAATGCTGCCAACAATTGGCGCACGATGACCATTGATCAAAACATAGGCTTTGTTTGACATTCTGGAGGTTAAACCATCAGAGAAACCAACAGGCAGGTTAGCGAGTTTGGAATCACGTTTCAGGATGTAAGTGTTGTCATAGCCGATACCATTACCTTTAGGATATGGTTTAACGGAAGCAACACGGGTTTTTACTTCAATCAGTGGCTTGAATTCTGGATGGCTGTTGGGCAGAACGCCGTACAGAGCGCTACCCACGCGTGCCATGTCGAATTGTGCTTCTGGGATAGTCATTGATGCAAAAGAGCTTGATGCGTGCAGAGTAATTTTATCTCTTTTCAGGTTGGCAGTTTTGATCAACCAAGAAGTTTGTTCTTTGAAGTTTTTAATACTGTCACGGATTGTATTCAAATCGGTGAATGCATGGTGGCTCATCATGCCGACCAGTTTCAGGTTAGGCAACTGAATGATTTTCAGAGCTTCTTGTTTGCCCTGCTCAGTTTTCATCTCCAATCCATTGCGGCTCATGAGGCCTGTATTCAGCATCAGATGGACGCGAATTTCTTTGCCGTGTTTTTTGACCAGAGCATCAATGGCTTTAGCGTGATTCAGATCACCGATCATCTCTTCCATATCATAGCCCAGTGTGCTTTCGATTTCGCTCACATCGGCTGTGCGGACGCGCATCAATTGCCCTTTAAAACCGCTTTCACGTACGATGCGAGCCTCTTCATTACTGGTGATGCCTACACAAGACACGCCAGTTTTAATAATGGACGGCATTAGCAGGCCGATACCATGACCATAAGCATCACCTTTCAGAATCGCACACATTTTGGTGTCTTTATTCAGTTTTTTTTGCAGTGTGTGGATATTATTTTCGAAAGTCGTGGTATTGACTTCAACCCAAGCGTTATTGGTTGCTGCAACGCTTTCTGTGTGAGTGTTATCTAAAGAGAGTTCAGGTGCTGCTTGAGCTGCTCCTTGGCATAAAGTCAGGCCAAGAAAGATAGCTAGTGCGGTCTTATTAAAATTCATGAAGTAAGTCTCCAGGCTCGGATCTGTTTATATAAAAACTCGTATATAAATACCCCTTGATGATAAATATTTTTCAAATAATTTCATATTGTTAAGTATTATTGGGGTAATTTTAATTGTAACAGGGAGATTATTTGTAATAGACATTATGATAAATTTAATTTATTGGTTAAGGTGTTAATGTGATCTTTTATGGCTGATTGTTGACTGAGGGAATAATAAAAGAAATACAGAACGATATTTGGACAAAAATAGGACTTGGAAGGGAGATGATCCCCCTTACCCAGTGTGGGCAGGGGAGCAGTTATAAAAAGGTCAAAGTTATAAAAAGGTCAATGACATATAACACCGAAGCGTTCTCTGAGTGTTTGTTCTGTATAGTCAAGGCGAAAGAGATTTCTTTGTTGTAATAAAGGGATAACGTGTTCGATCATGATTTGAAGCGCCTCAGGAAACACATCAAAATTTAAATTAAACCCATCTGCGGCATGTTCCAAAAACCATTTTTCCATATCATCAGCAATCATTTCCGGGGTTCCTAACAACATTCGATGCATTCCCAGATTTTGTAAAATAAGCTGATAAACTGTCAGGTTTTTGGTACGAGCTAATTTGATTATTTCTGATGAAAAACCTTTAGAAACAATATCATTAGATGATTTTTCGATGAGTCTATAAGGTAACGGTTCATGTAATTTAAGATCGTCAGGCTCTAATCCCAGTTGCCGAGATAACATGATAATATCTTCGTTCACATCTCTTAACTCGTCCATCTTTGCTTTTCGTTCTTGTGCCTCAGCAAGCGTTGAACCGATTATGGGGTATAAACCCGGCAATATTTTTAGTGAATTTTCACTGCGATTTTTTGCAACAACTTTTGCTTTCAGACGTTGATAAAAAAGCTTTGCTCCTTCAAAAGATGTTTGTGCAGTAAATACAACATCTGCGAACTTTGCTGCTAGGTTCAGCCCCGCTTCCGATGAGCCAGACTGTACCAGTAACGGTTTACTTTGTGGACTGCGGGGAATATTTAATGGTCCTGCAACAGTGTAGTATTGTCCACGGTGGTCAATACTGTTCACCTGTGCGGGATCAGCGAATATACCGCTTATTGCATCTGCGACGAGTGCATTTTCTCCCCAACTTTCCCATAGTTTCGTAGCGACTTGAATGAACTCTTCTGCTCGTGCATAGCGTTCAGAGGAACTGGGTAATGGCATTTGACCAAAGTTTTTTGCAGCAGCCGGATTATAGGTAGTAACGGCATTCCAGCCTATTCGACCGTGGCTCAAATGATCCAGCGTTAAAAGTTGTCGAGCTAAATTAAATGGATCGCTAAAGGTGGTAGAGGCGGTACAAATAAATCCTAGGTGTTTTGTTACTGATAGAATTGATGATGATACTATTAATGGATCTAACATTTGTGAAGGGCCATGAGCATGACCATGTAATGATAGCGAATCTGAAAAAAATAGTGCGTCAAATTTTCCGAGTTCTGCTAATTTTGCTATTTCTTGATAGAAAAGGGGGTTGATGAATGCGCGGGTATCATTGTGAGTTCTCCATCCTGCCGGATGCTGACCGACTCCGACGATATGGCAATTTAGATGCATCATTCTTTTATTAAACATAATGATTTTTTCATTTTTTCTAGAACGGATGTCAATATATTTTATTAAGTTTTAATATTTCTTGAATATCTTTTGATAAGCCAATAGCATTTTCTCCGTAACTTAATTTTGCAGCTTCCCAGACACATTGCCCTATAATTTTAGGATGGTATCCGTTCAACTGTATGACTTTGATAATACTTTCCCCATAAGCAAGGCCTATACCGATTTTTAAAGGGGGTAAATTATATCGTTGCCATAAAATATCATTAACATGTTTAATTGTATTATTAACGCATTTCCTAGCAGCTTTATAAGCTTTATTTATTACATTAATTCTGTTTTCAGGTTCAACATGAAATAAAATTAATACTCCGTCTCCAAGTAGCTCTGTAGCTTGCCCACCTTCTTGTGCGGCTGTATAAACAATTGCAGGAATTAATGCTGATATTTCATAGAAAACTCTCTGTAATCCACTTTCTATAATAGGGGATTCAGGAGAGTGTTGAAAATGAGAACTGGAATTCCTCATGTCTGCCATAAATACAACAAATTCACCAACCTCAGGTTTGTTATTTTCTAAAATTGGATATCCTGGTATGAAAGTTTTGATTAGATTTTTGTCTAATTCAAACGTCGGAGTAAAGGGGTTTTTATTATTGTAATGGGAGTGCAATAATTCTATGGTATTAAAATTGTTATTAATATCAGTATGTTGATGGATATCTTCATCACACGTGGTTTTTAAAATGTTAATTTCATTTCTATATTTATTTAATTCGTGCTGGATTTGCTGCCATTCTTTTTCTGTGTGGTCGAGATTTAAGTTGATATATTCTATTAACTGACTATCAATGTTATATTTTTTTGATTTTTTGGTCATGGCATTCTTTTTGTGTTTTACAAGTAAATCAAAACCAATATAAGTCAGATAGTACATTATGTAAATAAAGAAATAATCTACTTTGTTTGTGTTTTTTAACAAAGTGTACGATTAATTAGATCGTCAGAATCATTTCTGATGAATGTTTTTTGCTCAATGGTGGAGAAAAAAGAGAAGATTTTATTCTTCGTCAAAGCCAGAATTGAACAACTTAACAATAGCTACCAGAGCCTGCTGTTCATCCGGCCCACTGACTTCAACATCAATGTGGCTGCCTTGTTCTGAGTCCAGCATCAGCATGGCAAGGACGCTATGGGCTTCTGCTTGGATATTATTGCTGTTGCGCAGGATGACCTGCGATTGAAACTGCAGTACAAGATCATGCAGTTTCATCGCAGGTCGGGCATGCATTCCAAGCCGATTTTTAATTTCAAGCTGTTGTTTGATTGTCATGCTTCGCTTTGCCGGTTGCTGTTGTCGATTGCTATAAATTATACGATTTATAACTGTATTATTTTATAATTGTATTATTTACGTTTTTCCAGTGTGCGATGACGTGACTGTACGTTTTTACCACGGGAACGAAAATAATCTGCCAACTGTTCTGCAACATAGACTGAACGGTGTTTGCCGCCTGTGCAACCAATGGCGACGGTCAGGTAGCTGCGATTATTGGTTTCCAGCATGGGTAGCCAAAGTTCAAGATAGCTACGAGTCTGGTAAATGAAGTTATGAACTTCTGTATGACGATCTAAAAATGCTGCTACGGGACGATCCAAGCCTGTCATTGGGCGTAGTTTCGGGTCCCAGTGAGGATTTGGCAGGAAACGCACGTCGAAAACATAATCTGCGTCAATTGGAATACCATGTTTGAAGCCAAAGGATTCAAACACCATAGTCAATTCCCGCTCACGTTTGCCCAGTAAACGTGTCCTGAGCATTTCTGCCAGCTCATGAACGGACATTTCAGATGTGTCGATGATCAGGTCAGCGCGTGAACGCAGGGGTTCAAGCAGATCGCTTTCTTGATCAATTGCACTTTCCAGTGACAGGTTTTTGCTGGAAAGTGGATGCAAACGGCGAGTGTCACTGTAGCGGCGGATAAGGGTGTTGCGATCTGCATCAAGAAACAGCAATTGTGGTGAAAAACTGTCAGGTAATTGCGTCAGCGCTTCTTCAAAAATTTCTGGCGACTCTGGCATGTTCCTGACATCAATGCTAACTGCAGCCGAAATATCACGTTCAGCCAGTGTTGTTGCCAATTCTGGCAACAACACAACCGGTAGGTTATCTACGCAATAGAAGCCCATGTCTTCCAATGCACGCAGAGCGACGGATTTCCCTGAACCTGAACGACCACTGACTATCATTAGCACCATGAGGTGACTCTCCTAAATGTTTACAATTGTAATCGCTAATTATTCAGTAATGATTTTATATAATTCTTCATCACTCAGCGCTGAGCGCAGACGGCGGCAAAGATTTTTATCTGCAAAGCGTTTTGCAATCAATGATAGTGTGTGTAAATGGGTCTGGCACTGATCTGAGGGCACCAATAAAGCGAACAGTAAGTCAACAGGTTGATTATCGATGGCATCAAAGCTAATGGGTTGCTCCAGACGCAAAAATACCCCAACGGCACCATCCGGACTCTCTTTATCCAATTTGCCGTGAGGAATCGCAATTCCGTTGCCAATCCCCGTTGTGCCTACTTTTTCGCGGGAAAGAATAGCTTCAAATACGATGTTTTCAGATACTCTGAGCTGTTTTGATGCTAGTTCGCTGATAATCTCTAAGGCGCGCTTTTTACTCGAGCAGGGTACGTTGTTGCGTGTGCATGGGGGTAAAAGCACTGATCTTAGTGGTAAATCTGTTTCGTTGTTCATTTCTTTATTCACTTAGGGCCTTATGATACCAGATGACTGATTAGCCATCTGGTATTGATACACTGCACTAGAACCGGACTATAGCGCATTCTATATAGAGCGAAAGATTACATAGATCGAACTATGGCGCTATAGAAGGTGTAATAATATAGAACAGTGATGATTTTATGATAGCCCCGTTGCCTGAAAGCTATTAATGTTGTCTCAATTTACTTTTGTGTTTGGTCAATTGACGCGCCAGCTTATCTACCAGTGCATCAATTGCCGCATACATGTCTTCATGCTCTGCGGTTGCATGCAACTCATCTCCATTAACATGCACCGTGGCTTCGGCGATTCTTTCCACCTTTTCCACCCGGAGTATGACCTGGATGAGGTTAATTTTATCGAAATATTGATCCAATTTACCGCATTTGGTGTTCACAATGTTGCGAAGTGCATCTGTGATTTCAATATTGTGGCCTGTAACATTGAGTTGCATAGTGTTTTCCTTCTCTGTGTTGTTCAAACCAGTTTTTTACGTTGGTTTGAAGGCGGGATGGATAACGACTCTCTATATTTTGCGACAGTCCGACGAGCCACTTGAATACCTTGTTCAGCGAGTATGCTGGCCAATTTATTGTCGCTCAGTGGCTTGGCCGGGTTTTCTACCGCGACCAGTTTTTTCACCAGAGCACGTATTGCGGTAGAAGAGGCTTCACCTCCACTATCGGTATTAACGTGGCTGGAGAAAAAATATTTAAGCTCAAATATCCCTCGTGGGCTATACAGGTACTTCTGTGTTGTCACACGAGAAATGGTGGACTCATGCATGTCAACTTGGTAGGCGATATCAGCCAGTACCAGCGGTTTCATGTGTTCATCACCATACTCAAAAAAATCTTGTTGTCGCTCAACAATACAGCTGGTGACTTTCAATAATGTTTCATTACGGCTTTCGAGGCTTTTGATCAGCCATTTGGCCTCTTGCAAGTTATTGCGTATGAACAGGCTGTCACTTTCATTATTGGCCCGTTGCCCCAGTGCTGCGTAATGTTGGTTAATTCGCAGACGGGGAATGCTATCGATATTTAGACTGACTTGCCAGCTTTCATTTTCTTTCTGTACCAACACATCTGGAATAACATATTCTGATTCACCAGCATTGACTACCAAGCCCGGTTTTGGCTCCAGTGATTGAATGATATCAATTGCCCCTTTCAGAGCACTCTCTTTTAATTTGCTCTGACGTAATAAATTACGGAAATCCCGGTTACCCAGTAGTTCAAGGTATTTGCTGACAATAAGTCTGGTTTCATTCAGATGAGGTGTCTCTGACGGTAGCATTGAAAGCTGGATAAGCAAGCATTCGCGCAAGTCACGGGCGGCAACCCCAATCGGGTCAAAATGCTGTATGCGCTTAAGGACGATTTCGACTTCTTCTAAAGTCAGTTCATCATCACCAATACTGGCAAGAATGTCTGCAATGGAAATAGTCAGGTATCCGCTGTCATCAATTGCGTCAATGATTGAAGTGGCGATGGCAGCATCCGTTTCGGTGAATGGCGTCAATTCTGCCTGCCACATGAGATAATCTTGCAGTGTTTGAGTGGTTTCCCCCTGATATACAAGGAAGTCATCAGCGCTATAATCACTGCTGGTTCCTGAAGGCGTGCCAGCGGTGTAAATTTCATCCCAACTGGCATCCAGTGGCAATTCTTCAGGTATATCCTTCTGTTCAAGTGCTTCGCGGGTATCCATGACATCAGTTTCCGCATCAGAAAGTAGCTGATTTTCCACTTCCTGATGTGGGTCATCTTGTTCAAGCAGAGGGTTGATTTCCAAAGCTTGCTGAATCTCCTGCTGAAGCTCAAGCGTCGATAGTTGCAACAAACGGATGGCTTGCTGGAGTTGCGGCGTCATCGTCAATTGCTGACTGAACCTGAGTTGCAAACTTTGCTTCATAGCGTTACCACTTTCTTTAATCTAGCCTGAATGGTTCCTTGCATCGCGCCTGACAGAAGGATGAAAGTTAAAGACGGAAGCCTTCACCCAAATAGACGCGTTTGACCTGCTCGTTATTCAGGATGTCATTCGGAGCACCGTGGGCAATCAAGTGGCCTTGACTGACGATATAGGCACGTTCGCAGACATCCAGTGTTTCACGGACATTGTGGTCAGTAATCAGTACACCCAATCCGTAATCCCGCAGGTGTTGAATGATCTTTTTAATATCCAGGACGGAAATTGGATCAACGCCAGCAAAGGGTTCATCCAACAGGATGAACTTAGGATTAGCAGCCAGTGCACGGGCAATCTCCACTCGACGGCGTTCACCACCAGAAAGTGATTGTCCAAGGCTGTCACGCAGGTGAGAGATGTGAAATTCTTCCATCAACTCTTCTGCTCGTTCTTTTCTCTGCTCTTGGGTCAGATCCTTACGGATCTCCAGTACAGCCATCAAATTGTCGAATACACTCAAACGACGGAAGATAGAGGCTTCCTGAGGCAAGTAACCTATCCCGCGGCGTGCACGTTCATGCAGGGGCAGCAGACTGATATCTTCTTCATCAATGGTGATAGAGCCGGCATCACGTGGAATAATGCCGACAACCATGTAGAACGTGGTCGTTTTACCTGCGCCATTGGGACCAAGTAAGCCAACAATTTCTCCTGACTTCACGTTCAGGCTGACATTCTCAACGACCTTACGGCCTTTATATGCTTTCGCCAGATTTTCTGCGTTTAGTATTGCCATCAGTCGTTATTTACCCTTTTTATGAGTATCAGCGCCGTGAGTACCGGGGTCTTTTTCCTGTAGCTGAGCAGGTAACAGGACGGTGGTGACACGTTTACCTTTATCACTAAAGGCTTCCATCTGTTGTGTCGGGACCAGGTAAGTGATTTTATCGCCTTTGATATTGCTGTCTAGTTGTTCAAGGTAGGCGTTACCCGTCAGGGTGAACAGCTCTTTATCCATCTCATAGCGCATCTTTGATGCATGACCTTTGAGAGGTTTACCATCATCCTGCATTTGGTAAAAAGTGGCAGGATTACCGTAAGCTTCAACGACTGTTTTGTTAGAATCACCTTCCGGGCGGGTAACAACGACTTTATCTGCATGAATATCGATTGTGCCTTGTTTTACGATAACACTATCCGTAAATGTGGCAATGTTTCCCGTTAAATCCAGAGACTGTCTTGCTGAGTCGATAGTAATGGGTTTTTTTGTATCATCTTTCAAGGCCAGTACGGGCAGGCTGACTGCAAACAGTGTACTGGCAATAACGGTATTACGGATTAGGTTGTTCATGTGGAATCTCATATCGAGTGGACACTTTTTCAATCAGTTCAGCAGTTTTGTTTCGCAGATTGCCACGCATTTTCATGCCAACAGATTTTAGACCGACGCCAATGATAGTAGCTTGGTCATCGGATGCGACATCTTGTGTTATGAGATTGACGGTCGCGTTGTCTGTTGTGATCCGCTGCAATTGTGATGCATCGGTCAGGCTATCCACTTGGACATCCCCATACAGATAGAGCATGTTATCTTTGGTCAGCTTGGCCTTATTAGCGCGTACTGTCCATGTGGCTATCAGAGTCCCGGGGGTGCCATTCGGGTCAAATGTTGTCAGTACGGGGTTGGTAAACCAGGTCAGTTTCGTTTCCGTATAGTTTTTAACATCGTCAGCGACCAGTTTGTAAGCCAGCTTACCCGTCGGATCATAGACAAAAGTAACAGCTTCCTTTGTTTGATAAGCGGGATAACCATCATCCCCGATCGGTGATGAGGCATCATCATTGACATTTGATAAATTCCAGCCAATCAGCGCAAGCGCGATCAGTGCCAGTATTGCGATTAGCCAGGATTGAATTTTACTCATTCTTTTTTTTCAGTTTTAATTTATATGGATAACCCTTTGGCATCTTCCAGCTTATTCTGAGCGAAGAGCACCAAATCACAAAGTTCCCTGACTGCACCACGACCGCCGGCAATCTGAGTTACATAATCTACTTTTGGCAACAGTAATGGATGAGCATCAGCAACCGCAACAGATAATCCAACTTGTGCCATGACAGGCCAGTCAATAAGGTCATCACCAATATAGGCGACTTGCTCTGGCTGTAATGCTAGTTTATCCAACAGTTCTTTATACGCCAAAACCTTATCGTTCTGGCCTTGGTAAAGATGTGTAATACCCAGTGTATCTGCACGATTTTCCAGCAGTTTTGCTTTGCGACCAGTAATGATGGCAACTTCAATACCAGAAGTGATTAAACAACGGATACCATAACCATCACGAACGTTAAAGGCTTTCAGTTCCTCACCTTCATTGCCCATGTAGATAAGCCCATCAGACATTACACCATCAACATCACAAATCAGAAGACGAATTTGACGGGCTTTTTCAATAATTACTTTATTTACTGGGCCATAACAGGTGTCCAGATACTCTTTTTTACTCATTAAGAAATTCTCTTGAGATGTATATCATGCTTATGTGTATCAGTTTACTTACTTTATACGACTCCGGCCTGCAAAAGATCGTGCATGTGTAGTACGCCAAGTAATTTGTCGCCTTCTGTGACCAATAGTGAGGTAATGTGGCGTGATTGCATTAAGTTTAAGGCATCAACCGCCAGTGCATTCGGTTTGATGCGGATGCCACCCGCAGTCATGACATCAGAGATTTTTGCATTATTTAAATCAATGCCCATATCGAAAACACGGCGCAAATCACCATCAGTAAAAATACCGCTGATTTGCATGTCATCATCACAGATAACCGTCATGCCAAATTTTTTGCGGGTGATTTCCACCAAAGCCTCACGCAGAGTTGCTGTATGGGAAACATGAGGAATATCATCACCTGTGGTCATTAAATCGCTGGTCAGCAGCAGAAGTTTACGCCCGAGTGTACCGCCTGGATGAGAGAGGGCGAAGTCTTCGGCAGTAAAGCCGCGGGCTTGCAAAAGCGCAAGGGCCAATGCATCTCCCATGACAAGTGTTGCGGTGGTGCTGGTGGTGGGAGCCAAGCCCAATGGACAGGCTTCTTGTGGCGTTTTAATGCACAAGTGGATGTCTGAGGCTTTGCCCATGCTGCTGTCGCGATTGTTTGTCATGCAGATGAGCGAGACTTTTTGTCGCTTGAGAACGGGAATTAATGCCAGAATCTCGTTCGATTCACCCGAATTGGAAATAGCCAGAACGATGTCTTTTGATGTTACCATGCCGAGATCGCCATGGCTTGCTTCGCCAGGATGAACAAAGAAAGAAGGAGTACCGGTACTGGCAAATGTCGCAGCGATTTTCCGCCCGATATGACCGGATTTGCCCATCCCCATCACAATAACTTTCCCTTCACAGTCAAACATTAATTCACAGGCTTGGCTGAAATCGTCATTAATATATTGCTCCAGGCCAGCCAGCCCTTCGAGTTCAATATGTAATACTTGCTTACCTGCTTGCTGAAAATCGATCTTAGGCATGTTTTTACTTCCCACTCTTTTCCCATTCAATTGGTAATTACTCAGTACCATGATAATTAGAAACAAAAAGTACGACAAAATAAGCGATAAAACAGCCCAGTAACAAGATGCCATTCAATCGGTTTAATTTATGCTTTCTTCCCAGACAAAATACGGTGAATAGTATACTAGCAGCCATCATGACCCAAAAATCCCGATAAAATGCTTCATCTGCAATGGTGCTGGGGGAAAGTATGGCGGGGACACCCAGAACAAGTGTCACATTGAAGACGTTTGAGCCAATAATATTGCCCACAGCCATGTCATTTTCGCCTTTTATGGCCGCAGCAATGGTGGTAGCAAGTTCAGGCAGGCTGGTTCCCACGGCAAGAATTGTCAGACCAATAACCAGCTCACTGACACCATAAATACGAGCAATGGCAGTTGCATTATCAATGACCATGCGGGTGGAAATGGGAAGAATAATTAAACCCAAGACAACCCAAAGAAGCGCAATCCCTTTGTTGCCTTCAACAGGTAATTCTGAATTTCGTTCTTGGGTATAGCTATCAACACCATTATGTTGAGATAAAGCGGTCTTTTTTATCATCAGCGAGATAAAGAAAACGGCTGAAAGGACTAAAAGGATACCATCCAGACGGCTCAGGTATCCATTCGACAGCTGATACCCTGCAAATGCGGTGATTGCCAACATCAGGGGAACTTCTTGTCGCAGAATTTCTGATTTTACCCTGATTGGCCTAATGATAGCTGCCGCTCCCGCAATTAACAGCAAGTTAGTAATATTGGAACCAATTGCATTACCCACAGCCATATTCGGTAGTCCGTCTAAACTTGCTGTGACAGATACCATCAGCTCTGGCAGTGAGGTTCCGATTCCCATAATGACCAAACCGACAATAAAAGGGGGAATTTTCATGGCACGGGCAAAAACGGCCGCACCATAAACTAATCTATCCGAACTATATACCAGTAAAATCAACCCAGTAATGAGCAGTACAATAGTCAGAAACATGGAGTGTCCCTTAAATAAGATTTATTCCGAGCATAATGCTAATAATGGTTGATTTTTAAACATGGAACGTTTATTCAGCTAGACTTATACATTCTGACGATCAAGAGATGAAAAGTAAAATTTGTCACAACTTTGCTAACGCAAATTAGGCAATTTTTTGTAGTATGCATTATTACTGATTTAAATACAGTAAATGAAGACAGTTCTATTAACGGTTAGGGGCTACCAATAATGAGTCAACAAACAGCAAATCTTATTGAGATCTGCGGTATGCATTTCACCCGAGGCCAACGCCTGATTTTTGCTGATATTAATCTGACCGTTCCGAAAGGAAAAATTACCGCCATTATGGGGCCTTCTGGTATAGGAAAAACCACATTATTGCGTCTGATTGGAGGGCAAATTCGCCCTGAACGCGGTGAAATCTGGTTTGATGGTGATAATATTCCGGCATTGTCCCGTCCACGCCTTTATGCTGCCCGCAAGAAAATGAGCATGTTATTTCAGTCAGGTGCTTTATTCACTGATCTGAATGTTTTTGACAATGTGGCTTTTCCCCTGCGTGAGCATACCCAACTGCCTGAAGAGTTGATTCACACAACTGTGATGATGAAGCTGGAAGCTGTGGGATTGCGTGGTGCTGCGCACTTGATGCCATCGGAACTCTCTGGGGGCATGGCAAGGCGAGCGGCATTAGCAAGGGCAATTGCACTCGATCCTGACTTAATCATGTTTGATGAACCCTTTGTCGGTCAAGATCCCATCACGATGGGCGTTTTGGTGAAGCTGATTGATGAGCTTAATCATGCGCTTGGTGTCACGTGTGTTGTCGTTTCCCACGATGTACCTGAAGTACTGAGCATTGCCGATTATGCTTATATTGTGGCTGAGCAGAAAGTGATTGCAGAAGGTACTCCAGATCAATTGAGAATGAATCAGGATCAACGGGTGCGGCAGTTTCTTGATGGTATTGCTGACGGGCCTGTACCTTTCCGTTTCCCAGCCGGGGATTACAAAACTGAGTTATTAGGATAATGGAATGTTGATATTAACACGGGCATTGGCGGCAATAGGCCGACGTACGATTGAGGTTGCGGCTTCATTCGGTCGTGCGGGTTTCATGTTGTTTAGAGCAATCATTGGTAAGCCAGAGCCTGCCAAGCAATGGGCACTATTGCGTCAGCAACTTTACAGCGTGGGTGTTCAATCACTTCTGATTATTGTGGTTTCAGGATTGTTTATTGGCATGGTTTTGGCCTTGCAGGGTTATTTGGTTTTGAGCACATTTAGTGCGGAAGGCAGCCTCGGCATGATGGTAGCGTTATCACTGCTGCGTGAACTGGGGCCTGTGGTGACTGCATTATTGTTTGCGGGGCGGGCGGGTTCAGCTTTGACCGCAGAAATTGGTTTGATGAAAGCCACTGAACAGATTTCCAGTCTGGAAATGATGGCTATTGACCCGCTGCGCCGAGTTATTGCCCCGCGTTTTTGGGCTGGGTTTATTAGCATGCCTTTGCTCTCCTTAATCTTTGTTGCTGTGGGGATTTTGGGAGGAGCAATGGTCGGTGTCGATTGGAAAGGCATTGATGGCGGTTTTTTCTGGTCGTCTATGCAATCTGTGGTGGAATGGCAAAAAGATTTGCTCAACTGTTTTCTCAAGAGTGTCGCTTTTGCAATTACGGTAATGTGGATTGCACTGTTCAATGGTTATGATGCTATCCCAACATCGGAAGGGATCAGCAGGGCGACGACGCGCACGGTAGTACATGCGTCGTTGGCGGTATTGGGTTTGGATTTTGTGCTGACAGCACTGATGTTTGGGAACTAAGTCGATGCAAAGCAAGAAAAATGAAATTTGGATTGGGGCTTTTATCTTGATTGCGTTGGCTGCAATCATTTTTTTATGTCTGAAAGTTGCAGATATTCGGGCTTTCGGCAGCCAGCCAACTTATCGTGTATATGCTGCATTTGGTAATATCGGTGGTTTGAAAGTTCGTTCACCGGTGAAAGTTGGCGGAGTTGTGATTGGTCGGGTGCAGAGAATCTGGCTGGATCATAAAACTTACACGCCGCAAGTTGAATTGGATATTTTCACACAATATGACAATATTCCAAATACCAGTTCGCTTTCTATCCGAACCTCAGGGCTGTTGGGGGAGCAATATATTGCCCTCAATATCGGGTTTGATGACCCTGATTTAGATACTTCCATGCTGAAAGATGGAGATCGTCTTGAGGATACTAAGCCTGCGATGGTACTTGAAGACTTGATTGGTCAGTTCTTGTATAAGAGTAGTAGTGGAAATCAGGAAAAATCCGCTTCGGCACCTGCACAAGCACACTAACCAGCAATCCACTGCTTAGGAGAAATACACTTATGTTTAAGCGATTACTTATGGTTGCGTTGCTGGTGGTTACGCCATTGGCCAGCGCTGCAGATCAAACCAATCCTTACTTATTGATGAAGGATGCCGCTGAAAAAACGTTTACCCGTTTGAAGAAAGAGCAACCTCAGATTCAGGCAAATCCACAAGTCTTGCGCCAAATAGTGCATCAGGAGTTGATGCCTTATGTGCAGGTCAAATATGCAGGAGCACTGGTTTTGGGGCCTTACTACAAACAAGCGACACCTGAGCAGCGTGATGCTTATTTCAAGGCGTTTGAATCCTATCTGGAGCAGGCATATGGCCAGGCTTTGGCTATGTATCATGGACAAAATTACCAGATTGCACCAGAACAGCCATTGGGTGATAAGTCTATAGTGGCAATTCGTGTCACGATTATTGATCCTAATGGGCAACCGCCAGTTCGCTTAGATTTTCAATGGCGTAAAAACAGTAAGACAGGTAATTGGCAGGCTTATGACATGATTGCGGAAGGCGTGAGCATGATCACGACCAAACAGAATGAATGGGTGGATATCCTGCGTCAGAAAGGAATAAATGGTCTGACTGAACAGTTGACTATCAGCGCGAAAGCACCGATCACTTTAGAAAAGAAAAAGTGAGATGGAAAAAGGCACTTTTGATAGCGGCATGATGAGTAAATAACATGATAAGTAAAGAAAAAGCCAATCAGGAAACTATTGACTGGGAAAAGACCGACAATACATTGTTTCTGAAAGGCACATTGGGTCGTGATAGTTTGCTTCCCCTTTGGCAACAAAAAGACCGTATTCTGGAGGGAATCGACAATATTGATGTTTCCTCGCTTAATCATGTGGACTCTACGGGGTTGGCTCTGTTGGTCCGATTAAAGGGAGAATACCAACAACGTGACAGGACACTGACATTTTCAGGCGTTAGTGAACGTTTAAATACGTTGATAACGTTGTATGGCCTGCAAACTCTTCTTAGCGATAATCAGCCTAAAGTGTAATTCTTTTTTTGATAATCAGCGCCCTTGTAAGCCATAAACTTGCAGGGGCGTTTTTCTTGGTTTAAGAGTCGTCTGGATTCCATTAGGATAGGTATCTACTATTATTTTCTAACGACAAATATTTTCTAACAACGAATGTGAGCAATTTATGGATACTAATGAAATTAAAAAAGTGCTGATGGAAAATTTGGCACTTGATGAAGTTATCGTTAGCGGTGATGGCAGCCATTTTCAGGTTATTGTTGTTGGTGCACTTTTTGATGGTCTGAGTCGAGTTAAACAACAGCAGACGGTTTACGCTCCTCTGATGGAATACATTGCTGATAACCGCATTCATGCGTTGTCAATCAAAGCCTATACTCCTACGCAGTGGCAGCGAGACCGCAAGCTTCAGGGATTTTGAGTCTGTTTTCCTCGCCGCGAACAGCACACTTTGAATTAAATAAGAGAATTATGACAGATGGATAAATTTTGTGTGAAAGGACCTGCCTGCCTATCGGGAGAGGTTACTATTTCCGGGGCAAAAAATGCCGCATTACCAATTATGTTCGCAGCGTTATTGGCAGAAGAGCCAGTTGAATTACAGAATGTTCCTGAATTGAAAGACATTGATACCACAATCAAACTGCTCAATCGTTTGGGAACTAAAGTAGAACGTAACGGTTCTGTTTTTATTGATGCCAGTGGGGTCAACAAATATTGTGCCCCTTATGAGCTGGTCAGGACGATGCGAGCTTCCATCTGGGCATTGGGGCCATTGGTGGCGCGTTTCGGCCAGGGGCAAGTTTCTTTACCGGGTGGTTGTGCTATTGGGGCTCGTCCTGTTGATCTTCACATTACTGGATTGGAACAGCTTGGTGCGAAAATCGTGCTGGATGAAGGTTATGTCAAAGCCACTGTGGATGGTCGCTTGAAAGGTGCCAGCATTGTTATGGATAAAGTCAGCGTTGGGGCAACGGTGACTATCATGACTGCAGCTACATTGGCAGAAGGCACAACCATTATTGAAAACGCCGCACGTGAGCCTGAAATTGAAGATACGGCTAATTTCCTCAATATGCTGGGAGCAAAAATCAGCGGAGCGGGCACCAATCGCATTGTGATTGAGGGTGTCGAGCGTTTGGGAGGTGGTGTTCATCGAGTCCTGCCTGATCGTATCGAAACAGGCACTTTCTTGGTTGCTGCTGCAATTTCTCGTGGTAAGGTGATTTGTCGTCACGCGCAACCAGATACCTTGGATGCTGTTTTAGCCAAACTGCGTGAAGCAGGGGCAGACATCAAAGTGGGAGAGGATTGGATTAGCCTTGATATGCATGGTCAGCGGCCGAAGTCAGTGACATTCCGTACTGCGCCACATCCGGGTTTCCCAACTGATATGCAGGCGCAATTCAGCTTATTGAACATGGTTGCAGATGGTGTAGGTATGATCACCGAAACCATTTTTGAAAATCGCTTCATGCATATCCCTGAGTTGATTCGTATGGGTGCACGGGCTGAAATTGAGAGCAATACAGTACTGTGTCATGGCGTTGAGAAATTGTCTGGTGCTCAGGTAATGGCGACTGATTTGCGGGCTTCTGCCAGTTTAGTATTGGCTGGTTGCATTGCTGAAGGAACGACAGTCGTAGAACGTATTTATCATATTGACCGTGGTTACGAGCATATTGAAGATAAGCTGCGTGGTCTTGGGGCAAATATTGAACGTATTAAGGCTTCTAATTAAACGGAATTAATATTTTTCCTCGCCCAACGTGTGTTAGTAGCCCAATGTGTGGGCGAGGAGTGAGCAAGGTCAGACAATTGGGGGGCATCGATCTGCCGTGTCCGTTTTAGTAATCATCAAACTCATCGATTGTGACGTTAAAAGTGAGGGAAATACCATCGCGCAATACGGTGACAGGCACAACGCTACCTGGGGCTATTTCCGCGACTTGATCCATCATTTCGGCTGGTGAAATTGCAGGCTGATGATTGACGCTGGTAATGATATCTTCCGCTTTGATGCCTGCTTTTTCAGCAGGACTGTTTGGTTTGATCTGGAAAACACGTACCCCTTTAATTTGATTGATGTTATTGCCTGATGAGCGAATATTGAGTAACTCTTGCGAGGTGATACCTATATATCCCCTGATAACTCGTCCATCACGGATCAATTTATGCATGATTGTCGTAGCCAGCTTCGTTGGAATGGCAAATCCCAATCCTTCCGGTGTTATACCAAACTCTGACTGATCGAACGTCAATGTATTGATGCCAACTAATTCTCCTTGCGTATTGACCAAAGCACCACCAGAGTTGCCTTTATTAATTGATGCGTCTGTTTGCAGGAAATTCTGGCGGCGTGTTTGGCTAAGACTGACACGCCCAGTTGCGCTGATAATGCCCTGCGTAATGGTTTGTCCCAAATTGTACGGATTGCCGATGGCTAACACGATATCTCCCACATGGGGGATTCGCTCAGGGTTAATTGGGATCACGGGAAGGTTTTTGGCTCTGATTTTTAAGACTGCCAGATCCGTTGGGCCATCTGAGCCAACTAGCAGTGCTTCATAAAAGCTCCCATCTTGTAATGCGATAATGATGGAACCTGCTTTATTGATGACATGTCTATTAGTGAGAATATAGCCCTGCTCACTCATAATGACACCAGATCCCAAGGCGCGAAGTTCCCGGCTTTCATGGGAAAAACTTCCCATATTGCTACTGTAAATATTAACTACAGCAGGAGCAGCTCGGCGGACTGCTTTGCTGAAACTTGATATTCTATCGCTGTTGTTGCCGCCGCTCAGGAAGTTTTTTAAGCCACTGGGGCGTAGGGACGGTATAGCGATCAGCAAAATAGCTGCAATAAATAAGCCTATGAGTATAGAGCGTAATAACTTGATCAGCATGGCATTATTCAGTAATCAATGATTGAAAGAAGGATAGCATAGAAGTGAACAGACACAGCATTATACTGTGTCTGTATGGATTTTATACTTTTTGTCACCTTGCAAGTTGCTGCTTTGTTGGCTGTGTCGCAACTTGAAATCTATTGAGTATAAATTGTGTTCTTTAGACTCAATAGATTAATTACGCAGTAACAGATAAACATTATCGTCACCACGTAAAACGTTCAAGGCGATAATGGAAGGCTTCTCTTCAGTGATCTTACGTAATTCACTGATGTTCCGCACACGCACATTGTTGGCTCCAACAATTAAGTCATTCTTCTGTAAACCAAACATAGCAGCAGGTGAGTTCGGGGCAATGGAATCCACTTTGATGCCTTGAGTATTTTTTATGGTGCCATTGCTCAGGGACGCGCCTTGCAGGGCGATACTCAGTTTTTCCGCTTTGGTTGACTCGCCATCACTGTTATCAAGAGCTACGGTGACTTCAAGTGGTTTCCCTTTACGCAACAGACCAATTCTGACTTCTTTGCCTACGGCGGTTGTACCAATCTTCGCCCGCAATTCAGCAAAGCTATTCATTTTCTTGCCATCAAAGGAAACCAGCACATCTCCTGGTTTAATACCTGCTTTAGCGGCGGCTGATTTAGGAATGACTTCACTGACAAATGCCCCTTGCTGTGCTTCAACTTTGAGTGCCTGGGCAATGTCAGATGTCATCTCGGTCCCTTTGATACCGAGTATGCCGCGTTTGACTTCTCCATGATCAATAAGCTGCGCTGCAAGGGTCTTGGCCATATTGCCGGGGATGGCAAAACCAATACCGACGTTACCGCCACCGGGGGCAATGATAGCGGTGTTAATGCCGATCAACTCCCCTTTCAGATTAATCAATGCGCCACCGGAGTTACCACGGTTAATGGAGGCATCGGTCTGGATAAAGTTTTCCAAACCTTCCAAATTCAGGCCACTGCGACCCAGAGCGGAAATGATGCCTGATGTAACTGTTTGCCCCAATCCAAATGGGTTACCGATTGCGACAGCGTAATCTCCAACGTGCAGTTTGTCGGAATCAGCGAATTTAATGGCAGTCAGGTTTTTAGCATTTTGCAATTGTAAAAGTGCAATGTCAGTTTGTGGATCACGCCCAATGAGTTTTGCTGAATATTCACGACCATCGTTTAATTGAACGCGTATTTTATTTGCATTATCAATAACATGGTTATTGGTCAACATATAGCCTTTATTGGCATCAATAATAACGCCTGAGCCTAGCCCCTTGAATGGGCGGCTTCTTTGCCCTTGTGGGGGAAAAGCCGGGCCGAAGAAGAATTGGAAATCGTCGGGTAATTGAAGCCGTTGGTTTTGTACTTCTGTACCTGAGGTATGAACCGTGACAACAGAAGGAAGTACTTTTTCCAGCATGGGGGAGAGACTGGGTAATTCTTGAGAGGCCATTGCAGCAGGTAAAGCTGCATTACTTACCACTGGAACTGAAGTTAAAGACAGTCCAATACTAATAGCGAGTGCGCTGAGCAATGTATTTTTTCTTTTCATGAATACGTTCTCTTAATACCTAAGCTAGAAAAGGAAATTTTACTTAAGATACCTATCCCGTCCGGGCATTTAGAAGCCTCAGAAATTACGCGTATTTGGATAGGCTCTAAGCATAATTGTTTCAATGCTGTTATGACTACCAACTATTCAGCAAAGTTCACTAATAAAGTAGTTTAAATGAACTTCTTTACAGGTATTTACGTGAATTAGAAATAAAAAACAAAATTTTTTCGGCTGGATGAAGAGTCACAACAGAAAGCCGTGGTATTCATCGTTACCACGGCAAAGTTCATTATTATTTCTTATCTTGAATTGGGCGGAATAGACCAGAGGCACCCTCAGAATAATCCCGTGGAGGCATATTAGCAGTCGCTTTATGTGTCTTAGCTTCGGATTCGCTCAGACGGTAATTGAAAGGATTATCTTGTACTGGCATGTTGGGCATCAGGTCATTGGAGCTTTTAGCCATGTGCTGATACAATTGACGATAATCGCGCGCCATATTGTCAAGTAATTCAGCACTGCGGGCGAAATGGCTGACCAACTCTTTGCGGTATTCTTCCAATTCAGCCCGATTTTTCTCTAATTCAGCTTGTTGCGCATTTTGTTGGCGTAGCTTGGAGCTGCCAAAGCGGACAGCCAGCGCGCCGATGATAAAACCAATGATTAATCCGATCAGTGCATATTCCCAAGTCATGGCAACTCCTTTAATAACATCATTGTTCTGCAATGTTCTGCAATGTTTTGCAATCAATATTGTTCGCAATCTATTAGAGCTTTATCCCATTAGGCAGTTCTATTTGCAAGGATATACGCCTACTGGGATAGGCTCTTGGTATCATGACTACCACTATAACCGTTAATTTAGTCAGAGTGGAATATTGATTATTATTTAATTAATTTATCTATTGCTTAATATATTAATTTTATACGGATTTACCAAAATATGTAGTCAAAAATTCGTAGCCAAAAGCATCTATACTCAATGGATTTCGGACTAATGGGTTTCTAACCACTGTGCGAAGGCAAGGGCTGCGAATGTAGCCAACAGAGCTGTTACATACGATACGCATTGAGAATAAAAATTTTAAGGATTGTCACTTTCATGTCACCGATTACACCTTCATCTCTCTATCAAGCAGCGCTGTCTGATGGTCAGTATCAACCTGACGAAGTACAGCGCAATACTGTTGAACGTCTCGATATCATACATCGTGATCTCGTCAATGCCCGATCTTGTCATATTCCGCAATCCAATGGATTGAAAGACATGTTGGGCAAGTTGTTTGGTCGGCAATCCCCTGAGCAGTATCGTCCTGTTCAGGGACTCTATATGTGGGGGGGTGTAGGGCGAGGAAAAACGTGGTTGATGGATATGTTTTTCCAGAGCTTGCCTACTGAGAGGAAACTGCGTCTCCATTTTCACCGTTTTATGTTGCGGGTACATGAAGAGTTAACAGTTTTACAAGGACATGAAAACCCTTTGGAAGTAGTCGCTGATGGCTTCAAGGCACAGACGGATATCCTCTGTTTTGATGAGTTTTTTGTATCTGACATTACGGATGCAATGATCCTCGGTACATTGCTGGAGGCCCTGTTTGCACGGGGCATTGCCTTGGTGGCGACATCCAACATTCCACCTGATGAACTATATCGAAATGGATTGCAGCGTGTGCGGTTCCTGCCTGCCATCGAGCAGATCAAAAAATATTGTGATGTCATGAATGTCGATGCAGGTATTGATTATCGTTTACGGACACTTACACAGGCTCACCTTTATTTGACGCCATTGACGGAACAGAATCGGCAGGAGATGCGTCATATGTTCCAGCGTTTGGCTGGACGAGCAGGAGAGCCGAATCCTGTATTGGAGATCAATCATCGCAACATGCCTGCAATCAGTAGTATTGATGGTGTATTGGCCATCCATTTTAAAACATTGTGCGAAGATCCCCGCAGTCAGTTGGACTACATTGCTTTGTCGAAGCTTTATCATTCTGTTTTGTTGCATGATATGCCAATCATGACGGAATTGAATGAAAGTGCGGCACGGCGTTTCATTGCACTGGTAGATGAATTCTATGAGCGTCAGGTAAAACTCATCATCAATGCTGATGCGCCGATGGAACAGATTTATCAAGGTGAGTTGTTGACGTTTGAATATCGACGTTGCTTGTCTCGATTGCAGGAAATGCAGAGTGAGGAATACCTGAAACTTCCGCATTTACCCTGATTTATTTACCTCTTTGGATACCAATGCATGAAAGTAATACCAACCAATAGGATAATTATTGAATTTGGGGTCGATTTTTTATGATGAGTTCTCTATAATCTTGCGACCCCACGTTACAGCAGGTTTTTTTTCCCAAAAAACTTGCATTAGTGCCGGCATAGGCTATTCGAAGGGGTAGGTTTGCTGGACATGAGTCGTGTGAACCTCCAAAAAGTTTCTGAACATCGAGTGTTCACCAACATGTAACTTATAATTGGGTAAGCTTTAATGAAAACTTTTACAGCTAAGCCAGAAACCGTAAAACGCGACTGGTATGTTGTTGACGCAGACGGCAAAACTTTGGGCCGTCTTGCAACTGAAATAGCTCGTCGCCTGCGCGGCAAGCACAAAGCGGAATACACTCCGCACGTTGATACTGGTGACTACATCATTATTGTTAACGCAGAAAAAGTTGCTGTAACTGGCAACAAACGTGCTGACAAAATTTATTATCACCACACTGGCCACATCGGTGGTATCAAGCAAGCGACCTTTGAAGAGATGATTGCCCGCCGTCCTGAGCGTGTCATTGAAATCGCGGTTAAAGGCATGCTGCCAAAAGGGCCACTGGGTCGTGCAATGTACCGTAAACTGAAAGTTTACGCGGGCAACGAGCACAACCACGCGGCACAGCAACCACAAGTTCTGGACATTTAATCGGGATTATAGGCAATGGCTGAAAATCAATACTACGGCACTGGTCGCCGCAAAAGCTCCTCCGCTCGTGTCTTCATTAAGCCAGGTAGCGGTAACATCGTAATCAACCAACGCAGCCTTGAAGTTTACTTCGGCCGCGAAACTGCGCGCATGGTTGTTCGTCAACCACTCGAGCTGGTTGATATGCTGAGCAAACTGGATCTGTACATCACTGTTAAAGGTGGTGGTACTTCTGGTCAGGCAGGCGCAATCCGTCACGGTATCACTCGTGCACTGATGGCTTATGACGAGACTCTGCGCTCTGAACTTCGTAAAGCTGGCTTCGTTACTCGCGATGCTCGTGAAGTTGAACGTAAAAAAGTGGGTCTGCGCAAAGCACGTCGCCGTCCACAGTTCTCCAAACGTTAATTTATTGCCACAGTTGTGGCAATGGGTTAAAGTTAAAAAACCCACCATTTTTATGGTGGGTTTTTTTATTTCTACAGATTTTTTCATTCCTTAATAACTCTCTATTTTTTGCAAATAAATAGCGCTTTTTAATGATAAATTCCTGAATTCCAATATTTCATCATTAATTCTCAATGTACTTCCCCACAAAATGTGCAAAATCTGATAGAGTAGTAATAATTTTTTGCCTTATCCATGAATTTGCCCGATTTGGCAGAGGTTAAATATCTTTCCAAGAAATTTCTCGTTACAGCCAGTAAAGCAGTTACTAGAAAAGTGAAGGGAATAGCCTCGGATAATAAGTGCGAAACAGGATGAGAATATGAGCGAGAATAGCCGCTGTTTATTGAAGGGCTGTTCATTCCTTTTTTTAGATAAACTTGGAGGTTTTCATGGCTGTCGCTGCCAACAAACGTTCGGTAATGACTCTGTTTTCCGGCCCGACCGACATTTTTAGCCATCAAGTGCGAATTGTACTGGCGGAAAAGGGGGTCACTGTAGATATTGTACATGTTGATCCTCTTGAAGAAGATAATTTGCCTCAGGAGTTGATTGATTTTAGTCCTTATAAATCTGTTCCAACTCTCATTGATCGTGATCT
The DNA here is from genome assembly GCF_028598805.1 of Xenorhabdus yunnanensis. Classification (GTDB taxonomy): domain Bacteria; phylum Pseudomonadota; class Gammaproteobacteria; order Enterobacterales; family Enterobacteriaceae; genus Xenorhabdus; species Xenorhabdus yunnanensis. Next base: position 66,190 of record NZ_JAQRFI010000013.1, on the reverse strand, counting down.
GACTTTATATGATTCTCGCGCCATTATGGAATATCTGGATGAACGTTTCCCACATCCACCACTCATGCCTGTGTATCCAGTCTTACGTGGCACGTGCCGCATGGCGATGTATAGAATTGAAAAAGATTGGTATTCCCTGATGTACAAAATTCAGGAAGGAAATGCTCAGGAAGCTAATGCTGCACGTAAACAGCTTGCTGAGAAATTACTGAGTAAGGATTGTATATCTCTTTTCAATCCTTTCTTCGCGCATGAAGAGTTCAGTTTGGTGGATTGCTACTTGGCTCCGCTGCTGTGGCGTTTACCTGCCTTAGGCGTCGAGTTGTCAGGTCCGGGCACAAAAGAGCTTCAAATCTATATGCAGCGTGTGTTTGAACGTGATGCATTCTTGGCCTCACTGACAGAAGCCGAACGTGAAATGCGTTTACAATCACGGAGTTAATTTATGGAGATGACTCAAATGTCTCCACGCCGCCCCTATTTATTGAGGGCACATTATGAGTGGCTATTGGATAATGACATGACCCCACATATTGTTGTGGATGTTAACGTTTATGGAGTTAGCGTCCCGATGGAATATGTGCAAAATGGGCAAATTATTTTGAATGTCTCGCCGAGAGCGGTTGGCAATTTAGAATTGACTAACGATGAAGTGAGATTCAATGCCCGTTTTGGTGGTGTTGCTCGTCAAGTTAATGTGCCGATGGCAGCTGTTATTGCGGTTTATGCCCGTGAAAATGGTGCGGGAATGATGTTTGAGCCAGAACTTGCCTATGATGAGGATACTGGATCAGAAGAAACAGTTGCACCAATAGCCGATAATTTGGTACTTATCCACGATAGCAGGCATGGTAACAAAGCTTCTCACGATAATGATTCGCCAGATGACGAACCGCCACCTCAACCGCCAAAAGGTCGTCCAACTTTGCGCGTTGTAAAATAATTGCTTAACGCTCATACCTTATAGATTTTAAGTTGCAGTCAGCAAGGCTGTAACTTGAAAGGTGAAGAGGCGTATTGGAAATGCAAATAGAGGAGACATTGATCTCCTTTATTTTTAGTTCAGAAATAAGCGTTACGAGCTTTTTCAAATTCCCACATACAGATTTCGATATTATCTCGATTTTCCCCAGTATTCGATTTTTCTGCTGCGTTTAAGCTATTCATCATTTTTTTGGCAAACTCTTTCTTTTTATCCAGTTTATTGAGCGTATTAGGAATAGTGCAGATATCAGTGAATGAAAGCGTACGGTGTGCTTTTGCCAGTGCTAATACCTCTACAGGATTTTCAGTCAAAGCAACAGATAAAGCGTTAATGATTTTCTGAGGAAATTTTGGATGGGCATTAGGGTTGAGCTTAAAGGCAATTTGCAGCCATTGTGTATCACCAGTCGAAATACTATGGAGCATGTTGTCCTGTTCGTATTTTTCATTTATCTCCGCCACAACAGAATTTACACCTCTTTCTTGTAATTGCTGCATAATTTTGGCAGGCGTAGAGAATTTTGCAATTGATGGCAAGCTTGTCAAGGACATGCAAGAGAAGAAGAGTATCTGTGTGAGTAATCGCATGTATTTCTTCCTGTTATTATCGTTTTAATGATCTTTTATTTCACGTCTATTTAACCAGTTACTTTGAGCAACTTTCTTTTCGAAAAAAATAAGCCTTATGGCTGTATTACGGTGTTGCACTATTGTTGTATTGTTATAATGAGTGGGAGATTAAATCGGTATATTTGACTTTAGAATATAAGAATAGTCGTATAAATCGAAAAAATACAACTAGTGTGGTAGTAAAAAGAAAATAAAAAACCGACGGGATTTTTATGTTTTTGAGATCTTCTCCGACTCAGGGATCGGAGAAGTCATTAGAAGAAAAAGAATTGGATATTACACTTCAAGATAATCGAGAATGCCGAAAGCGGCTTTTCGGCCTTCATCAATGGCTGTTACTACCAAATCAGAGCCACGCACGGCGTCTCCACCTGCGAATATTTTCGGATTACTGGTCTGGAAAGGCAGATTACTGGACTCAGGAGCTATAATGCGGCCTTTTTGATCGAGGCTGACTTGATGTTCATCTAGCCAGCTCATGGTATGGGGTTTGAAGCCAAACGCCATGAGCACGGCATCAGCTTCTATCAAGAATTCGGAACCTTGAATAATCTCAGCCTGACGACGGCCTTTTTCATCGATGGCACCCAGTTGTGTTTTCACAACTTTAACACCACAAACATGTCCTGCGTTATTAATCTCAATGCTCATTGGTTGGAGGTTAAAGCGAAACTCTACACCTTCTTCTTTAGCATTTTTTACTTCACGACGGGAGCCGGGCATATTTTCTTCATCCCGCCGATAAGCACAGATAACACTGGTTGCACCTTGGCGAATCGAAGTACGGACACAGTCCATAGCAGTATCACCACCGCCCAGAACCAGAACACGTTTAGCTTTCATATCAACATAAGGCTGTTCAGGGAGAGAAAGGTAGCCCATCAACTGACGGGTATTGGCGATTAAAAAAGGCAAAGCGTCATATACTCCGTCAGCGCTTTCGTTCACTAATCCTCCACGGATGGATTGATATGTTCCAACCCCAAGAAATACGGCATCAAATTCTGTCGTAAGTTCAGCCAGTGTGATGTCTTGGCCTATCTCTGTGTTCAGCCGGAATTCAATACCCATCCCGGAGAACATTTCACGGCGGCGAATCATCACCTCTTTTTCTAGTTTAAAAGCGGGGATACCGAATGTGAGCAAGCCACCAATTTCAGGATGGCGATCATAAACCATCACTTGTACACCGTTACGGCTCAGGACATCTGCACAAGCCAATCCCGCAGGGCCTGCTCCGATCACGGCTACACGTTTGCCTGTCGGGATGACATGCGACATATCCGGTTTCCAGCCCATCGCGATGGCCGTGTCATTAATGTAACGTTCAATATTACCGATGGTGACAGCACCGAAGTCATCATTCAGTGTACAAGCACCTTCACACAGGCGATCTTGCGGACAAACCCGCCCACAGACTTCTGGTAAGCTGTTGGTCTGGTGAGATAATTCTGCTGCTTCAATAATGCGCCCTTCATTGACGAGTTTCAGCCAATTCGGAATATAGTTGTGTACAGGGCACTTCCATTCGCAGTACGGATTACCGCAAGAGAGGCAGCGATCTGCTTGTGCTTGTGCCTGAATTTCAGAAAAGGGTTCATAAATCTCAATAAACTCTATTTTTCTGATTTTCAATGGTTTTTTAGGTGGATCGACACGCTGCAAGTCGATAAATTGATAAACATTCTGGCTCATAATTGACTCCTTACTGTGCCTGAACCCGCAATTCGGCAGCAGAACGACTGCGGTGCCCCAACAACGCACTGACATCACTGGATTTAGGCTTAACCAAAGCAAATTTATTGACCCATTGAGACCAATTTTCCAATATGCTTTCGCCGTGTTGAGAGTTTGTCAGACGAACGTGTTCGGTGATTAATCCCCGCAGATGTTCTTTGTGAATAGCCAAACTATCCATTGAGAGAACTTCCACCAGCTCTGGATTGACGCGTTTACGGAAATCATCAAATTCATCAAGCACGTAAGCGAATCCACCTGTCATGCCCGCCCCAAAATTGACACCAGTGCTGCCTAGAACACAGACGATCCCACCGGTCATATATTCACAGCCATTGTCGCCGATCCCCTCAATAACGGTGATGGCACCTGAATTACGTACTGCAAAGCGTTCACCGGCATGTCCGGCAGCAAAGAGTTTCCCGCCTGTTGCACCATACAGGCAGGTATTACCGATGATAGTGGCTTCGTTACTTTTAAATGCTGAACCAATAGGAGGAAGGATGGTAATACAGCCACCTGCCATACCCTTACCGACATAATCATTGGCATCGCCGATTAAAGTCAGTTCAACACCACCCGCATTCCAGACCCCAAAACTTTGTCCGGCTGTTCCACTGAAATGTAGTTTGATCGGATCGGCCGCCCGTCCCTGATCGCCATACCGGGCTGCAATTTCACCGGAGAGAGAGGCGCCAACAGAGCGATCTGTATTTTGGATATCAAAATAGAACGTCTTGCTTTGTGAATTTTCCACATAAGGCATCGCTTGAGCGACGATTGATTTATTCAGTGTCCCCTGATCAAAAGGAGAATTATCTTCTGTGCAATGCAGTGCTTTGCCGACGTGAGGCTCTGCCGTTTCTAGCAATGGTTCAAGATTGAGTTTGCTCTGCTTAGCCGAAATTCCCTCAAGTATTTCCAACAAATCTGTTCGACCAATCAAATCCGTAAGTTGTTTCACACCTAATTGCGCCATCAGTTCTCGTGTTTCCTGCGCAATAAAGCGGAAATAATTCATGACTCTTTCTGGCAGGCCGTGATAATGAGATTGCCGCAGTTTTTCATCTTGCGTAGCGACACCGGTGGCGCAGTTATTTAAGTGACAGATCCGCAAATATTTACAGCCAAGGGCAACCATTGGGCCAGTCCCGAAACCGAAACTTTCTGCACCTAAAATAGCCGCCTTGATGATATCCATACCTGTTTTCAACCCTCCATCAACCTGAAGGCGGATTTTATGGCGCAGCCCATTGGCAACCAACGCTTGTTGGGTTTCCACCAGTCCCAATTCCCATGAGCAACCCGCATATTTGACTGAAGAGAGCGGACTTGCACCAGTTCCACCATCATAACCAGCAATGGTTATCAGGTCGGCATAAGCTTTGGCGACACCTGTGGCAATGGTTCCTACGCCGGGTTCTGAAACCAGCTTGACGGAGATCAGCGCTTTCGGATTCACCTGTTTAAGATCGAAAATCAATTGGGCCAGATCTTCAATTGAATAAATATCGTGATGTGGCGGTGGGGAAATCAGAGTAACCCCCGGCACGGAATAGCGTAATTTGGCGATATAAGGCGTGACCTTATCTCCCGGTAATTGACCACCTTCCCCCGGTTTTGCGCCTTGGGCGACTTTTATCTGGATCACATCGGCACTGGCTAAGTATGCTGGTGTCACTCCGAATCTGCCAGAGGCGACCTGCTTAATGCGGGAAACTTTGTTGGTGTGATAACGCGCAGGATCTTCTCCACCTTCTCCTGAGTTGGAAAACCCACCTAACGCATTCATCGCTTCTGCCAGCGCTTCATGGGCTTCAGGACTGAGTGCGCCAATTGACATGGCTGCTGTATCAAAACGTTTGAACAAGGCTTCCGCGGATTCAACATCTTCAATGTTAATGGGATCGCCTTTAGGGGAGATGGCTAGCAGATCCCGCAATGTTGCGATGGGACGCCCATTAACCAATTCAGAATATTTCAGATAATCGTTGTAATTGCCACTATGAACTGCCGCTTGCAATGTACTGACAACATCAGGGTTATAAGTGTGATATTCCCCATTATGGACATATTTCAGTAGCCCCCCTTGATCAATAGCGTGGCGATGTAACCATGCCCGTTTGGAAAGATTACGCAGATCTTGTTCAAAATCACTGAAATCTGCGCCTTCAATACGACTGACGACACCATTGAAGCAGATATTTGTCACATCAGAGTGCAGGCCGACGGCTTCGAACAATTTCGAGCAGCGGTAAGAGGAAATGGTGGAGATACCCATTTTGGATATAATTTTATACAGCCCTTTATTAATGCCATTGCGATAATTAAGCATAACGCGGGCGTATGGCGTATTGATTGTGCCGTCATCCACCATTTTTCCCAGTGACTCATAGGCCAGATAAGGATAAACCGCAGTAGCACCAAAACCGATTAATACCGCAAAATGATGTGGATCACGCGCACCAGCGGTTTCTACGATCAAATTGGTATCGCAGCGCAGGTTTTTTTCAACCAAACAGTGCTGAATTGCACCGACTGCCATTGGCGCAGGAATTGGCACTCTTTCAGGTGAAATATTGCGGTCGGATAGTACCAGCATTACTGCACCATTGCGGGCGATTTCTTCCGCTCTTTCACATAAAGTTGAAATAGCGCTCTTCAGCGTGATCTCCTGTGGATTGAAGGTCAAATCCAGCGTATCAGCGCGATAATAGGATTCCTGATGGGTCGTCAGTTGTACAAAATCAGAGTAAAGCAGAACCGGAGATTCAAAGCACAGTCGATGAGCCTGTCCCTCAGCTTCGCAAAAGACATTCATTTCTCGTCCAATGCGGGTAGCCAGAGACATAACATGGGCTTCACGCAATGGATCAATAGGAGGATTGGTAACTTGAGCGAATTGCTGACGAAAATAATCATAAATAATGCGCGGACGGCTGGAAAGTACAGCAAACGGCGTATCATCTCCCATTGAACCTGTCGCTTCTTGAGCATTTTCACCGAGGATACGGATAATTTGATCCAATTCCTCATAACTGTAGGCAAACTGTTTGTGGTAAGTCGCCAACAGGCAATCATCCAAATCTCTCTGCCCGATTTGCTCTTCCGGCAACTCTTCGAATGGAGTCAACCGTTTGACGTTTTTCTCCAGCCACTCTTTATAAGGGTGACGGCTTTTCAAATCATTATCAGTTTCAGCAGAGTGAAGAATGCGGCCCTCATAGGTATCAATGACCATTAATTCACCAGGTCCAACACGGCCCTTTTCGACGACTTCATCTGGTTGATAATCCCAAATACCGACTTCAGAGGCACAAGTAATCAGCTTATCTTTGGTGATCACATAGCGGGCAGGGCGCAAGCCGTTGCGATCCAGATTACAGGCGGCATAACGCCCATCGGAAATAACGATGCCGGCTGGCCCATCCCAAGGTTCCATGTGCATGGAATTGAAATCGAAGAATGCACGCAGGTCATCATCCATATCAGGGTTATTCTGCCATGCTGGTGGAACGAGCAAACGCATGGCGCGTATTAAATCCATACCGCCATTGAGAAACAGTTCCAGCATGTTGTCCAGTGAACTGGAATCGGAACCGGTTTCATTAACAAAAGGCGCAGCAGTATGTAAATCAGGGATAAGTGGTGTGTGAAACTTATAGGCTCGCGCCTTAGCCCATTCACGGTTTCCCGTAATGGTGTTGATTTCCCCATTGTGAGCCAGATAGCGAAATGGTTGTGCCAACGGCCAGCGGGGAACCGTATTAGTTGAAAAGCGCTGATGGAATAAACAGATAGAAGACTCCATACGCAAATCGGCTAAATCGGGGTAGAAACGGGGTAAATCCGCAGCCATGCACAGTCCTTTATAAATCGTGACCAGATTAGACAGGCTGCAAATATAAAAGTCGTTGTCGGTAATGCGTTTCTCTATGCGGCGACGGCAAACGAACAGGCGGCGTTCCATATCTTGCGCCCGCCATCCGGCTGGTGCGTTGATGAAAACTTGCTCAATGCGGGGGAGGCTTGATAGGGCAATATCACCTAAAATATCGCGATTGATAGGAACTTCCCGCCAACCCACAATGGATAGGGTTTCGTGTTGTAATTCCTGTTCGATAATGTCACGGCATGATTGGGCTATTTTTGCATCCTGACTCAGGAACAGCATGCCGACAGCATAGTTTTTAGCGAGCCGCCATGATTGCTCACTGGCGATCATTTGAAAGAAACGGTTTGGTTTTTGCATTAACAAACCACAGCCGTCACCCGTTTTTCCATCCGCCAGAATCGCGCCCCTGTGTTGCATACGAGCCAGTGCGTGTATGGCTGTGCGCACCACTTTGTGACTCGGCTCTCCTTCAATATGTGCGATTAATCCAAACCCACAGTTATCTTTTTCCTGCAATTTATTATACAACATTGTAAAACTCCCCAAGTTCTGTCCGACTCTTTCTGTCTGACTCTCACATCACTCGCGAGATGGCATAGATATATTTATTTCTACGGGCGTCTAATTCGCGCCCTCAGTTAAACGCCACTTGTTTTATTGATATCCACAAGCGGTAAATCAAAATGATGTTATGTCATATGTCACTGCATAAATATGAGACGGATGATTATCCGACAGGTGATTTTCAGTGAATTCCCAACTTAACGATAAAAATAGAGTAGGTCAAATAGTGTCAAATTGCGTTTTTTGTAGGAAGATTTTATTTATTTGATTGATTTTAATGAAGAAACATTGAGTTTTTGTCTTTTGTGACCAAGATCACCCTCTTAGGTGATGTGATTTATATCACTAAAATTACCACATTATCTATTTTATATATGCTTTAAAATGCAAAATATTTAACATTTTATACTGATAATTTATTTTAGATTGGATTTGTTATGTGTATTTTCTTCTTTTCAAGAGAATGTGATTGATTGTTTTTTAATCTCAAAAAAGATGATTGAAACCTATTTGCATAGTTATTCTATTTTTTGGATATTTTATTCTACATAGGGTTTAAGGGTGATATCACTCAACGAAGTTGGGGCTTTTTTGCGTTATGATTCAATCTGGTGACTTTACCGGGAATAATTTTACTGGGAGCGGTTATGAAGCTGATTCGAGGGCTTGCCCAATATTATGTAGATTTGATGATGAAGCTGGGGCTGGTGCGTTTTTCTATGTTGCTTGCATCGGCTTTGGTTATTCTTGCTATAGCTATGCAGATGGCAGTCACAGCCGTACTGACTGGAAAAGTGGAGAGTATTGACTTAATCCGCTCCATCTTTTTTGGTTTGTTGATCACACCTTGGGCGGTTTATTTCCTTTCCATCGTAGTTGAGCAACTTGAAGAATCCCGCCAGCGTTTATCTAGTCTGGTCGAAAAACTTGAAGAAATGCGTCAGCGCGATGCGGCATTAAATCTGCAACTCAAAGAAAATATTGCCCAATTAAATCAAGAGATCGGCGATAGAGAAAAGGCGGAAAAAACGCATTTGGTTTTGTTGGATAAACTTAAACTGGAAATGGAGCACCGAGAAAAAACCCAGATTGAACTTGAGCAGCAATCAATACTATTGCGTTCATTTCTGGATGCCTCCCCAGATTTAGTTTATTACCGTAATGAAGAGAATGAATTTTCCGGCTGTAATAGGGCGATGGAATTGCTGACTGGCAAAAGCGAAAAAAATCTCATAGGTCTGACGCCGACGGATGTTTACGATAAAGAAATTGCCAGCAAGGTGATGGAAACTGATGAAAAAGTATTTCGCCACAATGTATCCCTGACTTATGAGCAATGGTTAGTTTATCCCGATGGTCGCAAGGCCTGTTTTGAGCTAAGGAAAGTCCCTTTTTATGATCGCGTTGGCAAGCGACATGGGCTAATGGGATTTGGGCGCGATATAACGGAGCGTAAGCGCTATCAGGACGCATTGGAGAATGCCAGTAGGGATAAAACGACTTTTATCTCTACGATTAGCCATGAGCTTCGTACGCCTTTAAATGGCATCGTGGGCTTGAGCCGAATATTGATGGATACCGACTTAACACCAGAGCAATGCAAATATCTGGAAACGATTCATGTCAGCGCCGTTACCTTGGGGAATATTTTTAATGATATCATTGAATTAGATAAAATTGAGCGCCGCAAGGTTCAGCTTGATAACCAACCGGTTGATTTCACGGGTTTCATAACAGATTTGGAGAACATTTCAGGTTTATTGGCGCAGCCGAAAGGAATTAAATTTGTATTGGAACCAGAGCAGCCATTACCAGCAAAAGTACTTACTGATGGAACCCGCTTGCGACAAATCTTGTGGAACCTGATTAGCAACGCCGTCAAATTTACGCTTCAAGGTGAAATTAGGGTTCGTATCTGGCGTGAAGAAGGAGAGCGCTTATTTTTTGAAGTAACGGACTCCGGTATTGGCATTCCTCCTGATGAGCTGGAAAAAATCTTCGCAATGTATTATCAGGTCAAAGACAGTGCTGGCGGACGCCCTGCGACAGGCACAGGCATTGGCCTTGCGGTTTCGAAGCGCCTTGCTCAAGGCATGGGGGGAAACATTGCAGTGAAAAGTACGTTAGGCCAAGGTTCTTGCTTTACTTTGTCTGTTGTTGCTCCAGCCATTGGTGATAACCCAGAAGGGAAGGCTGAACAAGATACTGTGCCATTGCCAGCACTTAACATCTTGTTGGTGGAAGATATTGAATTGAATGTCATTGTGGCTCGTTCTGTGCTGGAGAAACTGGGTAACAGCGTGGATGTAGCCATGAATGGCCATGATGCATTGGCAATGTTTGATCCTGATGAATATGATTTAGTGCTACTGGATATCCAATTGCCGGATATGACCGGACTCGATATCGCCCGTCAATTGCACCAGCGTTACTCCTCTCAATCCTTGCCTCCTTTGATCGCTCTGACGGCTAATGTATTGAAGGATAAAAAAGAATACCTTGATGCAGGCATGGATGATGTGCTCAATAAACCGCTATCCGTCAAGGAATTGACTGCCGTAATAGAAAGATATTGGGGTAAGACATCTGAATCTGAAAGTATCTTACCGGAAGTTGTTATTGTGAATCAGGATGAAGAGCGGCTAGATATAGAGATGCTTAACCAATACATCGAATTGGTTGGATCCAAAATGATTATAGATAACCTGTCTATTTTTGAAACCATGATGCCAAGTTACATTTCTTTGCTGGACTCCAACATGACTGCCAGAGATCAAAAAGGCATCACGGAAGAGGCTCATAAGATTAAAGGGGCGGCTGGTTCAGTAGGGTTACGTCACTTGCAGCAATTGGCTCAGCAGATTCAGTCACCAGATTTACCTGCGTGGTGGGATAATGTTCAAGAGTGGGTGGATGAGTTAAAGTTGGAATGGAAGCAGGATATAGAAATATTGAGAAATTGGTTATCAAGCGCTACAAAAAAATAACCCCAACCGAAGTTGGGGTGCGCTAATACTGCGCCAACACCAGGGAAACTTGTTTACCCGCTTATCTAAGATTTATTTTCGATGCGAGTAATTAAAGAATTCTTCCGTATAGAACACAAGTACCAACATAGCAAAGATAAGATTTTTTGTTACAAGATTCATTAAAATCTGTGATGAAGATTGGTGTTTAACCCTCTAAGGGGTTAAGCATTAATCTACTACAAATGGAGAGAAATATGAAATCTGTTGCCGTTATATTAAGTGGATGCGGAGTGTACGATGGAAGTGAAATTCACGAATCAGTCCTGACTATGCTCTCTTTAAGCCGTCTTGGCGCTGAAGTGTCTTTTTTTTCGCCTGATGAGGAACAACATTATGTTATTAATCACCTTAATGGAGAAGAGAAAAAAGAAAGTCGCCACATAATGGAAGAATCCTCCCGTATAACACGTGGAAATATACAGCCTTTATCCAAAGTTAATATTGATGAGTTGGATGCGCTGATTATTCCTGGGGGTTTTGGTGTAGTCAAGAATTTATCTAATTTCGCATCTAAAGGTTCTGATTGTGAAATAAATAAAGAGTTATTAAGTGTGGTGCAAAATATGCACAAGAAGGGTAAGCCGATGGGGTTTATGTGCATTTCTCCTGTTATGGTACCTAAAATATTAGGCAAACCGATAAAAGTAACCATCGGCAATGATCCAGAAACTGCGGCTGAAATAGAGAAGATGGGAGGCATACATATTGAATGCCCCGTTGATAGTGTTGTCATTGATTTTGAAAATAAAATTGTAACAACACCCGCTTATATGCTTGCAGAATCTCTGTCTCAGGCAGAAAAAGGAATTGATAAATTGGTTAGAGAAATATTGGGAATGATTGAGTAATAGGATGAAAAATCCTTTTTCAATATTATGGCGCTGGCTGAAAAGAATTGTCGTGTCGATCACAGTTCTGTGGTTTGTTGCTGTAATCGCTTTTTCATTTCTGCCGGTGCCGTTTTCTATGGTGATGATAGAGAGACAAATAGGCGCTTTAATGTTAATTAATTTATCTTATGTTTCTCATTCCTCATGGGTAGATCAGAATCAAATTTCACCTTATATAGCATTAGCCGTCGTTGCAGCCGAAGATCAAAAATTTCCAAAACATTGGGGATTTGATTTTGATGCTATTGAAACTGCTATAGCGCATAACAAAAAATATCAGAAGCGAATTCGGGGAGCATCGACAATTTCTCAGCAAACAACCAAAAATTTATTTTTATGGGAAGGACGGAGTTGGGTCAGAAAGGGGTTGGAAACGGGAATGACGGCGGTACTGGAATTGCTATGGTCAAAGAAACGTATTTTGACGGTCTATCTTAATATCGCCGAATTTGGCAATGGCATTTTTGGTGTTGAAGAAGCAGCCCAGCGTTACTTCGGCAAACCTGCCAGTCGATTGACAGTTTCTGAGTCAGCGTTGCTCGCTGCTGTACTGCCAAACCCCCATCGCTATCAGGTGGATGCTCCCACTAAATATGTATTGCAGCGTCAACAATGGATTTTGCGGCAAATGCAGTTAATGGGGGGAGAGAATTACTTAAAGCAAAATGACTTGAGATAGGAGAAAGCGGCCCAAATTGGTGCCGCTTTAATGGTTGTTAGCTGAGCTATCGCTTTTGGCTGAGATTTTCAGTTGAGATATGTAAATGCTGTTGTTACACGTCTTACGCCGCTGGTTTCGCTGGCGATTTTCGCAGCGTCACTTCCTTCTTGTCGAGTGACGATGCCAAACAAAAAGACTTCACTATCTTCTGTCACCACTTTGATGCTGGATGACCTCACGGCATCACTGGCTAAAATTTTTGAGCGCACTTTGGTTGTCAACCAGGCATCGGAGGAAACTGTGCCCAATGAAATGGGGTTACCCTGACGGATTTCGTTATATACCGCCTTGGTGCCTTCAACTTTCGACGCAATCTGTTTTGCCTGCTCAGCCAGAGCTATATTTGGGCTTTGGCCTGTTAAAAGAACCTTATTTTGATAGACAGTGGCGACCACACGGGCTTGTGCCTTAATTTGTGGATCTTTGCTGATAGCCGTGCTGACACGGGCTTCCAATGTAGTATCGTCAACTTGTTGGCCAATTGTTCGCGGATCTGAACCGGCTTTTGTGGCAAACGCGGCCGAACCTACGACGGCAGCGCCAATACATCCTTGTAATAGCATTGCGCTGAAACATACCAATAATAGAGAAAATAACCGCATAAGCTGGCTCCTTATTCATCCTGATGAGGGAATAATGTATTGTCGATTAAGTCGCACAGACAGTTAATTGTCAACATATGGACTTCTTGGATCCTGATGCTATGGTGTGAGGGAATGCGTATTTCAACATCCTGAGGGCCTAGTAAGCCCGCCAATTCACCACCATCGTAGCCTGTCAGCGCGACAATCGTCATATCACGTGTAACAGCAGCTTCTACCGCTTTGATGATATCCCGACTGTTTCCATGTGTAGAAATAGCAAGCAGAACATCCCCTGTATTTCCCAATGCTCTGACTTGTTTGGCGTAGATTTCGTCAGGCTGTTTACTGTTGGCTATGGCGGTGATCACCACATTATCCGTATTCAGTGACAGGGCAGGCAAACTTGGTCGATCCGTTTCGAAGCGATTAATCATGCTGGCGGCAAAACGCTGTGCGGTTGCGGCAGATCCACCATTACCACAGCAAAGGATTTTATTGCCGCTCAGCAGTGATTGAACCATCATGATTGCGGCGCGTGAGATTGCGTCGGGTAATGCTTCTGCTGCTGCGATCTGAGTTTGAATACTTTCTGTAAAGCAGACTTTAATTCTATCCAGCACGTTATGACCTATGTATTTAGAATATATTTATTTAGCGAGAAAATTGAGAACCTACTGAAATAGGCTCTCATTCAGGGTGAAGGCATTTTTCAGCCATTCAAATTTTTGGCCTGTTATTGCACAAACATCGAAGCGGCATGGTGCAGTTTCCAGACATTCATTTCGTCGGGACAGCCAGACAGCCGCTGTATACAAAAGCTTTCTGCGCTTACTTTGGGTAATTGTAGCAATGGCGCCACCATATTGTGCATTCTGACGAAAACGGACTTCAACGAATATCCATGTATATTTATCACGCATAATCAGATCGATTTCCCCACCACGAATTTTCACATTCTCAGCAACAAAGACAAGCCCTTGTTTTTGCAAAAACAGTTTAGCTTGTTGTTCATAATGGCGCCCTAGTGCATAGCGATTGTTTGTTGGTTTTTTCATCCTGAAATGACCACGATTCCTTTCATATTTCAAACGGTAGCTTTGTTTCCTGCTTTTACGCCCCCTACTATTATTTATGTTCGGGGGAACCTTTGTACCATATGAATATTTATCTAATTGTTTTTACGTGATTTTATGTTTAATTGTTGTAAGCGGCATTATTCACGTTATCGACATTTTCAGTGTTATTAGCATTCTCAGTGTTATCGATACTGTCTGATCGATCTTCAATAACTATACGACCACTATTGAATCGCATCCATGGTAGTTGACGCAAGATGGTGCAGTTATCCGTCACGGAAAGTTCTCCCGATGCACCATTCAGGCGGAATCCCATCTCCTGCCGCATTTGCGCAAATTGGTTAGCCAGTGACCATGCATCGATTCCCATTGCATAGATGCGCATCAGAGAATAGTCATTGGCGAATTTTTTGGCGGCTTGTTGCATTAATGGCACATTCGCACCTGTCAGCAATGGAATATCACTAAATTGCATACCATCCATCTCTAGACGGAAATCAGGGCCTGAGCCTGATGTATTGCTGCGTGAGCTGGCATAGAGAGTCGGTTTTTTACGGGAACTGATTGCCATATCGATCATTGGTTTGATGGTGGTCAGTTCATTTGCTGTCGCGATAATGTAAACAGCATCCACAGGGGTAGTCGCTGAGCTTGTGGGGATAACTGGCGTACCAGACAAGCGAATGCCAATACCACGGTTCATGGACTGTCTCATTTCGCTCGGTGTTCCAAAAGCTTGTTGCAATACCGCCTGACCGCCCAATTTTTGCCACTCTTCTGCAAAGGCTTTTACAACTCGAGTACCCAATTCAGTGCGGGGTATCAACACCAGAGGACTGCGCTTTTGTTGTTGCCAAATATGCATCGCGGCATTTTTCGCCTCATCTTCAGGAGAGAGCGAGAAATAACAGATACTTGGCTGCGTTTGTGGTACATCGAGTTCATTGAGCGCCAGAATATTCAATGGAGTTTCAATCTGAGCCAATTGTTCTACATTAATTTTCAGCAATGGCCCAACGACCAGAGTCACACCATCTTGTTCAGCCTGTGCCAGCAGAGCAGTGAGTGGCTGGCTGTTGGTGTCATAGACTTTTACAGTCTGATTATTGATAGGGGCATCATTAATCGTAGAAGCCACTGTTGGTACCGAATCCGCAGTTGATACGATATCTGTGGCCGCATCCATGTCAGATACGGGTTCAATCGCAGCAACGCCACTATTTTCTGAATTTGCAACGCGGGTATTTTCAGGATCAGCTGATTCAGTATTAGATGGAGTGGTGTTGATTGCTCCATTTGAATCAACGGTATTCGTTGGCAATTCTGGTTTTGGCAATGCAGGTCTTGATGAAGATAACTTTGGCAATCCTTTTTGTGCATCAAGGAAACCTTGGCGAATAGCTTCACCAAACACTTTTGTCGGACCGCTCAAAGGCAGAAATAATCCAATTGTGGCATGGCTGGTTTTGGTCTCTTGCAGAATTTGTTGCAGGGGCGAAGGTAAACTACGTGCAGCAGGATTGTTTGAATAACGGATTTGCCAATCGTGGACAGCTGAACGCAGTTTCTCCAGATCCTGTTTATTGATCTGATAGGTATTGAGTAAATCAAGCCAACTTTGCAATGTATATTCGTTGGCATTAATCACCAATTCACTCATTTGCCGGGGTGAAAGATGCGTCAGTAATTGCCATGTCTCATCAAGATTTTTCTGGCGGGTGGTATCATCTGTTTGGTTTTTTGTTAAATAGGACTCCAACGCGATGTAAGCACGGATAACATCCAGCGATGGTTGATTGTGTGCTGCATCAATAATGGCTTGATAGCGGTTAATCTCTGCGCTGATATTGTCCTGAGGCTCAGAAGTTGGTTGCCCTTGCTGTACGGGCGTGGTACACCCTGCAATAATCATAGTCGACAGCAGCGCTGTATAGACTAAACCAGTTTTAAAACGCACAAAAATTGAGGGAAGCATACTGTATCCAGTGATGTTTTTTTTCAAAGATGCTCAATTTTAAATCGGTCATTCGGATGAAACAATGAATCAAACCAATCGAGCAGTGGTTACGACATCCACGCTATATGTTGTACCAACCCCTATTGGAAATCTGGGGGATATTACTCAGCGTGCTCTTGAAGTTCTTAAACATGTCGATCTGATTGCAGCCGAAGATACGCGACACACTGGCTTGTTGCTTCAACATTTTGCCATTAATGCGCGCATGTTCGCACTTCATGATCATAATGAACAGCAGAAAGCAGATCAATTACTTACGAAACTTGAACAAGGGATGAGCATCGCATTGGTATCTGATGCCGGTACACCTTTGATCAATGATCCGGGCTATCACCTTGTCCGTCGCTGCCGTGAAGCGGGCATTAATGTGGTGCCACTTCCTGGTCCTTGTGCGGCAATTACAGCATTGTCTGCTGCTGGCTTACCTTCAGATCGCTTTTGTTATGAAGGTTTCTTACCCGCCAAAAGTAAGGGGCGCCAGGATACTTTGCACGAGTTAGCACAAGAGCCGCGAACGCTGATTTTCTACGAATCGACACATCGTCTGTTGGACAGTTTAGAAGATATTGTGAAAGTGTGGGGTGCGGATCGTTATGTGGTTCTGGCACGGGAATTGACCAAAACGTGGGAATCTATTCGAGGAATGCCCGCTGGTGAACTTCTGACATGGATCAGGGAAGATGAAACCCGTCGTCGAGGAGAAATGGTTCTGATTGTGGAAGGGTATCGTAAACCTGCGGATGATAGCTTGCCGCCAGAAGCCTTGCGAACGCTGGCGTTGCTGCAAAAAGAACTTCCATTGAAAAAGGCGGCGGCATTGGCGGCAGAAATCCATGGTGTGAAGAAAAATGCCTTGTATCGTTATTCGCTCGATCAAAACGCTGCACAGGATCAAATTGAAGAAGACGCGTGAAAACTCCTATACATTGAATAGCAAACCTCTTATAATCCGCGCCGGAGTTGACCAGACAGTCGCTGCTTTACCACTCTCCCTTGGGAGAAGTAAAGGGGAGGAAAGTCCGGGCTCCATAGGGCAGGGTGCCAGATAACGTCTGGGAGGTGAAAGCCTACGACCAGTGCAACAGAGAGCAAACCGCCGATGGCTCATTTTTGCAAGAAAATGAGATCAGGTAAGGGTGAAAGGGTGCGGTAAGAGCGCACCGCGCGACTGGCAACAGTTCGTGGCACGGTAAACTCCACCCGGAGCAAGACCAAATAGAGGTTCAGATGGTACGGCCCGTATCGAACCCGGGTAGGTTGCTTGAGCCAGTGCGCAAGTGCTGGCCTAGATGAATGGCTGTCCAAGACAGAACCCGGCTTATCGGTCAACTTCACAAATTTAGCCCTATAGAGCGAAAGCTTTATAGGGCTTATTTCATTTATGGGTAAACTGGGTAAATTGGCTCAACATGGAATGGGTATCAGGAACAAAAGGAATTAGTCATTCAAATCAATAAATAGGCCTCGAAATGGAGTATCCGCCTGTAATATCACTTCCTGCTCTTCCTGAATGAATACACCATCCCCGCATTTGATCATTACCTCTCTGCTTTTGTTATCCTTGATTCTTATGTTACCGCGAATGATTGCGTTACCACTGATGGATTGCAGGTAAGCATGTTTGCCTCGCAAAGTCAGAATCTGGTTGTTATGGGGCTTAAGCACGAGATAGCTTATCCAGACTTGTTGGCGCAGACGCATACTATTGTTTTCTGACGTAGGCGAGGCCAGCAATGTGAGTGGCTTGTTTGTCAGTACCTTACGCTGTAATGGCTGTGCTTCTTGCTGAGGGCAAGCATTGAGCCAGAGTTGCAGCCGTGTCAGTGGTATTTTGTCACTGGTATTGTGCTCACTGTAACGAATTCCCTGACGGGCAGAAAATAGCAGGCAATCCCCCTGACGTGCCTGGAAGTTGTTGCCTTCACTGTCCCGATATTGAACTTCCCCTTGCAGGATAATATTCAGAATATCAACATGAGGGTAAGCTTTGGGTTGGAACTCAGTTTTTGGTGCCAAAACTTCCTGATTAAGAACACGCAGTGCCCGGTAGTTCAAAAATTTTGGGTCAAAATAGTGACCAAATGAAAAAGTATAGCGAGCCTGTACCCAACCATAATCAGCTTTTCCGCATTGATTTGCTGTTCTCGTTATAATCATGACTGTAATCTCTTCAACTATAGATCTATTATTCTCGATCTTAATTATCTGGACGTTGAAATGTTAGCCAGTTAATCTGGTGGCTATATTCAAAATTCCTGATTGAGAAAAATATGGGTAAAGAACGAGCGCTTACATTGGAATCCCTGCGGGTAATGGATGCGATAGACCGACGGGGAAGTTTCGCTGCAGCAGCGGATGAGTTGGGCCGAGTTCCTTCCGCATTGAGTTACACCATGCAGAAATTGGAAGAAGAGCTGGATGTTGTGCTGTTTGATCGTTCTGGTCATCGCACGAAATTTACCAATGTTGGCCGGATGCTGTTGGAACGAGGGCGATTATTGCTTGAAGCGGCAGATAAATTGACAGCAGATGCCGAAGCGCTTGCCCGCGGTTGGGAAACACACCTGACTATTGTGTGTGAAGCCCTGTTCCCAATCACATCACTTTTTCCTATCGTGGATAAACTGGCTACTAAATCGAATACACAACTTTCGTTAATGACGGAAGTACTGGCAGGTGCTTGGGAGCGCTTGGAAACCGGGCATGCTGATATTGTGATTGCACCTGACCTTCATTTTAGGGCTTCGGCGGAAGTGAATTCGCGGGCACTTTATTCTATTAATAACGTCTATGTTGCCAGTGTGGATCATCCTATCCATCATGAGCCCGAACCACTGTCTGATACTACACGAGTAAAGTATCGTGGAATAGCAGTAGCTGATACGGCAAGGGAGCGTCCTGTATTGACGGTTAAATTATTGGATAAACAACCACGTTTAACGGTGAGTACACTGGAAGATAAACGTCGGGCGCTTTTGGCTGGGTTGGGCGTGGCTACGATGCCATATCCTATGGTGGAACAAGATATTGTTGAAGGCCGCTTGTGTGTTGTGGGTTCGGAATACAGCCATGAAACCAACATTATCATGGCATGGCGGCGCGATAGTATGGGAGAAGCGAAGTCCTGGTGCTTACGTGAAATCCCCAAATTGTTTGCGAAGAAATAGCGTGCATGAAAGCCCCTTGCTGCGATTACACAGCAAGGGGCTTTCAGCTTCTACCAGTTTTTTCTACCAGTTTTTCTTCAATGCATGATCAATACTGAATTTTCCTGGTCCCATCATAGCCAGCAGCAGGTAACCTGCGCCGATGGAGAAATTTTTCAGGAACATAGTCAGGTTCATGTCATTTGAAAAATCATTGTGGAACAGAATAGCTGTCAGAATACAGAAAATAAATGTAAACACAGCCGTGGTACGGGTTAACAGGCCGAACAGCACAGCAAGCCCGCCACCAAGTTCAAGTAAGATAGTCAGTGGCAGTAAAATTCCCGGTACCTTCATGGCTTCCATAAATTCCTGCGTTCCCGCGTAGGCATCACCTAGTTTTCCATACCCTGCGATAATGAAAAGAACGGATATTAAAATACGGGCAACCAATAGGCTACTATCTTCAAATTTTTTCATGAACGTCTCCAAAAATACCGCAGGTAGCGATAAATAAGCTGTTTATTTTGATTTTTTGTCCAATAAATGAACTAAATGGCACAATTTGTTAATCATTGGCTGATGGGTGGTATTCTAAAGAGAGGTGTTATTTGTTGATAGTAAGGAATATTAACAATTTCATGCAGTTTTTTTGAAGAAATTAGTCATAGTACAAAAGGGGATTTGAATAAGAAACAGAATTGTGGCGACTTACTTGTATAATGTATTTCGCATGGCTTTCATGAACCCCAAGATGCTGACCATACGGCGTGACCAGCGATAAAATTTCTTGGGATGGCGCAGACCATAAATCAGGGCAATACCAGAGCCAATGGCGAAATAAGGCTTGAAAGCAGCCAAAGTTTGCCAGCCTTTATCATAAGCTTGCGTGGCTTCAAGCCAGCTCCGGCTATAAACAGAGAGTAACTGTCGTTGTTGCTGGATCTCTTTTAACAGCTGCTGTTTTCGCAATTTTCGCTGATGATACCCCGATTTATTCATGATGGTCACCCTCCAGCATTTTTCGGTCAACATTCAACTGTTCTCGGGTTGCGTTAAGAAAGGTCAGTTTTCGGGCTTTTTTTATCGTCCATATTGCACTAAATACGGCGAGGAACAGTAGCGTTCCGGCAGTGATGACCATTGCCGTTATTCGGTAGTCTGGATCGATAGCCCAGAATATCAGCACCAATAGGCACATCAGGCCAAAGCCCGCGAACACTAAGGTAAACCCTACCAGCAGAAGCAGATGTATCAGCGTTGCTGCTCCCTCCTCCAGTTCGACAGCGATGAGTTTGATACGGGTTTCAACCATATGAACGACAATTGCTGCTACTCGTCGTACAGTATCAAATAGCCCTTTTCCAGGGCCTTTCGAGTGAGGGGATTGAGTCATTTCAGCGCCTTGAAAGCAGAACACCCAATACAACGCCAACTGCTGCACCGATACCGATACCAGTCCACGGATTGTCACGGACATAATTATCTGCATGACCGGCAATTTCTTTCGTTTGATCGACTAGTTTATCGTTGGCATCATTGAGGGCATGACGTGCATCTTTCAGCATTTTTTCTGCTTTACTGCGTAATTTCTCCAGTTCAGCCTTCGATTTTTCACCAGAGTCATTAAGGACTTCTTCCAGAGTATCCGCGAGGGATTGTAACTCAGCGCGTAAATCTTCAGAGCTTCTTTTCTGTGGCATTACTTATCTCCTAAAATATACGGTGGATGAATCTCTACCATAGACGCTTTTATAAGGAGTTTAAAGCATGAATAGATGAAAAATTGTCATAATATGCTACGAATTAATCTAAAAAACTGTTTGAAGTGGACGAGAGGGAGCGCTTAATAGATAAGTGAAATGGGCCGGGAGAGTAATGCCCTGTGATATGTTTTTGGTCATATCACAGGGAAAAAGTGGATTGTTATAAAGCCAATTGCTTAAAGTAGATTGTTTTAAAGTAGATGACTTTACAGCCGATTGTTATAGGGAAGAATTATTAGCGCGTTTTTTCCGCCAAACGACGACCAGGCTGCCAATTAAGCCGATGAGCAGTAAGCACAGTGGTAACAGAACCAAAAAATTCATCAGATATTCTTCATACTGGCGGAACAGAGGGCTTTTACCAAGAACATAACCCAGTGTTGTTAGAATAATCACCCACAGGAATCCGCTAAGCCAATTGAATATTTGGAAACGTCCATTTTTTAGCCCGGCAAGGCCTGCCAGTGTTGGTAGCAATGTTCTGACAAAAGCAATGAAACGACCTATCAGTAAGGCGGATAAGCCATGACGATGGAATAGGTTATGTGCACGTTGGTGGTAATGTGCGGGAAGGTGTGACAACCAGCTCTGAACTAATTTCGAATTGCCAAGCCATTTTCCTTGAAGATATCCAACCCAACAGCCAAGGCTTGCTCCGGCGGTAAGAATAACTAAAGTTTCAGGAAAGCTCATGGCTTCTTTTGCAATCAAGACACCAACTAATATCAATAGACTATCACCGGGTAAAAATGCGGCAGGTAATATTCCATTTTCCAGAAATAGGATAGTAAATAACAGGATGTAGATCGCCCATACTAATGATGGATTAGCTAGTGTTTCGTAATCTTGGTGCCAAAGTGCATAAATAAGGTCTGTTACAATTTCCATCAAATGTTCCTAAAACGCGGGTTAAGGATTGCATCTTACTTTTATGGTGCATTTATGGTGAATTTCTATTGGTTGCTTTGAAATACAAAGCATTAAATTCCATTGTCATAAAATGCTCTCGAAATCCCTTCAAGATGGCATAAAGATTGACAGGGACACTTTAACAAAATCAGCAGTAGCGAGACAGAAAATTTTGTTGAGCAATTGAACATTAACTCAATGTAAAAGTAATTCATTCGGATATATCAATTAATTAATTAATCATTTGATGAATTTCCCAAAAATAGCATTAATGGCAATTTATCATGCGAATGGATTAAATTTATCTATCTTTTCAGCTAATCCACCCCTGTTCATTGACTAAATTTGACGAAAAATAATCCCTCCATGCTATTCGTATTAAACAAATAATCTGTGTTTATTTCTGAAAATGGATTTTTTATAATATATTGAATTTATGGATTAATTTTCTATTTTTTATTGTCACATTTATTACGTTATGAATGTATTGCGATGAGAAATTTGCAGTTTCGATCACACAAATGTAACTGAATTGTTATCAATCGTTGTGTTGTCTGTATATTGCAAGGAATTACGCTTTGGCGTTCTCTTAATTTCCCTATACTGGGAAAGTAAACACAAAAACATCAAGCTCAATGAGCCAAAAATATCAAATGGATAGACTATGGAAAAACAACAAAAAGGCTTTGTGTGGTACATTACACAAGGAAGCCTAGTAAAACAAATTCTGCTCGGATTAATACTGGGGATATTACTGGCATGGTTAGCGCCTTCTGCGGCTGAATCGGTTGAACTGCTTGGAACACTTTTTATAGGAGCCTTGAAAGCGGTGGCTCCTGTTTTGGTGTGGATATTGGTCATGTCTTCGATTGCAAACCACAAGATAGGCCAGAAAAGCAATATTCGCCCGATCATCTTCTTGTACATTATCGGAACATTCCTTGCAGCAGTAGTGGCCGTAATTGGCAGTATGCTGTTCCCATCGACGTTGGCGTTGGTGATGAATGATGCTCAAGTATCACCACCGGAAAATATTGTAGAGGTACTGAAAGGGGTATTGATCAATATTGTTGCCAATCCGATCGATGCGATATTGAAAGGGAATTACGTTGGAATTTTGGTGTGGGCAATTGGTTTAGGCATTGCTTTGCGCCATGCTAAAGAATCAACAAAGGCACTGCTTCAAGATTTGTCAGAATCAGTGACACAGATTGTACGTGTCGTTATCCGTCTGGCCCCTATTGGCATTTTCGGGTTGGTTTCTTCAACGATTGCGACAACTGGTTTTACAGCTTTGCTCGATTATGTTCACCTGTTAACCGTCCTGATTGGCTGTATGATTATCGTTGCTCTGATCGTCAATCCACTGATTGTTTTCTGGAAAATCCGTCGTAATCCTTACCCGTTGGTTTTTGAGTGCTTACGCGAAAGTGGTGTAACGGCATTCTTTACCCGCAGCTCAGCCGCTAATATTCCCGTGAATATGTCAATGTGCCGCCGCATGAATCTGGATGAAGATACCTATTCTGTTTCCATTCCGTTGGGTGCAACTGTCAATATGGCTGGTGCTGCGGTAACCATTACTGTATTAACACTGGCGGCAGTGAACACTATGGGCATGTCTGTGGATATTCCTACAGCGATATTGCTGAGCGTAGTTTCAGCCATCGCTGCATGTGGATCGTCTGGGGTCGCGGGTGGTTCATTATTGTTGATCCCACTGGCATGTAGCATGTTTGGTATTTCCAACGAAATCGCTATGCAGGTTATAGCTGTGGGATTTATCATTGGTGTTTTACAGGACTCTGCTGAAACAGGCCTGAATTCATCCACTGATGTACTATTTACTGCTGCGGCTTGTCAGGCAGAAGATGCCCGCATGGCTACTGACCAATTAGCTCAGCGTTAATTATTTGCTGTAATTAAAAAGGTGATAATTGCTCGACGAATTATCACCGTTTTTCTTTGGATTTTTATCCGGATCTGGCTTGTTACACTTTCAACGCCAGTCTGGCCCCCTGATCGATAGCTCTGCGGGCATCCAATTCGGTTGCGACATCTGCACCACCAATCACATGCACACTTTTTCCCATTGCCTGCAACGGCTGGTAGAGTTCTTTCATCGGTTCCTGCCCTGCACAGATAATTACGTTATCTACTTCAAGGCATTGTTGCTCATCATGACGACGGATATGTAGCCCTTGATCATCAATTTTCAGATATTGAACACTATTAAGCATCATTACGCCCCGCATAGACAGGCTGGCTTTATGTATCCAGCCAGTGGTTTTCCCCAAGCCTTCACCGACTTTGGAATCCTTGCGTTGCAGCAGATAAATTCTGCGTGGAGAAGGTTCTACTTGTGCTCCATCTGGCCTTAACCCGCCCCGATATGTAATCGTCTGGTCAATTCCCCACTCATGGCTAAACGCATGACTGCTCAGGCTGGTGCTTTGTCCGCTTTGGCTCAGATACTCAGCGGTATCAAAGCCAATGCCTCCCGCACCGATAATGGCGACGCGTTTTCCGACTTGCCGCTTGTGTTTCAATACATCAAGGTAAGTCAGCACTTTTTCATTATCAATGCCGTCGATATTGGGGGTACGTGGCGTTATCCCTGTCGCGATGACAACTTCATCAAACGATGAAAGCTGGTCGGCAGTGGCAGTATGGTTGAGGCGCAATGCGACACCATTCAATGCTAATTGGCGTTCAAAATAGCGTAAGGTTTCATGGAATTCCTCCTTGCCGGGAATTTGTTTAGCAATATTAAATTGCCCGCCAATTTGATTTTCCCGTTCAAACAGCGTGACATGGTGTCCTCGGCTGGCGGCTGTGACGGCAAAGGATAGTCCCGCAGGCCCTGCGCCGATGACAGCAATGGTTTTGGGGGCTTGGGCGGGGGCAGTAATGAATTCGGTTTCGTGGCAGGCACGTGGGTTGACCAGACAAGACGTCAACTTGCCGACAAAAACTCTGTCCAGACAAGCTTGGTTGCAGCCTATACAGGTATTGATTTCGTCAACGCGGTTCTGTTCGGCTTTCAACACAAATTCGGCATCAGCAAGGAAAGGACGCGCCATGGAAACCATATCGGCGCAACCTTCACTGAGAATTTGTTCGGCCACTTGGGGATCATTAATGCGGTTGGTTGTAATTAAAGGGATGCTGACTTTCCCCATTAATTTCTGAGTGACCCAACTGAACCCGGCTCTGGGCACCATAGTTGCAATCGTTGGGATACGGGCTTCATGCCAGCCGATGCCGGTATTGATGATGGAGGCTCCTGCTTTTTCAATCTCCAGCGCCAGTTGTTCGATCTCTTGCCAATTAGAACCATCTTCTACTAAATCCAGCATGGAAAGACGATAGATGATGATAAAACGCTCTCCCGTGATGGCATGGACGGCTTTGACAATTTCTACAGCAAAACGCATACGGTTTTCTAAGGTTCCACCCCACTTATCCTGCCGATGATTAGTGCGTGTGACCAGAAACTGATTGATCAGATAACCTTCTGAGCCCATGATTTCCACACCATCATAGCCTGCTTGTTGTGCAAGCTGGGCGCAGCGGGCAAAATCTTTGATTGTCTGCTGGATGTCCTCCTCAGACATTTCTTGAGGTATAAAAGGATTAATCGGAGCTTGAATAGCTGAGGGCGCGACAGAGTTTTTCTGATAGCTGTAACGTCCGGTATGCAGGATTTGCAAAGCAATCTTTCCCCCGGCCTGATGTACAGCATCTGTAATAAGCTTGTGGTGGGGTAGGGAATCTTCACTATTCAAGACACTTGTCCCTATGGCGGCAGCGCCTTGTTGGTTTGGTGCGATACCGCCGGTCACAATCAATGCGACGCCACCCGCCGCTCGTTCTGCATAAAATTGAGCTAAACGTTGGGCACCGTCGGGATGTTCTTCAAGCCCTGTATGCATTGAACCCATCAATACACGGTTTTTTAGTATGGTAAAGCCCAAATCCAGTGGTGCAAGCAGGTGAGAGTAGTTGCTCATTGCATTCTCCATCAAATATTTGGTAGCTCAAGAAATATTATTTTTCTCTGTATGGAGCTATATAGCCAAGTGGTCGGATGAGATGATGTTTAAATTTAGACAGTTCCAGCATTATTGGAATCACTTTGTTAATTGATTGTGACAAATATCATGAAATAGAGCATCAATGGCACCTTAATGAAAATCTGTTAAGAATAGAAATGCCTCTTATTTATGATTATTGTATGCTTTTAGCTGTGCATGTTGTAAATGCTCTATTCTATGGTGATATAAATAAAAAATTTAGCATTAAGTATTGTAATAATAGAACATATTAGAAATAAATATGGAGTAAATAAGTATGAGAAAAATAACAGATTGGGTTACGTTGACAGGAAAAAGTGTAACTTTAGTACCTTTGTCGCATGATAGACATGATGAATTTGTTCGCGCCATTGAGGATGGGCAGTTGCATAAACTGTGGTATACCAATGTACCTGATCCTGCAAATATCCATGAGGAAGTTGAGCGCCGTTTAGACCTGCATACTGATGGCAGCATGTTGCCTTTTACTGTTATTGATAATGCAACAGGAATGGCAGTGGGTATGACAGCATACATAAATATTGTTGAGAGTATTCCCAGATTGGAAATAGGTTCTACATGGTATGCGCGTTCTGTCCAACGCACTGCTATCAATACAGAAGCAAAATTTTTATTGTTGCAGTATGCATTTGAGGAACTGGAATGTGTTGCGGTGGAATTGCGCACTCATTTTTTAAATCACCAGAGTCGTAAGGCGATCGAGCGATTGGGGGCAAAACTGGATGGTATTTTGCGTCAACACTTGCGAGCTAAAGATGGTTCATTACGAGATACTTGCGTTTATAGCATTCTTCTCAATGAATGGCCCGCCATTAAAAACCATCTTACATGGTTAATGACGAAGCCACGTTGAGTTACCAATTGGTATTCCTTTCTGACAGGAAATCAGACTATTGTAAGAGATTCCTTGATGCTGTTTTCCAGATCATCCAGTAATTGATAGCGACGGCGATATTCAGCACGTTTTTTGCTGGGAATATCATCCAAAGATTTTCTTTCTATGAATAATGGCAAATGGAAGTCATTATTTTCCTTTCTGATACCACTTAGGGATTCCCAGAAGGAATTATAATCCGCCACCATTTGCTTCTTCTTTTTATGCCAATAACGGATACTACGGTAGATATGAGTCTCGTTACTGACTGCCAAGATTTGCTCACAATTAACATGTTCGGAAAAACGACAAATAGCCTCAATTAACAGGCGCTTGGGAAAAAGTCCATAACATTCTTTAGTTGCGTGGCGGATAATATCCAGAGAATTATCCCCTTTAGCCGGGCCTTGCAGTACACCAATAAATAGTGTTTGTTTGCCATCTATTGTTAATAAAGTAAATGCACATTTAGCCAGAATGACATTTTCTGCAGTAGTAATATATAAAGAGAGTTCACCTTCTTTATTCAGATTATCCAGTGAGTCAATATATATCAAAAATGTTTCATTTTTACCCTGAATGGTTGCCAGTAAATAAGCATGAATATCAAAAATTCTGCTAATAATGGCAGGTTCTAATTGCTTGAATAATAGTTGATAGTGTTCATTTAGAGCATTCACAATTTGTTTGCGCTTAAAATTAATACTTAAGTATGGGCGATGTAATTTGCAAGGCAAACTGGGCTGCTTTTTCAAAATATCCAAATAATGGGGTGTTCTGGCAAGGCCATTCAACAATTTCAATGTAGAAACCGGTGTCAGGATACTGCGTAGTGCAAATTTAGTGCGATTGCTGGAAGAATGCCAGTGCTCCCCTAGAGTAACACGTTTTCCAATAAGATCAGTAAACAGCTTCATACCTGAAGCTGTAGATTGTTGTAAATAATTCATTAATGCTTAAACTCAATAGAAATAAAAATACTTATAAAAACGCCATTATATCATTTAACTATCAAGTTCCACTCAGTCGTTTACAAAATATTCCATTACTTTAAATTTATTTATTTTTTTGTATTAAAGAATCTTATTTTGTTGTCATTTTGGCAGAATCGTTTTGTTATTCATTCCCTGAAAAGCCGCAGAATGTTGAAAGTCATTCTGAGGCTTTCAACGATGATTGAAGTGTTTCTGGAATAGGATATATTGGCTGAATGAATTTCAGGCCAGCTTCATATGTAATAAAGGAAATGGATTCCCTTGTCCATCAAGCTCTGAGCGGGAAAAAACCTGAAATCCCATATGTTGGTAGAAGCCGACGCCTTGTGTATTTTGTTCGTTTACATCCAATTCATTGATCTGTAATTCTTTAATGGCAAATTTCAGTAACATCTTGCCGATCCCTGTTCCCCGCGCTTGTGGTGCAATAAACAACATTTCTACTCGATATTGATCAGTACTGATAAATCCCACGATATTATCTTGCCCCTCTACAGCCTTATAAACAGTGAGATTAGGCAGATAATCGTTAAGGATTTGCGGGCGTAAAACTTCAATCATGGCTTTGGGCAAGAAATTATGAGTTGCAAGTACCGAGGCTTCCCAAATCTGAATCAGTGTCGAAAAATCAGTTTTGGTGGCTTGCTGTATTTGCATTTAATACCTCCCCATTTTTCTATCGTTTTCAATTTCAGATTGGACATTTTTGCGGCTATCTTACAGTAAAAATGATGTAATGCAACTTTGAGAGCATATGTTCAATCATTGTCAATGATATTGATATGGTTGCATTGTTTGGTTTTTAGGGGAAAGAAATCCAGCTTAAAACAAACAAAAAACAGTATGGAAGAATCTACATGTGGATTAGTGGAATAAAAGCAAAAAGCACCACAGGTTGCGGTGCTTTCATGCAAATTAAGATTATTTAGCAACTAACTTGCCAATACACGCTCTTTGCGGCCCAAGCTTGCCAGCAGCATATAAATTGCAGTAACCAATAAGACAATGAAAAAGAAACTCATCAGCCCATTATGCTGAGCTTGAAAGTAGTGCTGTAGCATAAAATGCCCCGCTCCCAGTGGCCCGATAGAGGAACCAATACTGTAACTTAATAACATGACCTGACTTGCCGCTACAATATAGGACGAATCCAGCTTGTCACAAGCAAGAGTAATTGCAATGGGATACAGCGCAAAAGATGACATACCTAAAAGTGCCAGTGCCACTATCATTACAATATAATGTTCAAAGAGATACATTATTCCTACAGCGAATACACCCAGTAATGACACTATTGCCAATAGAAAAGTTTTGCTCATGATGACGGACAGCTTACTGATAATCGGCTGTATGACCATTCCGCCCAGAATAATGGATGCCATCAATACACCGACTTGATCGGCATTGAAATCACTTTGGCTTAACGATAAAGGCATCAAGCCATAGATAGTGCCCATAACAATGCCGGATGTTATACAGCCAACGATCGCTGGCTTACTGAATTCAGTGATTTTTCTCAGCGATATACTCTGGTGATGGAGCGCGGGAGGTTGTCCATGACGCACGAATAATGGAGGCAAAATAGCGACAAACAGCAGCGCCGAAATCACCATAAAGGGGATCATCCCCTGAGTGCCGATAGACCCAATCAATAACTGCCCTAAAGTTGTTCCACCGTAAAGGGAAGTCATATAGAAGCTCAGGCGTTTGGCGCGTTCTTTGGGATTATCACCAATTAACAACCAAGATTCGACCACGACAAAAACACCAGCAACGGCCACGCCGGCAATACACCGAACAACTAACCAGATTTCTTTATTTGGAAAAAAAGGTAATACAATTACTGTTGCTGATAAGAGCAACAAAAAAACAATAAATGAAAGACGGTGACCTATCTTGGCAATAACAGGCTCAATCATCATTGAACCTATTAATAGACCGATATAATAAGCACTGGCTAACCAACTGGCATAAATTGTATCAATGCTGAAACTTGCCATCGACAGAGGAATTAAGCTCATTAGGTAACCAGAAGCAATTGCAAAAACAGTCAAGCCGGCGACAGGTACAAATGCACTGTCATTCTTGCGCAGCAGTTTCACTACTGTCGTCTCCACATAAAAAATCAGTCAGAAATGCGCTGCTTCTCATCAAGATTTTGCCGAATGGCAGCCACGATATATGCCAAGGACTGGAATATATCTTGGTGATTTAAGCAGTAATTCACTCAATAACCTTGAGTGGTGCGGACTATAGTCTTTTCTCACAAAGAGATACAACGAGAAAAACTGATACTCATGAATGAAAAGATTTATGGAAAAAGGGCATATACGAAACAATTCCCATTAGAATTTTTTTTTGTAGTTGGAGTAGAAAGAAGCCTGATGTATCAGCGACATTACATTCCATATTAAGAAAGATTAAATGAATTCAGGGGTAAAATACGCAAAAAGTCAAAATCTCCAAAATATAAATCTATTGGGAATGAGTAGGATGCGCGTATTAAAAATTTTTTGCCCTGAATGTGGCGCTAAAGCGGTCATTAGTAAAACCAATCGGAAGCACCATGAAATTGCCGATCTTTACTGTGCGTGCGCTGATATTGAATGTGGTTACCGATTTGTCATGAATTTGACTTTTTCACACACATTAAGCCCCAGTGCCAAAAATGGCGATAAATTGCTGCGGACTATGGTGAATAACCTCAATCCGCAACAACGTCAGGAGGCATTGGCCTTATTGAAAGCTGATTCTGTTGCTTAATGAAGCTACTTTCGAACTTTTCATTATTCATAGAATTTACTTGTAAAATTAATGTTTGTTTTTTGTTGAAAAATTTAAGATTGGTACTATACTTTTAAAACGAAATAGGCCTATATCATTCATCTTGAATTATATCGGATATAAGCTATCGCTTTTGGTAGCTTATTTAGAATATACCCGTCGTCTTTCAAGTTGCCTCTTTGTTGGCTGCGCTCACTCACCCCGGTCACATAGTTATCTATGCTCCCGGGGATTCGTTCCCTTGCCGCCGCGATGCACCTTAAAATCCATTGGGTATAAACCATAATGATAAACAAACTGATAAATAACACCAAATTTATACTGAGAAAAATTTCTTTATTAATAACATCACTAATAAAAATTAAAAGTATTTATTACCATCAGGAATAAAGATGTGTAATTATTCTCTGGTAATGGATAATTAGAAATAATGTTTAAGTATTAAATTAATTTTTCTCGTTTTATAAAATCGGGGGATATTATGAAAAAACCATTATCTACTGAATCAGAATCTTCTCTGCTTGTTGAAAAAGGGCTGAAAATTATCGAGTCTTTATCTGAAGCAACAGCAGATAAGTTAAAGCACAAAACGACAGATGATTCGATCATAAATTTATCTGAATCCAATATAAAAATATATAAGGCTCGTTTGGCCTTAAAAAGTTACTTTCTTTACTTTACATGTAATCTATATGTTGATGGTGCGAAAACTTTTTACGGGCATGCAGGAGGATTAGGATCTCCGGGGCTAGGAGAATTTTCCGGTGAGTTTTATTTTGGTTTGGATGATATTAATTTAATTTATCAGGAAGCAAAAGCCTTTGTTGCAATTACAACACCTATAACTGTGTCTATAGCTTTTATAAATTCATCTTTAGCGAAAGTGGCACAGTTTAACGGAACCGGATTAGGAACGATATCTTCCACAATATCAGGTGGTGGTTATTGGGAATAGATTTAATACATGGGTGTTGAACGGAAGGAGTAAAATATCTCTGTTTAATCCACAACTAGGTGTGAAAACGCTTTGGCAAAGGATTGCCACCCGTTTACGAATAGAGATGGCTTTATTATCTGTAGCTTTTACCCGTAATAATTAAAATTATTTATTACTATCTGGAATAAAGATGCGTAATTATTCTCTGGTAATAGATAATTATAAATAATATTCAAGTGTTAAATTAATATTATGTGGTTATAGTATTTAGACCAGGGGAATATTATGAATAATAGCTCAAATGATGAATCAAAACGTTTTTTATCTGTTGAGCAAAGATTAGAAGTTATAGAATCTTTATCTGAATTATTAACCGGAAAATTAGATCAAGAAGTCATTGATGATGCACGAAAAAAAATATTGGAAAAAAGAGCCATAAGCCTTAAAGCCAAATTAACTATAACCAGTTTTATCTTTTACCATAAGCATTTTTTAGAAATTGACGATCATAAGGAATTTTCCGGGACATCTGGTGGAGCGACATCACTGGGTCTTGGAGTATATTTCGGTAATTTTTATACAGATGATATTGATAAAGTATATGCGGAGGGGCTTGACTTTACTACAATTACCACAGCTTTTGCTGGAACTATGCAAATTTGGAGTATAAAAAATAGAAAATTGTTGGGACATTTTGAAGGGTTAGGAGCAGGAACGACACTTGGCGTAAGTGGTGGTTCTGGTTATTGGAGATGAAAATGGTCTTACAATGAAAAAATCTCATTTTATTTCTATCCTTAAACCACCTCTTTGAGAGGTGGTTTTTATTTCTATTTAAACAAAATAAGGTGAGACGAAATATTTTAATTCTGATGAATTCGGTTATCGAGCAATATCCGAATTCATCAGAATTAAACCATTCGCAGAGTTTTATTAGATCCGCAATAATGCGCTTGATTCGAACGGAAGAGATTAATTATCTCAGTCTAATCCACGATTAGGCGTGAAAACGCTTCGGCAAGGGATTGCTACCCGTTATGAGTTAAAGCGGATTTTTACCTGTAATAATGAAAGGATTGAAACTGACAGCGGTATGCATGATATGAGCAAATTACAGCAATTAACGACATTTTTACGGGAAAATTTGCCAGCAGAGTCTATTGGTAAAACGGAATTTACTAGTGATATGGGGAAAATCCGCTTTATTCAGGCTCAACGGGATTTAGGTCTGGGGCAATACCAGATGTTTATCCAAAAGTATGAAGCGGTGATTTCATGGGAAAACTTCCCTTACAGGGAGCAAGATCCCCGATATATTCCGCTGCTAATAGATGCGTGGCTGACAGAGCAAAACGATGAATTAGGGAGTGCTAATCAGGGACAGGAACGTCCAACCATGACGGTCAAAGCGAATAAAGAAACCGCTGTCGTTGTGGTGTCGTTATCACTGTCAGAACCCGTAATTATGCGTGAGGATAAAAATGGTATTGTCCCCTTTGATGGTAAGCGCTGGCTGTTGGCTCCCCCTGAAATCTGGTTTGCTGAAAACAGTATTGTGCATTACATGGATGAATCAGGCACAGCCGTTGAACAGATCCAATAATGATCAATGGGCAGTCAAAGCAGAATGGCTCAAGGAATGGCAAAACGCATCTTGCAACCTTGAGCGACTGAAAACATAAATAAAGGAATAAATTATGTGGCCACATGTTCAGGTTAACCAAATTAACCAATTACAGGGCGAAACAAAGGAAATTGAGCGGGTATTGCTCTTTGTTGGTACGGGAAAAACCAACGTAGGTAAAACTTTCTCCGTGAATACCCAGACGGATTTTGATTCCGTATTGGGTGCAGCGGATACCACTCTGAAGCGCAACGTACTGGCGGCGATGGCAAACGCAGGGCAAAACTGGTCTGGCTATGTCCACGTCTTGCCAGAATCGGCAGATGAACTGGCTTTTGTCGAGGCGGTGACAGCAGCACAGCATATTGCCAGTGTTGAAGGTTATGTGCTGACGAACGGTGCAACGAAATCCGTTATCAAAGCAGCACAAACCTTGCGGGCAAATATCATTGCCAAATTTGGTCGTTGGCAGTGGGCTATTCTCGCTGTTAATGGTACACAGCAGAAAGAAACTTGGGCGGATTATGTCTCTCGTCTGGCTGAATTGCAAAAGGGCGAAGCGGTTGCTTCGGTGCAACTAGCACCGTCTCTGTGGGGCAACGAAGCGGGGGTATTGGCGGGTCGTTTGTGTAACCGTGCCGTAACCGTGGCAGACAGCCCGGCACGAGTCCAGACAGGGCCGTTAATGGATTTGGGTTCGACGGATTTTCCGCTTGATGGTGAAGGAAAGTCAATTGATTTGGCAACACTACAGGCATTGGAAAAACTGCGTTTCAGTGTTCCTATGTGGTATCCCGATTATGACGGCATGTATTGGTCAGATGGCCGCACATTGGATGTGGAAGGCGGGGATTACCAGAGCATCGAAAATTTGCGTGTTGTAGATAAAGTTGCGCGCCGTGTACGCTTGCAGGCTATCGCTAAAATCGCTAATCGCAGTCTGAACAGTACGCCGGGCAGCATTGCAACGCATCAGGCTTACTTTGCCCGTACTTTGCGTGAAATGTCCCGCAGTACCGAAATTAACGGTGTGACATTCCCCGGTGAAGTGAAATCGCCTGAAGATGGTGACATTGCTATTACATGGCGCAATAAAAACACGGTAGAAATTTATATCACCATTCGCACCTATGAATGCCCGAAAGGGATCACGGCGAGTTTACTGCTGGATTTAGGAGGAAACTAAATGAGCCAGCGTATTTCCGGCCAATCGGTCGATTTTAATATGGATGGAGATCTGGTTCATGCTGAAAAGGTCAATCTGTCCATTACTGACAATACTGCTGCGGCCCAAACACAGGGCGTACCGGACGGTTATATTTCCGGTGATGTTGCGGCAGAGGGCGAAATTGAACTCAGCACCAAATATCTGGATATTGTCACTGCCAAAGCACGTGCGTCGGGTTCATGGCGAGGCATTCAGCCTGTTGATTTGATGTGGTACGCCAAAGCAGGCAATGAAGAAATGAAAGTCGAGGCTTATGGCTGCAAACTGATCCTCAGCGATATTCTGGATGTTGATCCGAAAGGTGGAAGCGTGATGACACACAAGGTTAAATTTGTGGTCACTTCCCCGGATTTTGTACGTATCAATGGTATTCCATATCTGGAAGCAGAGTTAACCCGCAATCTGATTGGCTAAACTGATTAGCTAAATCTTGTGGGCACGGAAGAACATAAGAAGTCATTAGTTGTATGAATATTATTATATACATGCACTGGGGCGACTTATGACATCAGGGATGATGTTTATCTAAAGCAATATAATCTAAGACAATCTAATAAATGGATTAAGTTAAATAAAGGAATTAAATCATGAGTAAAGAAAATAAAATTGTCAGTTTAATTGTTGCGGGTGATGAAATTAAATTCGAGCCAAATATTGTTGCTTATAACAATATGATTAATGATATGACAATGGACAATAAAATTGTACCAATTGTCACTTATTTACGTCGTATCGTTCAACCCACATCTAAATCTGCTCTTGATGAATTATTGCAGATTCCGGGTGCGGCAATGCAATTGGTTGAGAAAATTAACTCTGAATATGCACCAAAGCTGGAAATTGAAATAAAAAACTAAATGCACGGGTTAAGGCTATTGACAATAGCTTATTTGAACAAGCCTTAACTTTGCGTCGTCATTATTTACCAAATGAAAATGATGAAACGGAAAATTTAGCCCGTGCAATTTGGTTGGATAATCGATACTGGGAATATACACGCATTGCCACTGCAAATGGAATTGCATTGGCATTAAAAGGTGAGCCATGAGTCATCCAGGTTTTATACACAGACTAATCAGTGAAATTACACGACCTATTGCCAGTGTAAAAACGGAACTTAGTCAACTTGCTGAACAGTCACAAAAGGCATTTGGCAAAATTTCAGCGGGTGGGCAAACAATCGCTGATTCGTTCTGGTCAACTCATGGCTTCCTTGAGCCAGCCATTCAAATGGATGAAGCCCTGAAATCAGCTTCATTACAGGGAATTGATAGTGGAGTCATGGCAAAAATTGCCAAAGACTCAATGACCTTCAGCTCACAGTATGGCAAGTCCGCCATCGAATTTGTGAAATCAGCGGCGGAAATTAACAAAGCAGTACAAGGGCTGGAGCAAACAGAATTACCTCAGATGACCAAGATTGCCAACACTACTGCTGTCGCTCTGAAAGCCAGTGCGTCGGATGCGGCTGGCTATATGGGGACAATGTTTGATCTGTTTTCCGATCACGCTCAGTCTGTAGGAAATATCCAGTTTGCTGAGGAGCTATCAGGTAAGGCCGTTTTTATGGCGCAAACTTTCGGCACCAGTATGCCGGAAATTACGCAACTGTTGAAAAATTCCCGCAAAGCAGGAACGAACTTCGGTGTGGGGATTGATGAACAACTGGCGGTATTGGGGGAATTGCAGAATTCATTGGGAACGGATTCTAGCCGTGCTTATGAAAACTTCCTATCGGTCGCGCCCAAAGGAGCGAAAAGTCTGGGATTGAGTTTCGTTAATACATCCGGTCAAATGCTTTCCATGCCGGAAATGCTGGAAAAATTACAGGCCAAATATGGCAAGAGCATTGACGGTAACCTTAAGGCGCAAGCGGAGATCGAAGCTGCATTTGGTGGTTCTGCTGTGGTGGTTAAGGCACTCTTCAACAATGTTGATTCGTTAAGAGAGAACATCACGGCGCTGGGTGCGAATGATGGGATGGAGCGTACCCGTAAAATGGCCGCACAAATGGCAGATCCGTGGGAACGATTACAGGCCATTTGGGAGAACCTTCAGATTCTGGTGGGTTCAGCATTATTGCCTGTTATCAAACCCTTGGTCAACCGACTCGCCGATACCAGCCAAATATTAGTACGTTGGATG
This sequence comes from Xenorhabdus yunnanensis, assembly GCF_028598805.1. Taxonomy (GTDB): domain Bacteria; phylum Pseudomonadota; class Gammaproteobacteria; order Enterobacterales; family Enterobacteriaceae; genus Xenorhabdus; species Xenorhabdus yunnanensis. The sequence continues at coordinate 29,558 of NZ_JAQRFI010000013.1, read as the reverse complement.
GAACTGTTTCCCAATATTGCGCGCTGGATTGGTTATATCACGCTTGGGATTATGAACTTTGCTGTCGTGGGAGCAATGGCCAATATTGTGATGGGGATATCCAAATTTATCCTGATTGCTCTGAGGGGGATTTGGATAGGTTTTACCTTGATCATGAAATTGGGAACAGCAGCAATATGGTTGTATAGAACGGCTATCATTGCATTTAATGCTGCACTGAGAATATTACGCAGCACATTGCTGGTTATCCGTATGGCGGCAATTTTAGCGGGTATTTCATTCAGCTTTATGACCTGGCCTGTCTTGCTGATTATTGCTGCTATCGCGTTGCTGGCCGTGGGCATTTACCTGCTGATTAAGCATTGGGATACCATCAAAGCCGCCATTATGGATACCACAGCCTTTAAGGTTATCGCGGCCTGTGTGAAATGGGTTGGCGAGATCTTTGGTGCAGTCTTTGCGTGGATTGGTGAAGCGTGGGACAACCTGTGTCACTGGTTCAGCAACTTTTCACTGGCGGATACCTTTTCCAACATGGTGGACAGTGTCAGTAATTTTTTCAGTGGATTATGGGATTGGCTGAAAGAATCCTTCGCTGGCGTTTATAACGGCATTGTCGAGACGTTAAATCAGATTCCGGGTGTCAACATCGAAACGATGGCGATCCAGAAAATGGTAGTTGAACCCGCAACAAACGCCCCCGTGCCCAATGTCAGCATGGCGGAAAATACCCAGAAATTGATGACCCAGCCGAAGGGAATTTTGCAGGGACAATCCCAAGTCATGATGCAATCGGTTAAAGCCATCACCCCGCCTGAAAGTGAAGGCGTATTAACGGGCGGGAAAATGCAGGGGATCGGCAGGCAGGGACTGATGAAAGACGTCACAACAAATTCACAGACCCTCACGGATAACAGCCGCCGTATTGAAAGCGTAACGCTGAATATTTCCAATGGCATAACGCCGGATCAATTAATGGAATGGGAGCACGTGGCTTATGGATAAGCCTAAATATATTGATTTATTAATTAGTGAGCGTGACTTCACGCTCAATTCAGGAAATGAACCGCAATTCTGTAATAACCGTATCTCTATTGGACAAGATTGTGTTCACGCAATTATTGAAAGTGGATTAGCAATGAATTTAATTGCCGAACGCAGTCCGACATTACGGGCCGACATTCATACCCAGATAGTGATATTGGTTGAAAATGATGAACGGATTATTCCAGGGACGGTCAGCATCAATGAAGAAGCGCGGACTAAATTATGGATCACGGCTGAAACCTACGATTTTGGTCGTATTAATGTGAGCGTAGGCAATGGAAACTAAACCGACGATTGATTATGAAAAGGTGCTGCGTGACAGTGGGATGCCGACCACGGAAACCGAGATCAGCGCCGCTTTTGCCAAAGTTGTGGATGAGTCAGGACTTATAACCAACACTTCGCAGATGTCCCCGTTCTGGCGGCTGATTAACACCATTGTCACGCGACCCGTGTTGTGGCTGAAAGAAGCATTAATCAACGTGACACTAAAGAATATGTATCTGGCGACCGCATCAGGTTCATGGCTGGATATGTTTGCCTGGGGCGTGAACCTGAAACGCAAGCCCGCCTCTGCCGCGCAGGGTGTTATTCGCTTCTATAAGGCAGCGGGCGCCTCCGCCGTGACCGTGCCAGCCGGAACGGTGATCCAGACTGAACGTATTAACGGTGAAATCTACCGCGTCAGCACCACGGAAAGCGCGGTGATGGCTGAGGGTGTGTCCAGTGCCTTACTGCCTGTGAGAGCAGAAGCCGCAGGCGGCGCATTTAACCTTGCCCCCGGCTACTTTCGACTTCTGCCCGTGGCGGTATCCGGTATTGCGCGGGTGCAGAATGAAGAAGGCTGGCTGTTAACGCCCGGTGCGGATGCGGAATCCGATGATGATTTGCGTGACCGTTGCCGCAACCAATATAACCTGGTCGGTAACTATCATACCGATGCGGTTTACCGCGGCATGATTGCGGCGGTGGCGGGCTTAAGCATTGACCGCATCTTCTTTCTGCATGATGCGCCCCGTGGGGCAGGCACGGCCAATGCGTATCTGTTGCTGGATTCGGGGGTGATTAGCCAGCCGTTTATTGAGGCGGTCAACGATTACATCACTAATCAGGGCCATCACGGGCATGGCGATGATATGCAGTGCCTGCCGATGCCGGAAACCCAGCATGATTTATCAGTCACGCTGTTTGTGGTCAGTCTGGCGAACTACCGTCAGGAGCAGATAGCCACCCTGAAACGGGATGTGGAGAACCTGATCCGCTGTGCGTTCCGGGAAAACAGCCAGTATCCGGTGAAAAAAACATGGCCCTACTCGCGCTTTTCCTTTTCCAACTTAGGGCGGGAAATCCACCGTGAATTCAGTGCGATTGAATCCCTGACTTTTTCACTGGGGGATATTCTCAGTGACTTAAGTGTGCCGAGACTGAAAACGCTCTCCGTGGAGGTGAAGAATGGCTGAGTTTACGGAACGCCTTAAGCGGCTGGCTCTGCCCTCATGGATGGATAAGGGCGAACCCGCCAAACTGCTCAGTGCAGCGCGGACATTCTGGGCACAGGTTTACGACTGGCTGACATGGCCGCTGGCCCAACTGGATGCGGAAACCTGTACCGAGCCGCTGTTATCGGTATTGGCCTATCAGCGGGATATCCAGCGCTTTAATGGCGAACCGCTGCCGTTGTTCCGCAAGCGGGTGAAGTACGCGTTTATCAACGCCAAAGATGCAGGCAGCATCGCCGGATTTATTGCCATCTTTGAACGGCTGGGTGTGGGCTATGTGGAATTGCTGGAGCGCCAGCCAGACATTGACTGGGATGTGATTATCCTGCGCCTCAGTGACGGCCAGATAGCGGCAAACCCCGATTTGTTGATGAATATCATCCGTCAGTATGGCCGCACCTGCCGCCGTTATCGGTTTGAAGTGATCGCCAAAAATCAGTTGCTGATGCGGGTAGGCAGTATCGGTGCGGATTATTGCGCTTATGCCGCTGCCATTCCGACCCAACTATTATTATTAAAAGTGGGGCATATCGCAGGCGTTGCCGTCTGTGACAGTGCCAGCCTCAAGGAAAGCACCGCACCGAACGTAACTTACGGTGCGTCATTATAAGGAAATAGTATGTCTTCAGTAATAACGACAGACTTTGAAAAGTGGAAGGCGCAACAGGTTGCCGCAGGTAAGCCCGTGGTGCTGGATGAGTTTGTTTTTGCCAATGTACCGAACCTTGATCCGTCGAAAGAGTTCGGCCGCAGTGAAAAACAACCCGCTCAAAACCAAATCGTTCACCGTCAGGCGGTCAACAAAACCGGACTCGCCAGTGAGCATGCCGTGGCTTACAGCGTCACATTGGGTACAGAAGTGGGTAACTTTGATTTTAACTGGATTGGCCTGATAAATAAGGCCTCCGGTGTGACTGGCATGATCACCCATGCGCCCATTCAAAAGAAAATCAAGACCGAAGGCGGCTTGCAGGGCAATGTCCTGACCCGCTCTTTCCTGCTGGAATTTGACGGTGCAGCAAAAGAAACGGCTATCACCACCACGGCAGAAACATGGCAGATTGATTTTACCGCCCGTTTGATAGGTATGGATGAAATGCAGCGTTTGATCAATACCGACAGTTACGGGGAAGCCGCTTTTTTTGGGGATAGCTTTGCTGTGGTGCGTCAGGGCGAACAGTATGTTGTGAAAAAAGGGCTGGCTTATGTGGGCGGCTTGCGCGGGGTACTGGAATTTGACCAGACCTTAAACAGCCTGCGCAATACCCGTGTGTATGCGGATTTTAGCTATCAGGGGAATTTGGTCAGTCAGTGGAAAACAGCCGTTAAAATTGCGACGGCAAATGATCTGCGAAATTATCTGGATGCGGCAGGCTACCCGCATTATGTGTTTGCCATTGCGCAGATTGATGGAAATGGCAACGTTACTGATTTACGCAAGAGAGGCACATTGAGCGATCGTGATATTGCTGACCTGCAAAAAGAATTGAACAAGGTTAAGCAGGACTATGCGACGAAATCAGCATTATCCAGCGGATTAAATGAGAAGCAACCGAAAGGCGATTATGCCACACGGCAGGACGTACAAAATGGCTTAGCCGAGAAACAACCAAAGGGCGACTATGCTACTAATACGGCATTGAATGTGGTTAGTGATAATGCCAATGGGCGTTTGTCCAAAGCACAAAACGGCGCGGATATTCCCAATAAATCTGAGTTTGTTCGGCAACTGGGTTTGTCAAAAACAGTAGAAAAAGCAGAAAATGCGGTTCCGACTACCCGGAAAATAAACAATAAGCCATTAACGGGTGATATCACACTGAATGCAACAGATGTGAACGCATTTCCACAAACTCAAGATTTGTCCCAATTCCCTGATAGAAGTTACGTTGGGCCATTCTCATGCGGTCAGGAATACGGGTGGGCAAAAGGGATCTGTATTGGCAATCAACAAGACGATGTTGGGCAAATCTGGATCGATGTTGACGCAGTTTTGCATACCCAATTCTTGAATAACAATGGTGGTCGTAGTGAACAATCCATTATTGGTGTACCCATTGGCGCAACGATTGAATGGCAATCTGAAGCTGCAATACCTTACGGATTTGTGGAAAATAATGGGCGGGAGTTTAACAAATCTCGATACCCTGATTTATTAAAAGTATTTCCCAGTGGACGATTACCTGATGACAGAGGATTATTTAAACGCGGATTAGACACCATGGGGGGGATCAGCCGAGGACTCGATCCGGGGCGTAAACTGGGTACTGAACAAGGTGATGCGATACGAAATATTACGGGTGGTTTTGGTTCACCCACAATAGAAAGGGGGGGGTATGGTAATGGTGCGTTTGCGTCAACGTTTAAAGATGGCGGCCGTTCTTCGGGAAGCGGCGGTGGTTCAATCACATTCACCTTTGATGCGTCACGCGTTGTCCCAACAGCAAACGAAAACCGACCCATTAACAAGGCAGTGATTTATATTACAAGGATATTCTAATGGCAAAATACACAACAAATATTCCGATGGCGGAATTTGATGATAATGGGCTGGCAATTGACGCGGGCTGGGTAGAGGTTTATCATTGTCATGCCCAGACCCGTGAGTTTTTGGGCAAATCGTATGATAGTGTACCCGTCGGTTTTTCCATCGTTTCAGATGCCTATTTGGATGAACCGGAATTACCTGATGCGGAAGATATCGCGGTGATCCGTTCACCGGATGAAACCTGCTGGCTACAGGTGCCCGATTATCGTGGCAAAAAGGCCTACCATATCAAAACCCAAGCACCACAGCGGGTGCAGAAAATCGGGGAACTCGCCATTGACCTGACCTTGCTTGAACCCAATACCCCGTTTGATAAATGGGAGGGTAAAAAGTGGGTGACAGATACGATGGCAAAACAGCGCCATGATAGGCAACAGGCCGAAAAACAACGAGAAGAATTGCGCGAGCAGGCAGAGAAAATCATCACTCCACTACAGTATGCTATTGATACAGGGCTGGCGACAGAAACCGAAGAACACGCGCTGGTGGCATGGAAAAAATATTTGGTGACCTTGATCCGCCTTGACGTGTCCGATGTCACTCACATTATCTGGCCGGAACGTCCTGATGTGGCAGCGTAAGATATTACAACTGTCCCCGGATTTATCGGGGATATCCGCCGCCATTGTGCCCGTTCATCCGTTTATTTACGGTATCGGGCAGCAGACTGACAGTGGCAGCTATTTAAGCCCGACCAATGCCATTGACACACTGGCGACTAAACTTACGGGTGCAGGCGATATCAACAGCCTGATACTGATGGTCTGTGCCAAAACCCATGCTGAATTTATGCAACACCTCACGCAATTTTCATCGGTGTTGCCACTGCCTGCGTTTGCACAGGTCAAACGCATGGCAAAAACAGCGGACAGTCTGGTCATTACCAAAATGCAACTGCCGGGCAAGCTGGGCGGCGGGCTACCTCCGCCGCAACCCTTATCAACCGCAACCAGCCGTCTGGCGGTCAATGCGCAACTGATCGCCAAAGCCAAAGCACAGGCCAGCGCGGGCAGCAGTATTGCCGGGTTAAAATCCCAGTTAACCGCGTTTACCTCTGCCCGACAATCTGCGTTGCAGCAAATCACCGATGCCATGAGTGGGTTGGCGGGAAAATCTGCCACTGTCTGGGCGTTCTCTGGGAAAGGGAACGGCGCACATGTGGCGGAAAAATTACGCAAGAACATTCCCGAACCGGACGCGGTTTACACGCTGGCGATCCTGTTTGTCGGGGATGATATCCGCCCATTAGAAAGGATGCTACATGAGCCAAATTATCACCCTCGCCCTTGATGGCGAGGCCATCCCGTTAAAAAGCCTGACCGTGACCCCGTCCATGATGTTTCAGGATCAAGACCAAAGCGGCCAGTCATCCAGTACCGCAGTAGCCGAGCAGGGCATTAAGCCAAAAGAATTGCGTATCACGGGCATTATTCCCTTTACCGAACAAAAGACGCTGTCCCGCCTGTTTGCATTGGCGGAAGCGAAAGACAATGGCAACCTGAAACGCTACCGCGTCGCCAACCTGACCGCACAGGCCATCAATTTTCGCATCGGAACATTTACGGGCACGATTGATGCCAGCAAGGTAGACGGTAAGCAGGCATGGCAGGTCACCTTTACCTTAAGGGAGCATTTATCGGTATCTGAAAAACGGGATGCCCGCGTTGCTGGCAATGTTCAGGCCAAAAAACAGACAGCGCAGGGCGGTGGCACAGCCAAGGAAACGCCGGAGGAATTAAGCTGGTTTGAGCGTAATGTATTGAAGCCGATTAATGATTGGATAGGGCCTGCCAAATAATGACACCGATTAACCGACTTCATCTTTCCGGTGATGAGATCCATTTGGTGGATGCCAATATCATGCTGGAACTGTCATCTTGCGGCCGGGGCTTTATCACGGCAGAGACGACCACCGATTACACCGGGAAACTGGTGCGCCTCGATGTGGGCTATACCGATTTGGTGCTGCGCTGGTTTACGGGTTATGTGGAACGCTCACAGCCCGCCCAGAACGGCTATCAGCGCCTGTTTGTGCGTGAGCTGGTTGGCGTCTTTGATCGCCCGTGGCCGTGTTCGTTTCAGCACCCGACGTTACGCCAGATAGTGAACTGGTTGCAGGAACACAGCGGCCTGACGTTCACGCTACCGGATGCCCCTTATACTGATAAACCCATCCCGCACTATACCCATAACGGCACGGGCTACCAGTTATTGGGGAGTCTGGGGCAGCTTTTTGCCATTGAGGACTATATCTGGCACCAGTTGCCGGATGGTTCGGTGTATGTCGGCAGTTGGGTGCATTCGCTGTTTGCCGGAAAGCCCGTCGCCATCCCCACTGAATTCAGCCAAAGCCAATCTGCGGGCAATGCGATGACGATTCCGATGATCCAATCCCTGCGTCCCGGCGTGGTGGTCAATCAGCAGCGGCTGACCAAGGTCAACCTGTTGAATGAAAACATGAGTATCACATGGCAGCCGAAAGGCCAGACGGCGAATAAAACCCCCGCCCAGCGCCAGATTGATGCGGCCTACCCTGAATTATCCGCCGGGCTGCATCTGCCTAAACTGGCCCGGATTGAAGCCCATACGGAAAACACGGTCAGTGGCGATATTTCTGACCCGTTCCGCCCGCGCTATGCGGTGGATGTGCAATTGCTGGATGATAACGGCAAAGACGCAGCCGCCCCGGTTTATCGCGCCGTGCCGCTGCCTCTGCCGATGGCGGGCAGTGAATCGGGCATGTTCCAGTACCCGCCCATTGGCACCGTGGTTGAAATCGCGTTTGAGGGCGGGCGACCCGATAAGCCCTTTATCCGCCAGACCTTAAGTCAGGGCAACACCCTGCCGGATATCAAGCCCGGTGAACAGTTGCAGCAGCAGCGGGCGGAAGTCTCGCAGCGCGTGACGCAGGAGGGGAGCTGGATACGCCAGACTGACCAGACCATTAACGAATCGTCCATGCACCGCGAAATCAAGGCAGATACGGAAACGCGCACGGTGGTGGCACGGGAAACCACGGTACAGGCGACGGATAAAATCACGGTCTTGGGAACGTCTGCGCTATTGGCGGGCGCTGTCCAGCAAATCGCCGAGGGTGACTACAGCGTGGCGACTTCATCAAATTTTGTTGCCAGTGTGGGGAAAGAGGCCAATATTGACGTCGGCCAAAAGCTGATAGAGAAAATTGGCCTGCTTAAGCAGAGCATCGCCGGAGTCAAACAGGAAATCGTCGCCCCTGTGGTCTGGGTGGGCAGCCAGCAAATTAATGTCATGACCCTGATGTTAGACACGCTGGATGTGGTCAGGGAACTGGCGGAACTGACCGCCGCCCATACCCATCACAACACAGGTACACCGGAGAACGCCAGCGCGATAAGGAACACGGCGTATCAATCCGATGGGCTGAAACAGAAGTATTCGCCTGTGATTGGTTAATATGGTTGTATAATAATTGCACATAATACATTGATACACTTTGCATTAGGTTGTGGGCTGTATTCGTTATAATTGCCTAATGGTATAGGGTATCATTCTGATTGTCGTGATATCAAAATGTGATACTATTTGCCTTTATGAAAAAACGACATCAAAGAACGCTGTCAGACGTGTTTGCCCGCCCTATCTTCGGATCTGGTTGGATAGCTTAAGAAAGACCATGATGAATAATACATTAAAAATCGACGGTCATATGGCTGTTATTTCTTTCGACCCTGAAATTGAGATGTTTCGCGGTGAATTTGTTGGCTTAAATGGAGGAGCTGATTTCTACGCATATAGTGTTGATGAGTTAAAGAATGAAGGCGCCCGGTCTTTGGCTATTTTTCTTGATGAATGTAAGAAAGACGGTATAGCACCTTATAAGACGTACAGTGGCAAAATTGCGGCACGACTGACGCCAGAACGACATCATGCATTAGCGATAACCGCTCAGGCAAGTGGTCAATCTCTTAATGAGCTTTTAAATGAAGGTGTTGATTTGGTGGTTGAAAAACATTCTTGATAGCAATATAACAATGATGTCAGGCTACCATGTGATGATCTCTGTTTAATAACAAAGCGCTGGGTCAAACCAGCGCTTTGTCTGTCCCTTAATTCCCAATTAAGCCCAACGTTGGATCACAATCGAGGTATTGATGCCACCAAAGGCAAAGTTATTGCTTTGAATAAACTCGGTCTGGATTGCACGAGGCTGGTGCATAATGTAATCCAGCTCCCCACAAGCGGGGTCAACCTCTTGCAGATTGAGGGTAGGGGCAAACCAGCCTTCATTCATCATTTCCAGACTTAACCATGCTTCAAGTGCACCACAAGCCCCCAATGTATGACCGAAATAGCTTTTCAGTGAAGATATAGGTGTTTGGTTGCCGAAAATATTAGCCGTAGCTTGGCTCTCTGCGACATCTCCACGATCGGTTGCAGTACCGTGAGCGCTGAGGTAACCGATATCGGCTGGCTGTAAGCCCGCTGATTTCAGTGCCATTTCAATGCAGATCTGCATAGTTTCGGATTTTGGCTGGGTAATATGGGAAGCATCACAGTTAGTGGCAAACCCGATGATTTCACCATAAATCTTGGCACCACGTGCTTTGGCGTGTTCCAATTCTTCAAGGATCAATGTACCTGCACCTTCACCAATGACCAGCCCATCGCGATTAACATCAAACGGGGAAGGTGTGGTTTTCGGTGCTTCATTTTTCTGGCTGGTGGCGAACAGCGTATCAAATACTGCCGCTTCGGATGGACACAATTCTTCGGCTCCACCTGCGACCATTATGGTTTGATAGCCATGGCGGATAGCTTCCCACGCGTACCCGATTGCCTGACTGCCAGATGTACAGGCACTTGAGGTTGGAATAACCCTGCCACGCAGACCAAAGAACAAGCCGGTGTTGACGGCGGTGGTATGGGGCATCATTTGCACATAAGTTGTGCCAGTGATGTTATTGGTATGCTTTTCAGTCAGCATGGTGGCAAATTCACTGACTGGCTTGGTACTGCCCGTAGAGGAACCATAGGCAATGCCTGTTTCTCCATTGGTCAGTATCGGGTCGCCAAGCAAACCCGCCATTTCTAAGGCTAGCTCTGTGGCACGCGTTGACATCAGGGAAACACGTCCCATTGAGCGAATGCGTTTGCGGGTATAGTGCTCGGGTAAAATGAAATCTGTAATGGGTGCTCCGAGGTGGGTATTGAGTCCGTCATATTCTGCCCATGCCGGCATCTGTTGGACAGTGTTGATACCCGCTTTCAACCCAGCGGAAACAGATTGCCAATCGTGTCCCAATGCAGTAATGCCACCCATTCCGGTGATAACTACCCTACGTGGTATTTCATTGTGGAATTCCTTCTGGAATATCGCATTATGGCTCATAACATTCCCCCGTTGATTGAGATGACCTGACGGGTTACATATCCCGCAATATCAGACATCAGATAGCTGGCAAGACCAGCCACTTCATCCACTTGTCCCATTCGTTTCATTGGGATCATATTCATGGCTTCTTTCAGAGCCGCTTCTTCCATTTGGATCATGTCTGTACCAATCAATCCGGGAGCAATGCAGTTTACGGTGATTTTCCTTTTCGCCAATTCGATTGCCAGCGCTTTTGTTGCCCCGATAATGCCGGCTTTAGCCGCGCTGTAATTGACTTGTCCGCGATTGCCCATCAAACCGGACACGGATGATAATGTGATAATGCGCCCTCCCTGACGTAAGCCGATCATCGGCATGACGCAAGGGTGGATAACATTGTAGAAGCCATCCAAATTGGTATGAATAACACTGTCCCAGTCATCGCCTTCCAAAGCAGGGAAAGCACCATCTTTGGCGATCCCGGCATTGCAGACAATGCCATAGTAAGCACCATGGTTTTCGATGTCTTTTTCCAGCACTTCACGGCAGATAGTTCGATCCGAAACATCAAAATTCAGTATACGGCCACTGCCTCCGTTTGCCTGAATTTGTTCCAGTGTCTCTTCCGCACCTTTAGCATCGCGGTGATAATGCACGATGACCGTAAAACCATCTGCCGCCAGCCGGCAGGCAATAGCCCTGCCTATCCCTTTGCTGGCACCGGTCACTAGAACTGAACGCATTATGCTACTCCATCCTGTTTATTTATTAGTTGTGTGAGTTCTGTTGTGTTAGGTTGGTAGGTGTTCAGGCGGCCTGTCACCAGTACAGTGCCATTACAACTGATTTCACCTTCAAAACTGCCAAATTTTTCATCTTGCAGTAATAAATTCATCTGAATATCCAGCACGCTGCCTTGGGTAAAAGCGGGTATTTGGCACCGTACGGCACGTCCGCCCAATAACATGCCCAGTGCAGAGTCTTCTTCTTCTCTTTCCTTGCGATGCCAGCCAGACCAGACACCAATGGTTTGGGCCATGATTTCAATGGCAAACCAACCCGGCAGGTGGCCTTTTTCATTGAGAAAAGGGGATAGAACGCCGTCCTGGCTGACCGTAACCTGACAATGCACATGTTCGCTGGATACGGAGATCACTTTTTCCAGTAATACCATTGGTGCTTCATGTGGGAGATAACGATCCACTGGTAAATAACGCTCTACTGGCAAATAGTCAGACATTATGCGACTCCCAATATCAGGCTGGTATTGTTGCCACCAAAGGCAAAAGAATTTGACATGACAATCGGTTTTTCCAGTGGTTGCGATTGGGTTAGCAAGCCGCAATCAGATAGTGAGGTATCTATGTTTGAGCGTGAAAAATCTTGTGCCGGCAGCGGTAGGTTACGCGACAGCAGTAGCCAGCAAATTCCGGCTTCACAGGCACCTGCGGCACCCAGAGTATGACCGGTTAAATACTTGGTTGAACTGCATGGGGTGTTTTCACCAAAAATCTGGTTGATGACAATAGATTCCATTTGGTCATTTAATTTTGTGCCTGTTCCATGCAGGTTGATATAACCGATTTCTGCTGGAGAGAGTTTTGCATTTCCCAATGCCATATTGATAGCTTCAATGGCTCCTTTCCCTTCAGGATGCGGGGCAGACATATGCCATGCGTCACTTGATTCCCCTACGCCAAGTAATGCTATTGGCTGAGATGCGCTCGGCTGAGGTTCCCGAGTTAGCAGCAGTAATGTTGATGCTTCTCCGATAGTGATGCCTTGGCGGTTTTCACCAAATGGTTCACACAAGGTAGGGGAGAGAGATTCCAGGCTATTGAATCCATTGATTGGCATACGGCTCAGTGTGTCCGCACCACCAACAATCGCCACATCCACTACGCCCATTTCAATCAGACGTTGACCGGTGATAATTGCCCGCGAGCTGGATGAGCAGGCTGTCGAGATAGTAAATTCAGGCCCATCAATACCAAGATAACTGGCGAGGAAGCGGGAAGGATCACCTAATTCCTGTTGGTAATAATGGTAATCCTGATTGGGTTGTTGATGGCTGGATTGCTGATAGATCGTGCGGCTGACATGTTGATCACCCTCTTCAAGGCCAGATGTGCTGGTTCCCATGATCACAGCGATACGTTCCCGACCATAACGGGCGATGGCATCGTCTACCTGTGGTTTTATTTGCATCAAGGCAGCCAGTAACAAACGGTTATTACGGCTGTTGTGTTTAAACAGGGCGGCAGGAATAGCGGGCAATTCACCGTCAACGCCTCCCAGACAGCAGGTTTTTTCGGGTTGTAGCCAGCCAGAGCGCTCATACATGCCAGGTGCCTGACCGAGCACGAGATTCTGCGCAATCTCATCGACGTTATTGCCCAAGGCATTGAGCATACCCACGGCAGAAATATAAATCATGCTTTACTCTTCCAGATGCTGAATGGCGATGTCATAACCGAAAATGAATTGCTGGACGTGAATCGGGCGTCGTTTGCCATTTGGGCTATCATAATGAATTTCTATGATTAATTTCCCATTTTTATCATGTAGTTGGCGCAGATTACCTCTGTCCTTAAGCACCCAGCCATCAGGCAGTCGGCTCTGCCAAGCGGAAACAGGCCAATAACTGAGCATAATATCAGCCAAGACTTGATTGGCAGGCGGAAGTTCCGGCAAGACAATGGATTGTTCGGTATGAATGCCATTTTGATCGTAATTCAATTTGAACAGCCGAATGCCCAGCGAAGACAATCCTGCCAATGACAGGTGTTGTTCATTGGCGCTGAGTAGCACAATCAATGACTGTTGCTTGCCTTTTACTGTAGCCGTCAGCAGTTGTTGTTTATTTATGGCAGGCGTTATGGTTGGTTCTGGTAATGCAACACTTACACCCGGTTTCAGCCATGCACTGGGCGCGCCGTTTTGCGGGGAGTTCATACACGCTGCCAGCAGGCAAGCCAGGGATAGAATGAATAACCGTATCATGATTTCTTTTTCCTTTTTTGGCGCTCAGGCATTGCCAATGGCGATAGCAGGAAAGCGGTAAAGATCCCACTGCATAATACGATGCCAAAACTGCTGATTGCTTGAGTGCTGCTGAATACCAACATCCCCAGTGTGAGTAATGCAGTACACATTGCGACACTGATCGCTAATAGCGAGGTCAGCGGAGTACCACGGGGGTTACTGAAAAACAGGGTGTAGTTGATGCCAATGCCAAGCACCAGAACCAGAGCCAATATTGAGAACAAGTTAAGGCTATGACCACTAAAGCCGAGAACAGCCAGCCCACAGCCAAGAGATAGCAAGGATGGCACTATGTTGATGACGCCGCGACGCAAACCGAGCCGTGCTATGTAACTGATGGCAATCAGTATTATTGAACCTGCCAACAACCAGCCAAGCATGGTGCGGTAGAATTGAAACATTTCATCGAAAGCCAGTTTGCGATCAACCCAACTGACGCCTTCCTGTTTTTCTACCAACTGACGCATCGATACACTGTCTTTAACGCCGTTTACAGGTAGCAAAACGCCACTGTGACCGTTTGGCAGGGTTATCCACATCAAACGCCAACCTTCACTGACTACACTGTTGAGCCAGTCATTCGGCGTGACAGTTATGAGATGAGCATCAGGCTGTTTCATTGTCAAACCTGATTCTGCCAGGCGAGCCATGATATTGGGAGTGGCTGCCTTGAGCAGTTCAAGATCCCGGTGTTGCTGAGCAAGGGAGGAGAGCGGGAATCGTTGGTAATGGCTGATATTACCTTGCTGTTTTTCTGTATCCAATTTTGGAATAAAAGATTCCAGTCGCTGCAAGGTTTGTTCTGCATTATTGCCGTAAATAACGAACCATTTCTGATCGCTTCGCTGTCCGGTTAGTGCTGCAATGCGTTTTTCCTGTTGATGGATATCCTGTGGCAGAGCCTGTAATTGGGCAATGTCATCATTGATCTGCAAACGGGAAATTCCCAGCATCGCAAAAACTACCAGTATTGTTGGTAATCCCATATAAAACAGCCTATTGCGTCTCCATAACGCCAGCCAGCGCATTAACATGATCATGGCTGGAACAGGGCGTACTGGCAGATTTTTAGCAAGACGGGGATACCAGCAGACGACGGTCAGGCAGGAAGCCGTCAAACCCGCAGCCGCAAATACAGCCAATTGGCGTAGGCCGGGGAAAGGGGCGAACATCATGATTAGATAGGCAATAACGGTTGTTGCCAATGCCATCAATAAGGCTGGCAAGACTTTTCGCATACTTTGCCACGGTGTGACTTCCTGACCATGTACCATACGTTCTGTCAGATAGTAAATGGCGTAGTCGGCGGAAATACCGATAATACTGACGCTCATTACCAGCGTCATGAAATGAAGTTCACCAAAGATCCCTAAAGTCGCCACAGTTCCTGCCAATGCGCCGATACTGATGGACAGAACACACAGTAGCAAAGGTTTTAGGGAGCGGAAAACACTGTAAATGAGCAGCAATACGCCGAGTACCGTAGCGCTACCCAGTGTTGAAATATCGTGTTTCGCCTGTTGGGTGGCGTAATCGCTATAGAATAGGGTTCCCCGTGACATGACTTCGGCATCAGGAAATTGAGCTTTCAGAGTCTGCTGCAACTTATTCAACTCAGTGACAGCGTGATGCCCTTGCTGCATGTCAAAGGAGGAGCTTTTTAGCTCTCCGTGAAGCAGATACCATTTTTTCCCTGAATCATCTTTGGCGACCAACCAGCCATTCTGGAGTCGCAATTGGCTGGATGTCTGCTGAAGCGCCAGTTGTGAACCTCTGACCAGCATCAGGGGATCATTATTAAGCTCTTGCCCGCTGACACCGGAAAATGCGGAATAAATTTGAGACAAGATCCAGTTTGCCTGCTGATTGCCTTCATCTTTCAGCCTGTCACGGGTAGCAGGATCGAGCATGGCATTACGGTGTTCGTAGTAAAAACGACCCCATGTTTGTTGCTGTTCTGCCGTCATTGGCCCTTTGACATGGCTCAGAAACGGTGTTTTTTGCAAATGCTCCAACCAGTATTGGGCAGGGGCGACATCCTCTTTTTTCCCCGGACTGACCATCCACACCAATTGCCGATCAAGACGTTGTATGAACTCTTCTTGCAAAGCAGGTGGCATGTTGCCGGCACTTTGTGCCGGCAACAATGCCAGTACGCTGGTGGACAGACGGGATTGAGGTAACAAGGTTACCAGCGATATCAGCAGGATAGCGCATATCAGTAACCAGAATAGCGCCAGCAGACGTGGCTCAGAATTTGAAGTGTTGCTCTTCTTCATTACTCAGCGTCTCTGGTGTTAATTGGTGTTGGGTAAAAGAGAGTTCTGTACGATCATCTTGGCGATCGGTCAGTAAAATCGTATCAAGGTTAGCTTGGCCGCTCAGAGTAATCGCGGTGAAAAGTTTATCCAAAGGAGACGTTTTGGGTGTCAGTACCAAGCGCCATTTTTCCTGCCCAAGATCGTTGAATTCGATTTTGAAATTTTCTTCCAGCACGGCACGATCGGCCTGAAACAGCGCCCGCATCAGATGGTTAAACTGAAACAGTTGTGGATTGGAATCGGCGGTAATCACTTGGGGAGTCTGCCCCGGCATGACTTGCACCATATGGCTGTCATCCAGCACCAGTGTCAGTGGAAAAGGTTTTTGTTGATGCCACCAAAGCCCTTTATGTTGTGAAACCAGCATTTCACCGCTGGAAGAGAGGGGTTGTGGCATACCCTGAATTTGACGCACTTGGGTGAAATGTGCTCGCACAGTTGGCTGGTGGGCGAACCGCTGTTGTAATTCTTCAAGAGTGATGGCATGTGCCACGTTGTTGATTATCATGAAACTTGCTGTCAGGAACAGTAATATCCAGCGCCATTTTTTCACGGTTTGACCCCCATGCGTTCAAATAAAATGTCCGGGCTGATAAAACTCATTTCCTGTGTTTCTTTAGAAACGGCGACCTGAATGGTGTAGCCTACGGTTGTTTTTTTGCCGCTTGCTGCATCAAAAATCTGATAAGCAATTTTCAGGCGATTTTCAAATTCTTCAATGGTGGCCCTGACGCGTATTTTTTGCTCAAAGAGCACGGAAGCCCGGTACTTGATTTTGGCATCGACGACAGGCCAGACATAGCCGGATTCACTCATTTCCCGATAACCATAATTGAGTTGGTTCATCAATGCTTCACGGGCAATTTCAAAATAACGGAAGTAGTTTCCATGCCAAACAACGCCCATTGGATCAGCATCATGGAATGGCACAGTTAATTCAACCTCAGCCGTAAAGCGGGGATCAGTCAGCATTTTTTATTCCTTATTTGTCCGAGCAGACGGCAATTGCCAAAAATCGAAAAAATTAAACCAATCGAGCGGAGATTGCAGGGCATGGTGTTCCAGTCGGGAAGCATAGAGATCTACCGCCTGCTGCAACGCTTGGTCTCGTTGTTTACGTGGCAATTCCAGAGGATTGGCAAAATGTTCACAATAAATTTTGAACTGTTTATTTTGCCGGAGAGCGAACATCAGTAGGACTGGACAACGCAACACCGAGGCAAGGATAAACGGCCCCTGCGGAAATGGTGCAGAATGACCGAGAAACTGGCTCCAGACAACGCGTTGAGTGTTGGCGCGAGAAGGATTAACGGCAATCCGGTCACCGACAATTGCCACCCATTCTCCGGCATCAATTTTTTCTTTCAGCATGATGGCGGTATCTGCTCCGACATCCGTTACTGGTAATAAATTGATTCCTGCTTGTGGTGAAACTTCTTCAATGATCTGTTTGAAACGTTCGGCGTGCTCAGTAAATACCAGTGCATTGATGGTCGGTTTACCCGTTTGTTGAGCCAGTGCCCGACAGACTTCAATATCACCCAAATGCGAAACCAACAGTAGTTTTCCGCCTGAGTTTCCATCCAAAAGTTTTTCATCCAAAAGTGCTTGTTCTGCTCCCGCAGCAAACTCGATATCTTTTCCCCATTTAAAGTCACCACGCCAGCTTGCGATTTTGTCCAACATGGCTGTGCCAAAACGCAGGTAATGGCGATAACTATCAAGGCCCTGTGGAATAGTAATGCCTTTATGTTGCATGGTTTGTTTCAGTCGCTCAAGATATTGGCGGGATGCCTGACGCTGTGAACCACCAGTTGCCCAGAAATAGCCAACGATAGGGTAAAGCAGCCATTCAAAAGGCTTGCGCCCGAACCATCGATAAACCGCCAGCATGAACTTCATGCCAAGCAACCCTTTGCGTTCTTGAATAGCTGACCAATGCTGGCTATTTATTCCCAGTCGATTACGCCATAGCTGTTGTTTATGCCATAGCAGTTGTTTACGCCATAATAAAGAAGGAATGCGCGGTAACATGCCGAAAAACAGGCGGGTATGCATCCATGAAATGCTGAGGTTATCCCTCAACGCATCGAAATGGGATAGGCCATTTTCAGGATAGGTAACTTTTGTTGGCACAAATTGACTTTCTGTTCCCTGCCAATAGAGCCGCACCATGATTTCAATATCAAAATCCATGCGCCGACCAACATCTTTTTTAGCCAACAGTTGTAGTGTGGGAGCCAGCGGATAAACACGAAAGCCACACATACTGTCTTTAATGGATAAAGAAAGCGTTTCCACCCAAACCCAGAAATGAGTTATATAGCGCCCATAAAGGCGGGATTTTGGCACGGAATCATCATACTTTGGATTGCCGGAAATCAAGTGATTGGGATACTGCTGCGCCTTTGTCAAAAACAGGGGGATATCGGCAAGGCAATGTTGCCCATCGGCATCAACCTGTAAGGCATGGCTATAGCCTGAATCCGCGGCTGCCCGCATTCCTGCCATGACTGCTCCACCTTTGCCCTGATTATGTTCAAGGCGGATAAGCGTTACATTAGGAACAGACTTTGCTAAATCTTCAAGACGGTGTTGAGTGTCGGGAGAACTGCCATCATCCACGATAAAGCAGTGGAGATGATAAGGGGATAATCTTTCCAATACTGCCGACATGGTTGCGCCGTGATTATAACAAGGAATAACCACGCAGGGCGTAATCGTACTTACGCTCGTATTTGCGCTCAGCGACATAATTTTATCTTTCCTTGGCTTGCTGTCTGGCTTTCGCTTCCGTTCTGAGCTTTTACATCATAATGGAAAGTCAGGAGATGTTTTTCTTCATCCCATTTGATTTTCAATAGTAGCTTGTCGCCCGGTTGTAGAGGGAGTTGGAACTTCACCATTTCAACCGAAGAGAAAAACCAGCTCGGTGCCAACAGCGTTTCGGCATAATGCATGACCCAATCGATTTGAGCCACACCCGGCAGAAGTGGCTGAATGAAAAAATGCCCCCGGAACCAATTTAAATCGGGGTCTAAGTACAGTTGTACAATGACCTCATTTTGAGCAGGTTGCTCGCGGTGAATTTCAATGGGTTTCATTAAATAGCTCCTGTAAAGCAGGCCATGAGCGCTTGCTTTGGGCATTCAAGGGAATGGCTTCAACGACTCGCCAATAGCGTGGTAATGCGACAGATTCCAACCAAGGCTTTAACTGGTGACGCCAATCTTGTGACAGCTTGCGAATTCCTTGCTGCTGATAACGTTTGTAGGTTTCGTGATCTAAAACGACTACCGCGCCAATGTTATTGCGCTTACCTCGATTAATGAGCAATGCAACAGCGTCAGTGATACCAGAAATTTCACTCAGGCGACGTTCGATTTCTGACAGGGAAATACGTTTTTCTTCAATTTTCACCAGACGATCCCGGCGCCCCAATAAAGCAAAATTACCGTGCTCATCAAAGTCAAACTGATCGTCCAGAATAAGACCAAAGGGGTCAGCAAGTAGAGGAGAATAGACGCGCACATTTTTTTCTCCATCTTCCTGAAATGAAACTCCCTCAAAGGTCGTCCAGACTTCGTTGTTTGTTTTACGGCTTCGCCAGGCCATTATGCCTGTTTCGGTACAGCCATAAATTTCATTAGGCGGGATGTTGAGCCACTGCATTGATCGTTCCGCACAGGCAAAGTGCAGTGGGCCACCCGCTGAAACTACAAAAATACAATCAGGGGCAGGAAGTTTGTCATCCAGCCGTTGCAGGAAGGCAGGGCTACTGATCAGCGCACAACGTGGGCTATTGATAAGCTGTTCAGGAAATTCCACCATATTACGATCGAATGGTAACCCCAGAGCCATTGGCAGCCAGATGCGGAAGGTTAAACCATACAAATGCTGGTGGCTGACTGAAGATCTGACAATGCAGGATTGCAGTTTATCTCCCCACAGGGAAGCAAGCCATTGGGATTCAAGATCCATGGCTGCCACAGTTTTGAGCACTTGTTGAGGAATACCCGTTGAACCAGAAGTAAACATCACCAAAGTGGCATCCGGTGAGATGGCTGGCAATGTGATGTTCAGCGAGGTTTTTTCCGTAACATCAATGTCTGGATTTGATGGTGTCATCCGTAAACAAGGACAGGATAAAGTCAGGGGTAAATCGGTCAATACACCATCAAACAGAGATTGTTGCTCTTGTAATTGGGCTTCTCGGCAATGACCCGGAATTACGGGAGTTTTACCAGCATGAAGTGTTGCCAGCAGCGTGACACAGAAACTGTAGCTATCATCAAAACACAAGGCCCAGCGGGACGCTGAGAGTTTTTGGTCTTTTGCGTGTATTTTCAGGCGTAAATATAACGCGGTCACATCCTGTCGAAGTGTATTCAGGCTGATGGCGTGATTTCCCCAACTGATTAGCCTGTCGGGGTTATTATCTTCTGATAGCCATTGAGATATGGGTTGTGCTTTCATCATTTTTTTACCCGCTGGCGTACCAGCCATTCAATGGAAATGAGTAACCCAATTAATAGGTAGCTCACCATTCCGTTCCACAATGTCCATAAGGTCATATCGTTATACAGGCAAGTTCCAAGTGCTACTGCGCCATTGAACATAAAAAACAGGCACCAGATGTAGGTGACTTTACGTGTATAGGCAATGCCCTCAGGGGGTAAATCCGGCTCTTTGATGCGGGCTATTTTTTCAATAATGGGTGGGCCGTAACGCAATGAGCTGCTAAACAGAATCAGCAGAACAGCATTAACGACTACCGGGTAGTACATAAGAAGCTGGTGGCTGCGAAGGAATAAACTGGCCAGCCCCAAGGCTATCCCTGTTATGGACAATATCCATCCGGTATGCCAGCCAGCTTTCTGCTGATTATGGGTTTGATGCCTGCTTAACAATAATCGCAAAACAAAAAATAAAATAATGACGATCAACATGGCATGAAATTGCCCGTAGTTAACCATCGCCCAGACCAAGAACGGCCAGGCGATTAACATCACGGTATTGGCAATACGGAGCAATAAAATCAACGGCTTCAATTAACTACCCAAATGTTTGTTTCTGCTTTACTGATTATTTATTGCTGATTATCGTTCTTTCAACGACGGTTCTTTCAACGATGGTTCTGTCGATGATTGCTCTTTCAATAACTGTTCCACGGCATCCACGACATCCTGCACGGTACGAACGGATTTGAATGCTTCAGGTTTGATCTTGCGTCCGGTTTTTTTCTGTAAGTGGACAACCATATCAACCGCATCAATGCTATCGAGTTCCAGATCTTCATAAAGTCGTGATTCAGGCGTAATGTCTTCGGGGGACAACTCAAACAGTTGAACCAGTAGCTGGGAGACTTCCTGAAAAATAGCTTGTTTTTCCATGATTACACCTACTCTTATGCCTGTTGTGACTGGATATAAGCTGCCAATGTGGCTATAGAAGTAAAGTGTTGGCGCATTTCTTCACTTTCAGAGGATAGTACGATGCCAAAACGATTTTTTACTGCCAACCCCAGCTCCAGAGCATCGATTGAATCTAAGCCTAAGCCGTCGCCAAACAGAGGGGTATCAGTTTCAATATCGGCAGGTGTAAGATCTTCCAAATTCAGGGTGTCTATAATTAATTGTTTTATTTCAATATGTAATTCTTGCATCATCGTATCCGACATCTGTTAGTTTGATGGTGTTAATAATTGAGTTAGCTGACGATTGAGTTGGCGGGCAGCGATGGCATGCCCATTTTCTATATCAACAGCAAAATTTTCATTGGTAAGCTGTTCACCAATATTGATTGTATAAATGGGCTTTTTCGGTGGGATTTGATACCACTTGCTTTTTTTATCCAGCATAGTCTGGCTGCAAGTAATATGTATGATCCGCAAATCACATTCACATCGTACAGCGATATTAGCGGCTCCACGTTGAAGCGAAATAGGTTGACCGGGCGTCGTGCGTGTTCCTTCTGGGAAAATCAGTATATTGTGACCAGAAGTCAGCCGTTCGCGGCAAACAGGAAGCAGAGTTTCTGCATCACTGTTAATCAGGTAACGTGCAGAGCGGATTACGCCGCTGACAAAAGGATTACGCAGTAACGCAGATTTTACGATGCAATCCACGTCTGGCAGCGTTGATGCCAGAATGACGTAATCCAGTAAAGTTGGGTGATTGGCAATAATCAAACAGCCTTTATCCGCCCGAATTTTATCCAGGCCATTGAAATGGTAATCCAGTACGCCCAATTTTCTGGTCAAAAAAAGGAACAGGCGAAAACTGAATGAAATGCTGTGGCGTGCGAGATGGCAACGTTTATTTTTATTGCGTAGGAAAACCAGCAATAAATTAAACCAAACAAGAGAAAGCAATAACCCACCTACGCCAAACAGGGTAAAACAAAATCCGGTCATGAGCAGACGCCAGAACCAGTTAATGCGTTCAGTGATATTGATGGAAACCCTTTTAATCATCTGGCAGGCTCCAATTCCACTGGCAATGATCCCCTGAAACAGTGAAATTCTGCTTGCCCCGTAACCAGCCATGAAGAAACTGGAGGCTTTGAGGAAGGTCAGGCTCTGCTTCTGATGAAGATTGCTTTGTACAGCGTAAGCAAGTACCTGACTCCAGCAATAGAGCGACTGCAAATGGATAGGTTGGGGTATTGGCATCTATGACATTGTGATAAAAGCTGGGGATCTCACCATCAAAATCGACCAGCAGGACTTTGCGGTGACCCGCATGAAGCAGTGTTGAGGCTTCAAACAGTCCTTGCTGGAAACTGTCAATGCCTGCCGAAACGGAAGAGGAAACCAGAGGAGCCTTCGCCACAATGGTTAGATTACCTACAGAAGAGTTATGCACTGACATGGCAAAATTGGTTGGAGAAACACTCTCTTTTTGCGCCAGATTCTGCAATATTTGGTAATTGCGTTCCAACTCACCGTGACGGCTGGTATAGACAATGGCATCGACTTGATTACGGCACAGGATGCTTAAACCACAATCCACGGCAAGACGGCTGCCAGAGCTTAAACGGCGAGCTGTCATCATGGGTAATTGGGCACATTTCTCTAATGGCTGTGATTTATCAATAGTAGCTGGTAATTTCGCAGACCACTCTTTCCACTCTTCAGCAAGAGAAAGCCCTGGGGCGATTGCTTGCCAGTCTGTAATATCCAATGTCAATTTCATGAAATACCGTTCGTTACTGCTTTTTGCAGATCAGTAATGTGTGTCCTAGCCCTAGCTGATCAATTTGGTTTTCTATTACCAACCCAGCTTTATTAAGGAATTGGGTAAAATCATCAACGCTATAAAAACGACTATTACCATTTGCCATACAAGTAAAATAAAGCGAGGTAGCATTAAGGCTATAAGCCGCTGCTTCAAAAGGCTGGCAGTCCCAAAACAGCTCCATAATGCAAATTCGCGCATCAGGTTTCATGGCTGCGGAAATCTTGCGTAAAATGCCTATAATTTGTGTTTCGGAAAAACAATCTAAGAATTGGCTCATCCACCAGATATCTGCTTCTGTGGGTAAGTCGTTATCCGATAACATGTCAATAGGATAGCCGAAAATACGATCAGCCATACCTTGGCTGCGTATATTTTCTTCAGCCAATTTTATTTGCTGGGGTAAATCCAGAATAGTAACGCTGACTTTACTGTCATATTGGCAACAGCGCAATGCCCATTTTCCTGTATTACCACCAATATCATAAATCACTTTGGGATTCATGGAGAAAACAGTTTTCAATGCCGCACTAAAGGCAGAATCAGAATAAAAATGGTCGAATGAAAACCAGCTTGTTTTAGCAGGTTCAGGTAATTGGCTCAGGGCAGGATAAATCGTTGGCCACTCACCGAACACTTTTAATCCGGCAGGCTTATTTTTCAGGAGAGATTCTTTTAAGTGAAATAGCCCTTGATAACAAACATCCTGAGTGAAATCCATATTGACGCGAGTCATCTTGTCATGTAGCAAATAATGTCCGATTTTACTGAGGAAATAACGATCATCCTGCTTAATAATAATTCTGCCGCTCAATCCCATATCCAGCAAAATACCCACACCGTAGCTATCTAATTCGGAGTTCCTGAAAATCTCATCTTTGGTCGCACCATTTTTGTGGTTTTTATCCAAGAAAGATAAAATTCCGCAATCGCGTAGTCCGATTGCTGTTTGAAATAGCATAGGGGCAAAAGCAATACGCTGAGCTTCTGTAATTGCCTCAAGTGCACTGAACTCATCTTTGTCATAATTATAGGGTGCGGTCATATATCCAGATATCCGATATGTCTGTAGCCAGAATGTATATTGAAAAACTAAAGCCTATCTTATCAGTATGTTTTCACCGATATAGGATAGGCCCTAAAGTGGAAATTTATTGATTAGCCAACAGGGCTAAATTTAACTGAATGTCTTTATCCAAGTTATTGACCCAACGGTTATAATTACGATGAATTTTTCCGTTGCGCTCTCTTAATTTATGGCTATTGACATAATTGATAGAGTAGTTTTTGGCGGTATAATTGATGCGTATTTGAACATCATGATCGCGTTTTTTCAGGAAGCCATCAATAACACCAGGAGAAGTTTCAGTCATTGCCCACTTACGTTTTTTACCTGCTTCCAAAATAGCTTTTTTCACGGAAGGCAGAGAATTATGAGTCATGATAGTGGATTGGGGAGTTAATATCGGTGCGTTACGAGCACAGCCAGCGAGCGTGATGACGCAAGCCAGACTAATTAATAGCTTATATGAAGTTTTCATTATTTTTCTCTTGTTAGATGAGATGATATAGCTTATGTCATAGTGACGTTGTACAGATTAGTTTAAATAAATTCTTACAATACTGCTACATCTATCATTTCATTATGGTTTCCATTGAGGCATTTTCTGAATCCTATTCGATTTTATTTCTGCTTTTTATTTTTTCCTGAATCTCATAGCGAATCTCGTATTGCCCAACCAAGATTCGTCTCACTTCACCAGGGGAGGTATCTTCTGGCAGGAAAATAAAACAGAAACAACCTGTCTAGCACGTTAGTATAATTTTTGTGGCATTACCTGTAATTTTAATGAGTTAATTATCTGATTTTATTTAAGAGTAGAAGTTAATCATAATTTCATTGGTGTACTTTCATTCACGCTGGAACAGATAAATAATACTGTTGTATCCTGTTTAGAGCATGCGGCATTGAGTATTTATTGGAAACCCTATTACAGGAGACAAGATGTCACACATCATTTACTTGTCATTAAAAGTACTTGTCATTAAAAGGAAAGAAGCAAGGCCAATTTTATTCTCGCCCTTGATGAAACTGGCCTTATTGGATATGAATTTCGCTTGAAATCTGGATTTGTAACAGCAAAAAACGATTTCTCTTTCGAAATTTCCCTGTCAAAGAGGTAACTCGAAAGATGAGAGATTATAATCTTACCGATATCATTTACTGTTTTTTATTAATTATTCACCAAGCCAACGTAGCGCAGCCTGTGCAAGACTAAGTCTTTTTTCTTCAATAGAGCTACTGTAGGTTCGTTGTTTTCCGTCAATCGTACGGATCACTTTATGGCGATTATATCTGTCTATCAATGTTTCCCCTCCTTTCCACTTATTCACTTTTTTACTGGTTTCATCAGGATGGTTTTCTAAGTAAGCATTAATTGGCGTCTTTGAATGTGCATGTTTAAAAAAATCAATAGGTAATAATTTTATTGCTTGATCGAAGAATACAACATGAGCCTTCTCTAAATAATCATCACTAAGTTCTTCTGGTGGATTAAAAGTTGTATTTTTTTCTCTAATAAATCTTATTCTATCATTAAAAAGATCTTGATGAAGTTTTACAAAGTGATTACGGTGTTTATGCATCTTTTTCAAAAAATGAAGTGAAAACAGTAGACAATCTCCATTGCTATTTTGTATTTGGTTATAAATATAAAGTGTTTTTATGTTAGAAGCGTCTTTAAAATTTAAATATAATGCGAAAAGAATATGCTGATTTCTTCCGAGACTTGAATCAACAAAAATGATGGAAATTTTATCATTCATATCTTTAAAAACATTAGCGGTGGCAAAATGTGTTCGATCACCACCAGCGTTAACAATAAAAAGTTTTCTTTCATTATTATTTGGCGGTGAATCTTTTATGTTTTTAATGAAATCATTTACATTCATAATAGTAGGATGAGAATTCATATCCGGATATCTTGAATTGAAATGCCTTAATATTATTTCACAATTCGACATATCCACTAGTATATCATTGAATTGAATGTCATTTTGTTTATTTGACTGAGCTTTTTCTATATATTTGTTCAAAGAGTCTTTAGCAAGCATTTTTAACACTCCAATGGCTATATAAAGTATTTCCATAATAATCTGATTTAATTGCTGAAAAATAATTTTCCACAAATCATTTCTCTTTCTATATTACTTAATTTTGCGATCAAGGAAAGCAATTAATGGTTCTCTATACCCAATGGATTTCAAGATGCGTCGCGGCAGCAAGGGAGAGAATCCCCGGGAGCATAGATAACTATGTGACCGGGGTGAATGAGTGCAGCCAACAAAGAGGCAACTTGAAATACGAAGGGTATATACATTAATTTAAATAAGAGAGTAATAGGGTATACAGTTAGTAAAAGCCGTATTAATCGTTAAAATCCAAATAATAATAAGGCGTTAAGGGAATTGTATATAGGAGGTATGGCGGGATATCTTAAAAGATTTTTTAGAGGGTATTTTGGTAGAAAATAAAAGCTATTATCTGAGATAATTATATAATCTCCTTTTATCTCGATGTTATTGTGTGACTACCCATCAAAAATAGATAACTTCATATTACTTTTCATGATGTTAAAAATTATAGCTAATTTAATTCGACTATATCTTATATAGAAACTGAAGTGGTCAACCAAAATGGGTCACTAACTTAGGGTCTTGCCAAAACTGTCCAGATGTAGGTCACATCGCCACACCAAACCAAATTGGGCTCGGTGACCGCAAACTGGCGGTCAGGGTGGTTAGGGATATCAATATGTTCCTGCTCCTTACGCGAATAGCGGTGTTTGGGTGGCTGGCGACTGACCAGCCCCGGTTCAGCCATTAACTTCCCGGCCAGCCATCGGCCTAATGGCATGCCTTTGGCGGTCACCATGTCCGACATCAGGAGCGCTAACGATTTTTTTAATATTTCATTTTCCATTTCAATATGTTGCAGTTTCTTTTTGAGTTCACGTATTTCAGTTTGCTCCGGTGTGATGGGCATGGCTTTAGGTAATCTGACGAACCCAACTGCCCAGGGCTGATTTACTGACATTCATCGCCTTAGCAGCGTCCATTACACTGTAATTCTGGTCAAGAACTAACTGGGCTGATTCCAGTTTGAACTCAGGGCTAAAACTTCTTTTCATCATGTCACCTGTTTAATAATTGAAGTGAGAATATCACCTCTATCAAGGTGACCAAAATCAGTCTGCCACTTCACTATCCAACAGGTAACAGACGGCGACAACAGTCTGGCCTCATCGAACTACCTTGCCAGTGTGGGGAAAGAGGCCAATATTGAAGTGGGACAAAAACTGATAGAGAAAATCGGCCTGCTTAAACAGAGCATTGCGGGTGTGAAACAGGAAATATTCGTCCGTGATTGGATGAGTGTCACTTATCTTTTCCACATGCGCGAGTTGATATCCAGCATGACAGGCAGTAGAGTGATTATGTTAGTTGAGGAGTGTCGCGCTCTGACCGAGGTTGCTCCTCTCAGTCAGCGCACAAACGATAAATCATCACGTCGAAGTAAAAACAGAGAAATCAACCTCACCAATTGATTATTCTGTTGTAGTCAAAGTAACCCTGCTTCGGCGGGGTTTATTTTTATCCGCCTCTTTCCCTGTAAACAAAAATGCTGACATGGTAAGCATTAATGTTTACTATAATCACATGTTCAACAGAATGGAGGAGTGGTGAAGCAAAGCGAGTTCAGGCGGTGGCTGGAAGCTCAGGGCGTTGAAGTTTCAAATGGTACAAACCATCTGAAACTGAGATACAAAGGGAAGCACAGCGTCATGCCAAGTCATCCCAGCCATGAGATAAAAGAGCCACTGAGGAAAGCAATCATTAAGCAGTTAGGATTGTAGTAAAAACTCGTCTCTCAGGAGGCGGGTTCTCGCACAGGCTTCACCATCAAATACTATGCGATATCCCGTAATATTAGAGCCAGTCGAAGAGGGCGGTTATTTCGTCTCGTTCCCGGATATCCCTGAAGCCTTAACCCAAGGGGATACACGGGAAGAGGCGCTGGAGATGGCACTTGATGCGCTAATAACGTCCTTTGAGTTTTATTTCGAAGGCAATGAGAAAATCCCGTGTCCCAGCCCCATGGGGCAAGGTGATGATTATGTCGATGTCCCCTTAAGCGTGGCCTCAAAGGTGCTGATGCTCAATGCGTTTGTTGATTCCCGATTAACGCAAACTGAGTTAGCCCAACGTATGGGGGTGAAAAAGCAGGAAGTCACCCGACTCTTTGATTTACACCATTCGACCAAGATTGATACGGTCGCTAAGGCGGCAACAGCAATCGGGCATCAATTGACCGTGTCCATCTTATAACGATGATCACCTTTCAAAAGGCTGCGTAAATCGTGGCCTTTTTCATGCTCTCATCAAGCGCAATCAAACGCCCTATAAACTATTCATCTATTAACGTATAGGTCATCTTCGGTTAATTTGGATCAAAAGAGGATCACGGAGAAAATCATAATGCAATGATAGTCAAAGGAAAATTATATTTTACGTGGGAAGTAAGATCACGGGGAGAAGCCGCGCTAAATCATGGAACTCAGACAGAACGCGGCTTGAGACTAACTATTGAACTGAAATTTATAGTCTTCCTTGCTCAACACTTACATCCAGTACTGTTTGCGTTTTTAAGTTCATTGTACAATTATAAATCATTGGAACTTTCGCATTAAAGCCATTAGTGAATTTAACTTTATCCCCGATGAAGGTCATTTGGTTGTTTTTTGCATCGAGTCGAGCGTGTGAGAACATTGGCGTTAAGATTCCGTCCGCCCATTCATAATCATATTTAGATAGCTTCTGTATTGGAGTTCTGCACTGCATTGCAGCTTCTGGCCAATTTTGATCAAAGAGGCACTGAGTATCAGTTGGTGCGCAAGTTTTAGCAGCTGATACTGTTTTAGTGTCATTGGTTTCATCATCTCCTGAAAAGTAAAACCAAATCCCTCCTATGATAAGAAATAGGACAATAAAGCCACCGAACTTTTCTTTGGCTCCCACTCCGGGATCTTTAACCCCACAGTGTGGACATGTTTTCGCTGATGTAGAAACCTCTTTCCCACACTCTTTACATTTTTTAGTGCCATAGATTAATCATCTTTAAATATTAAAAAAGCGCGGTAAGGATAACGGATTTAGGTGTAAAGAAAAGTAGCACGAACATTGAGTTATTCTGAGTGGGTATAAAGTGAACATGTGTAAAGAGGATGGAAAACAATCAACAAAAGAAGTGAAACATTGAGTGTCGGAAAAATCCCTGTCGCCATTTTGTCGCCACTGGCCTATAAAAATAAAAAAGCCACTTGTTGAAAAGCGGCTTAATGTGCTGATTTAACAGCTAAAATTTGGTGGCCCCTGCTGGACTTGAACCAGCGACCAAGCGATTATGAGTACCGTGAATGGTATCGGTAAATCATATATTTATGCTTA
>NZ_JAQRFI010000012.1 GCF_028598805.1 Xenorhabdus yunnanensis | reverse complement strand
ACAGATTTTACATTGGTCAGACTGGCGACGACGGCATCAATACCGGGCGCAACAATGTCACTACCGCCGCCGGGGAGATCATCGGCTTACAGAGCAATTACGGCTGTAGTACTAAGCAGCACAATAAGAAGGAAGAGAATGAACAAATCCGTCAGGGTAAAACCCCGGATAACTGGACAGCAAACAAACGATGCCAGAAAGACACCGAGGCAACCTGGACGAAAAAGAACGGTAAAAGTTATTTTGGCTATAAACTTACCATTAATGTCGATACAAAATATAAAGTGATCCGCCACATCGCGACAGGAACCGCTGCTGTCCATGATAGCCAGTTTTTTGAAGCCGTTTTGGATCGGTCAAATACAAGTCGAGACATTTATGCTGATAAAGGGTATGCCAGCCAGATGCGTGAACGTGCGCTGAAGGAACAGGGCTATCGTGTTCATATTCAGAGGAAAGCGTCACGCAATAAGCCCTTATCAGACTGCCAGAAAGGCCGCAATAAGAAAATAGCGAAAACCCGAGCACGAGTAGAACATATCTTTGGTTCATTCTCTCAGATGGGTGAAAAATTTATCCGAACGATAGGCCAGCTGCGAGCCAATTTTGCGATGACTCTGAAGGCAACCTGCTATGATTTGCAACGTTTGGTTTATTTTGGAAAATCCGGCATTCATGCCTTTTAATTCCGGTATGTGATGAAAAAGCGATGAGTTTATTTTTTCCCCTGAAAAAGCAAGAAAAAGTCATATACAATAAGGTCATTTATTGGTGAGTGCAAAATTGATCTTATTTTTTGTATTAAGAGTTTTTAGAGGTTCCCATAAGTTATTTATTCCACGATACATATAACAAATGCTTGAAGAGTATTACCATCTGATATTAATGGAACCTCTCTACCAGTAGCTGTATCATATACAAAATACTTTCCTAGTTCATTACGACTTCTTAGCATCTTAATATAAGAACTTGTTTTACTTATCGGACCAATGTCATCCAAAATACCAAATTTATAAGAATTTGGAAAATCATCAGATAATGCGGTGCCTGTTCCTGATGAGACCAACTGAGAAACAGTAGGTGAGTGCCCTGTTTCTCCATCGTCTTTAAGATTCTCACAATTGTGTTCATCATTCATTGGATAAGTAAAAGTGTAACCAGGTGAATATACAAATAGTCTACGAGGATAAGTTATATAAGTATATTTACGCTTTGTTCCATTGTTTTTCTTGACATTAATAGTAATTCTGGCTTGTCCCGGAGCCTGAAATGTTATCAATCCGGTGTTATTATCTATTGTAACTGGATCCCACTTGCCACCTATCTTTTTCACATTATAACTGGGAGTATCACCAGGCTTGACTAGTTCCTCACCTGTAACTGATCTCAATTCAGCTATCAGGTTATCGGTAAACACATTATATGGTCTGTTCTGCTCTTTAAATAGTTGGCTAGCAGATTTATCTGGTTGATTTGTTGTTCTATCAAATCGATAAACCATTAAAGCCACTGGCTCCGGTGTAGGCTCAAAGCTAACTTTTTTATTAGCATCTTGAAACAACTTACTACCATGTAATCCAGTCATATTTAATGTTACTTTTATATCATCAATACCCACATAGCTTTTCAATGTTGCATATAAATACCCTCTTCCATCTGTCTTATTCTCTTTATCCCATTCGAGTGGCGGTACTTCAGA
This sequence comes from Xenorhabdus yunnanensis, assembly GCF_028598805.1. Lineage (GTDB taxonomy): Bacteria > Pseudomonadota > Gammaproteobacteria > Enterobacterales > Enterobacteriaceae > Xenorhabdus > Xenorhabdus yunnanensis. The sequence continues at coordinate 95,568 of NZ_JAQRFI010000012.1, read as the reverse complement.
GTCGTCAATATTACTATGATCTCGTGCCCATGTTACATCACTGAGTTGATGATTAATAATTGCATCTTTCTTTTGTTTATCAACGATCTTCGCTCTGTATTTATATAATGATTTCCCATCACCAAATAACGGGTGTTGAGGATCAAAATTTTCATCTTTACCTGATATCTCTACACGATAGACCTCAACACTTGCAATTTCATACTCTACTTGTGGCGATGCAAAATTTACAGGCTCTGAACATTGCTCTGTCGAAGGCTCATTAACAATAGCAAGACAAGCCTGTGCACCTTTCACAACAGGATTTTTCTGATTACTTACCAATTGTACTGTTGCTTTTCCATCAGGTTGACCAACGACCTGATCTTTCAACCAAGTTTTGTTTTTGTCCGTACCCTGTGGATAACTTGGACTCCATATAAGATCTGCTTTTGTATAAGGTGTACCATCTAAATTGGATACTTCAGCAATAAAGCTATAATGGTCTGTCCCATTTGGAGAAACAGTTCCACTCTTTTGGCCTGATTTTAAAATTGGCCTCTGGATTTTTGGCCATTGGAATTCTACATCTACAGTATTTGTTCCTTGCACGCTTACCTCATCAACAGAGGCTACTACTGTAATCTTATTAGCTTTAGTACTGGTCAATGTCGTAGTAGCTTGACCATTATTACCTGTAGTACTGCTTGTTGAAGATATTGTTACACCTTCTTGATTAGGATTTTTTAAGGCCCAACTAACTTTTTTATTGGACTCAGGTTTATTATTAATATCCTTGATTACTGCCGTCAAAGTATAGGTTTGATGAACCGTTATAATTTTTTTGTCAGGATCAATACTAAGCGAAATCTTTGCAGGCTTGAAAAAAACAAGGTTCGCTGATTTTTTTTGATGCTCTTCAATCGAAAGAGTAACAGTGACATTATCTACTGGCTCAGAGCTCGTCAATGTTGCGGTTAATTGCCCTTCAGCATCAGTTTTGTCACCATTAGGTACTAATTTCAAAGTCGAAATCTCTTTATGATCGTGATCCCATTTTACATCAGTGATTAATGTGTTTGGTGGGACTGGATTATTACTGCCATCCAAAACAACAGCTTTATAGGTATAAGCCTGGATACCATCCGCTGTTAGAGGTGCTGTCATATTGTTTGGCAATGAAATTTTTATCTTATCCACATAAAAACGTGAAGTATTTTCTCCAAAACTCACTGTCCCCACTTGCGTTTTCGGCATCCCGTCCATTTGCAGGAATACTTTTACATCTTTGATAGGCTTAGAACTGGTTAAAGCGGTTTGTAATTGCCCTTTATCATTGGTTTTTGATGTTTTTTCGGGTTTTCCCCACTGTAACCCTGATTGTTCACCAATCTCCGGTTCAGTTGTCCATTGGACATTATCAAGTGTAACCTGAGCTAAAGGCTGGTTACCCACAGTATCGGAGGTTATTACGGGGGTAAAGAGATAAGCTTGTTTACCATCAGCTGATAATGTTTCTGTAGGATTGACTTCTTTTTCTTTCACTACAAATGGCCTTACAATTAAGGTCATTGTTTCATGATGAGAAACTGTTTTTGTATTACTATTCTCAAATATGTTGAAACTAATAGGATAATTGTTAGATTTTCCAGTGCCAAGTTGATATGTCGGGAATGTAATTGAAATTTTATTCCCCTTAACATCTAACTTTCCGCCATCTTTGATAAATTTGACAAAACCCTCATTTTTTTGCTCTTCAATTTTATTGTTCGGGTTATTAGTGGCTGGTATTGTTTTTTCTTCGTGACTGTAACCCATTAAAGTGGATGGTATAGAAAGTTGAATAGTGGATTGCTTGATATGATCAAGCACAATATTGTTATTTCTTTCCACCAAATCATAACGACTGCCTGCCAATGTACGCATTGCAGCCACGTTTTCTGGTGATAATTGAGTATTGAGAGGCACACCCAGTTTATAATTGAAATTGACCAAAAATTGCGTTTCCGTATGGCCGCTTTCACCTTGTTTATAATCCACACCCATTGTTACCAGTGGGATCGGAGTATAAGTTAAACCTAGTTTAGCTAGACTCGGATTTCTCTGTCTGGTATCACGATTAAATAAGGTAACGTTATCACCGAAATATTGTTCGTATGTTAATTTAGCGCCAAGATTGGGATAAGCGGGCAGGAAAAATTCACCGTTAATATCATAACCATTTGCCGGACGTTCATGATAATCCTTAAAATTACGTGATTCTTGTAATCCACTCAAACGATAATAAGTATTAGCGGAGATTTTGATATAGTCGCCCCAAATTTCCCCTCCCAAACCTAAACGCTGGTTTTTTCCCGTCAAGTCATGATCATAAAAAGTATTCAGGCCATACATCCAGTTTTGATAAAAATAACGTCCACCTAAACCTACGTTAATGGTATTGCGGCTATCTTTGTTACGGTAGCCTAATTGAGAGAAGAGCAACCAGTCTGCTTTATTGTCGTAAAGTGGCAGCAATAGATCGAGGGAGTTATTTTCCAGCGTTCCTTTTTTACCCAGACCAAAATTAATTCTGGCAGTACCAAACTGTGATAACCATTTTTGGGCTTCGGAAGAAATAGTGCTGTTGAATTTACCCAATGCATAAGATTTAGCTTGCTCTGCTAAATCCGAAGGAGAAGATAATAGGATATTGCCTACAGTCTGAATATTTCTGGCAATTAAATCTGGTGTGTCAGACTCTGAAATATCACTGGTGTTTTTGTTAATTTCTTTCTTACTTAATTGATTAAATTGAATATCTATATCATTCTGACCATCTGAATTCTTCATATGTACTTTGTTCGTTGTTACATATCCATCTGCAAAAGCACTAATTATAGAGGATGGAAAAAATAGTATGTAACAGAAAATAAAAAAACGGATAATTATCATTATACATGAAGACATATATAAATACCTCAGAATATATTTAATAATTCATTTTAAATAAAATCACCATTTTTCACTTAAGATACATAAGTGACAATACCCCCTTACATCATATAGTATATAATTTTAATTGTTAGTAATTTAAAATAATCATCAATTAATAACCAATTGTTATCAAATGGTTTTTTATTTTCAAAAGCAACAAGTTAACACATGTTCAATTAACATCTACAAATCATATTAAATTCATAAGTTCATCGTTGTGATAACTAATTTTAATATCTCCAGAATCGCAAATCGCTCCTATTTCCTTGTAAACAATACCAAAAATGACTGTTGTTACCACCACTTTGCATTAAAGTGATAGCTTATTTTCATTAGTCACTAAACTTTTTTTTATTTATATTCATCACTCTTCTTTCAGGGTTAGTGTTTTTCTATTATTATCAAAAACATAAGGACTTAATTATCATGAGCGAAAATAATTTACTCCCACCTCCTATTTTACCTCAAGCTCAAAATGGTGTTCTGGATAAATCTAAATTACATGGAGAAAAGATTAAGGTTAAAGTATCAACATCTCCTCCCCTTAATCTCTCTGATGGTGACTCGATTACAGTTGCATTTACTGATGACAACAATGAGTCTATTAGCTCTACAAAGCAGCTACAAGGTGCCATTGACCCTTTTATCGAGTTTGATTTTTCTTCTGATATGCTTCCCAAAAAATATAAGGTGGGTTATACAGTTGACGATGTCATTGGAAACAACCCTATTTACTCGCCACTAGTGAATATCAGCGTTATCGATGGCACATCGATAACACCACCTGTAAAACCACCAGCAGACAAAGAACCCTTTATCGTTATGGGTGCTCGTTATGCTGATCTTGCTGTGGCTAATGGGCTTAAAGCACCACAGCGTCTGACTGCTTGGACTAAAGAAGGTGCTCCACATCCAGTAATATGGAGTTATATAGGTGGAACATCACCATTCACTTCTCCTTTTTCATATAATAATTCCTCATTTTTCTATGATACTGCTCCGTGGCTTCCCATTAGTGTTAGTGACGGCACTAACACTCTCACAATAAACCCAATCAATGTGTTTGGTAATGGTGGTACGCTAGGTCTTCCAGCAGGAGCTTTTAACGATCCGATGGAGACTCAATATTCCTCTGCTTTTGCTGTACTACTCAATGACAACACCATGGTTGGCTGGGGAGGAAGCTTCGGTAATTCCTATACTCAATCTGGCATTAAGACCATTACCACAAATGGCCCTGCTTATGCTGGACTTAGTGTGAATTCAACATTATGGACTAGCGGTAGCCCTGCCCCTATCGGTTCCTTTGATGATGTAGGAGCCGGTGGAAATAGCTTTTTTGCCATCTCGAAAGCTAATGCACAGATAGTGGCTTGGGGAGACATTAATGGTACTTATCCTTCTCTTGGAAATGGGAAGAATATTTTTGTCGGAAATAGTTTTGCTTGTACTATATATAATTCCGGCACGTTACAAAGTTGGTGGGGTAAGTCAGGAGCAGGATGGAATCTCGAACCGCCTTCTTCTTATGTTCCGTACCCACGGAACCTTACATCAATGCCTAGGGGTTTCGCCACTATAGATGAGAGCGGTAATCTTTCTACTTGGGGTGATCCAGACATGTTTAGCGGTTTTAACCCCCCATATCAAGATTTTATACAAGCCGCAGGAATAGGTTTGCGCCAGCCAGACCCGACCAACTCTGGTGAGGGGCAAGAAGGCAACATAGCCGTTCACCGTACTGGTAAAGCGTACGCTTGGAGTGGCATACTGGAAAACAACACTCCCGTTAACGACTGGACTCAAGCAACGGATCTATCAACCACTGGAGAAAAAATTCTCATACTGCAAGACAACAAGCCATATGTCCGTGGATTTAATCCTATAACGAGCAGGGAGTTTTTAAACCTTACAGATATAGTTCAAATAGCAACCGCAGCCAATGGAACCGCGGCATTGAGACAAAACGGTACCGTAGTCACTTGGATAAACAATGGGAGAAACAATGAGTTTGCTATTTATCCTTCAATATCTCAACCTGATATGAAAAATGTAAGAGCGATCTACGGGACAGGGACAGCGTTTCTTGCTCTGACAGCAGATAACAAAGTCTATACCTGGGGTAGTTCTGACGGTGGTGGAGATAGCAGTGAAGTACAAGCTCTGTTCGATGGTAAGCTGACCTATTATATGGATTAAGATGATATCTGATACCAAAATAATAATCAGTTCACTCTAAACCAGAAGGCGCAATCAATGTTGATGTTATATGACAGATTGCGCCTTATTGCTTACATATATTGATTAAACATAGATATTGATTAAACACTCAATTGCATCATTATAGTGCAACTCTATTTTCACCACTCCCCAATTTGGGGCAAGTATATTTAAAAACTATCTTTTTTCCCCATGATTTTTTAGTCGCCAAATAACAATTTATTGATATTAAATGATTTGTTAATGTTGGCACACTTTTCGCATTTCTCTATTGCAATACCGGTTTTATAAAAATTGATCGTCTAGAAATGCCCCTTTAAGATAAAACGACATCCTTCTTGCATCGTTCTATCAGGCTGACGTAACCCAGGAGAGTTCAGTATGTCCATTGAGCATGTTTTGTCCATGATTGAAGAACATCAGGTGAAGTTTATTGACTTACGTTTTACCGATACCAAAGGTAAAGAGCAACATATCACCATCCCAGCCCACCAGATTGATGAAGACTTCTTTGAAGATGGCAAAATGTTTGATGGCTCCTCTATCGGTGGATGGAAAGGTATCAATGAGTCCGATATGGTGTTAATGCCTGATCCAAACACTGCCATGCTTGACCCATTTTTTAATGATGCCACTCTGATTATACGTTGCGATATTTTAGAACCCGGCACTATGCAAGGCTATGGTCGTGATCCTCGCTCCATCGCCAAACGCGCAGAAGATTTCCTGCGTGCAAGTGACATCGCAGATACGGTGTTATTTGGGCCGGAACCTGAGTTTTTCCTGTTTGATGATATTCGTTTCGGCAATTCTATCTCTGGCTCGTATTACCACATTGATGATATTGAGGCGGCATGGAACAGCGGTACACGTTATGAAAATGGTAATAAAGGCCATCGGCCGGGCGTTAAAGGCGGTTATTTTCCTGTGCCTCCGGTGGACTCTTCTCAGGATCTACGTTCAGCCATATGCCTGACGATGGAAAAAATGGGGCTGATTGTTGAAGCTCATCACCATGAAGTCGCCACTGCCGGGCAAAATGAAGTCGCTACCCGCTTCAATACAATGACCAAAAAGGCAGATGAAACCCAGATTTATAAATATGTGGTTCATAACGTTGCCCATAAATTCGGCAAGACCGCCACATTCATGCCAAAACCGCTGGTGGGCGATAACGGTTCAGGCATGCACTGTCATATGTCATTGTCCAAAAATGGCTCGAACCTATTCGCTGGTGATAAGTATGGTGGTCTGTCTGAACTGGCTCTGTACTATATCGGGGGCATCATCAAACATGCCCGCGCACTGAATGCCTTCACCAACCCAACCACCAATTCATACAAACGGTTGGTGCCGGGTTTTGAAGCGCCGGTTATGTTGGCTTACTCTGCCCGCAATCGCTCCGCCTCTATCCGTATTCCGGTTGTAGCCAGTGCAAAAGCCCGCCGTATTGAAGTCCGTTTCCCTGACCCAGCAGCGAATCCTTATCTGGCTTTCGCTGCTCTCTTGATGGCGGGTTTGGATGGCATCATCAACAAAATCCATCCCGGTGATGCAATGGATAAGAATTTATATGACCTGCCGGCTGAGGAAGCACAGGAGATCCCAACCGTAGCTCCTTCTCTGGAAGAAGCAATGGCGGCCTTAGATGCAGATCGTGAGTTCCTGACCCGCGGTGGTGTTTTCACTGATGATGCGATTGATGCTTATATCAAATTACAGCAAGGTGATATTGAGCGTGTCCGCATGACGCCACATCCTCTGGAATTTGAACTCTATTACAGTGTGTAATGCTGCTTATAGCCAAATAGATCCCGAATTTATTTTTTGTTGCCGTGAAACTTTTTAGCCCATCTTTGGATGGGCTCTTTTCACGAATAGGCGCACTAATACTATGCACTAATCCTATGCACCAATCCTGCGCAAATAATCCCGCGATGATGGTGTATATTCTCAATAACCCGAAATGAGAAGAAGAACACGTACTTAGCAGAACAATCCATCAAGTTATAACTTAAATAGACTAAAATGCACCAAAAAAGTGCAGGAATTGAATAGCAATGGCTGATTTTACCAACGCAGAACAGGTTCTCGATTCACTGATAAACAGCGTATTGGTGCTGGATAACAATTTAATTATCCGCTATGCCAATCATTCTGCGCTGCAACTTCTGGCGCAAAGTACCCATAAATTATTCGGTACTCCACTTCCGGTTTTATTTAGTTATATCTCGCTGGATACAGAATTGATGCGCTCAAGTTTGATTAACGGTCATGGGTTTACTGATAACGAAGTCATTCTGGTCATCAATAATCACTCTCATGTGATGTCGCTCAGTGCCCAACCGATTTCCGAGCAGTCTATTCTGCTGGAACTGGCGCCTATGGACAGTCAACGCCGGTTAAGCCAGGAGCAGATACAACAAGCTCAGCAGGCGGCTGCTCGGGAATTGGTTCGGGGGCTGGCACATGAAATCAAAAACCCCCTTGGTGGACTGCGCGGGGCGGCACAGCTACTTGCCAAAGCCCTGCCCGATCCATCCCTGCGGGAATATACTCAGGTCATCATTGAACAGGCGGACAGACTACGCGCCCTTGTTGATCGGTTATTGGGGCCACAGCATCCGGGAACGCAAATCCGTCAGAGCATCCACCATGTGGTCGAGCGGGTCTATCAATTAGTTTCTCTGGAAATGCCCACAAATGTCACGCTGCTGAAAGATTATGATCCGAGCTTGCCTGAACTGTCCCATTACCCTGATCAAATCGAGCAGATATTACTGAATATAACTCGAAATGCCTTACAGGCATTAGGGGGAAAAGGCGGTACTATCACTCTGCGAACACGAACCGCGTTCCAGATTACCTTACAGGGTGAACGCTACCGCTTAGCGGCCAGAATTGATATTGAGGATAATGGGCCGGGTATTCCTCCCAATATTCAGGATACGCTTTTTTACCCCATGGTCAGTGGGCATGAAGGTGGAACTGGACTCGGGCTATCCATAGCACGTAATCTTGTCGATCAACATGCTGGCAAGATCGAATTTACCAGTTGGCCGGGGCATACGGAGTTTTCCATTTACCTGCCTATTAAGAAATAACCGAGCAATAAGTAGAGGGTGACTATGCAACGAGGAAAAGTCTGGATCGTTGATGATGACAGTTCTATCCGCTGGGTACTTGAACGGGCGCTGAGTGGCGCGGGGATAGAATGCACCAGTTTTGAAAATGCCGATGCCGTACTGGTCGCGCTATCACAAGCTGACACAGTGCAGAGTAGCCCAGAAGTTATACTGTCAGATATCCGCATGCCCGGGCTGGATGGACTAAGCCTGCTCAACCAAATAAAACAGAGCCACCCACAGCTTCCGGTCATCATTATGACTGCTCATTCTGATCTTGATGCCGCTGTCAGTGCCTATCAACACGGCGCATTTGATTACCTGCCAAAACCTTTCGATATTGATGAAACTGTTGCACTGGTTGAACGAGCATTAAATCACTATCGGGAACAACATCAATCAACCTCCAATCCACAGCTGCCGGTATCCGTTTCAGATATGATCGGAGAAGCTCCCGCTATGCAGGAGTTATACCGGATTATCGGCCGACTCTCCCGCTCCTCTATCAGCGTGTTAATCAATGGCGAATCCGGCACGGGAAAAGAGTTGGTCGCCCATGCTCTTCATCGCCATAGTCCACGCGCTTCAACGCCATTTATTGCCCTGAATATGGCTGCAATCCCGAAAGATTTGATTGAATCCGAACTGTTCGGTCACGAAAAAGGGGCTTTTACAGGGGCAAATCAAGTGCGTCACGGTCGCTTTGAACAAGCCAATGGCGGCTCGCTATTTTTGGATGAAATTGGTGATATGCCGCTGGATATCCAGACTCGCTTGCTGCGGGTTCTGGCTGAAGGACAATTTTATCGGGTCGGAGGTTATGCACCAGTGAAAGTTGATGTCCGCATCATCGCCGCCACTCACCAGAATCTTGAGCAGCGTGTTGCGGAAGGTAAATTCAGGGAAGATCTCTACCATCGTCTGAATGTGATTCGGATTCAGCTACCGCCTTTGCGAGACAGAGTGGAAGATATCCCGCGTCTGGCATCCTATTTTCTGCAACAAACCGCCAAAGAGCTGGGTGTTGAAACCAAAGTACTACATCCTGATACTGAACTTGCCTTGATGCGTTTACCGTGGTCAGGGAACGTTCGCCAATTGGAAAATGTCTGCCGTTGGCTGACCGTAATGGCAGCAAGCAAAGAAGTGCTGGTACAGGATCTGCCTGCTGATTTGCTTGAAAAACAAATAGCAGAGCAGAAAGACTATTCCCCTGTTTCTCATTCTGCGCTGACAGAGCATTGGTCACAACAATTGGCTGTATGGGCCGAAAATGCCTTGAAAGAGGGAAAAACCGATCTTCTTTCTGATGCCCTGCCATTGCTGGAACGCACTCTGCTTAATTGCGCACTGGAACATACGAATGGGCATAAACAGGAGGCCGCCCGCTTGCTGGGCTGGGGAAGGAATACAATAACGCGGAAATTGAAGGAATTGGGGTTGGAGTAACTAACTCGCAGTGGCTCCACCCACCAAAGTGAAAATCACTTTACCCACATTTTTAATGCGGACACTCATATCACCCGCGAAAACTGCCGCTGCCGCATCTGATTACGCAAATAACTATCAAAGCACATGCAAACATTACGGATCAGAAGACGCCCTTTCGGAGATATCAGAATCTGCGATTCAGCCAATTCCACCAGCCCGTCTTCTGCCAAGGGGGCCAACAATTGCAGGTCTTCAGCAAAGTAATCAGAGAAATTCAGCCCATAACTTTGCTCAATATCCGCAAAGTTCAGCCGAAAGTTACAGATAAGATCTCTGATCACATCGCGGCGAATGCAATCATCCTGCGTCAGCGCCAAACCACGCCACAAAGCATGTCCTTGTTCTTCCACCGCAGCATAGTAAGTTTTCAGGTCTTTCTGGTTCTGGGCATAACTATCTCCCAACATACTGATGGCGGAAACGCCCATACCCAGTAAATCGCATTCCCCCTGCGTGGTATATCCCTGAAAATTGCGGTGCAAGATGCCTTTTCGTTGGGCAATCGCCAATTCATCATCAGGACGGGCAAAGTGATCCATACCAATAAACTGATAGCCATTACCTGTCAGGGCCGAAATCGTTTCCTGCAAAATATCCAGCTTCTGCGTCGCACTTGGTAAATCCTGTTCCTTAATTTTGCGCTGCGCAGCAAATAAATTCGGTAAATGAGCATAGTTGAATACGCTCAGACGATCCGGTGATAACGCCAACACTCGCTGTAATGTAAAAGCAAAACTCTCAGGTGTCTGCTTCGGCAGGCCATAAATCAAATCAATGCTGATGGATGTAAAACCGGTTTCACGAGCGCGATTAACCAGTTCGAAAATAAACTCTTCATCCTGCTCACGATTAACTAAATGTTGTACGTCTTTATTGAAATCCTGCACACCCATACTCAGGCGGTTAAAACCTTCATGGCGTAAGTGCTCAATGACATCAAGCTCAATTTCACGCGGATCAATTTCAATGGAAAGTTCAGCATCAGGCAGAAAGTGGAAATGGTTTCGCAGCATCGACATCAATCGACTGATCTGTGTTTTGTCCAGATAGGTTGGCGTACCGCCACCCCAGTGCATCTGGCTGACTTTCCGCTGGGAAAATAATTTAGCACGGGCAGTAATCTCTTTTTCCAACACATTCAGATATTCATCTGCTTTGTGTTTTTGGCGAGTAACCAGCTTATTGCAGCCACAGAAATAACAAAGCTTATGGCAGAATGGGATATGGATATAGAGGGAAAGCGGGCGATCAGGATAACGGGCGGCGGCCTGTGCAAAAGCAGTCGTATTGTACTGCTGGTTAAACTCCAATGCTGTTGGATACGAAGTATAACGAGGCCCTGAATAATTGTATTTTTGGATCAAAGGCAGATCCCAAACAATGGCTTGCTCTAACATGCTTATTCCTTCCGCTGTTTTCGCCCATCAAAACACAACATTTTCGTGAAGTTAAAATGTCGTGCCATGATGATGCTCCGCAACCGACGTTTGCGTCGTGATAGCCGCTGTAGTTTACCCAATAACCACAATAAATAACATACTAATATTATGGTTATTAATATTGTTGTTAACACTGTGGTTATCAGAATAAACCCGCCTTTTACGATCACAATTCATTGATGAAGGAATCACTTACCCTTCAACAATTGCATGATATCTTCCTGCGATTCTTCTTTGTCTTCTTCTTCCTCCAGATTGATGCCCAATTCTTCCATCAGGGTATCAATGCGGTCGAGCGTATTGTCGACATAATCGTTGTCTTCCTCAGACAGTTTTTCATCCTGCTCAAGACGTGCCAACAAGTCATCCAATCGCTCATCATTTTCCAGCATTTCCAGTTCTTCTCGCGGTGACAGACGAGGTTTTTGTTCCTCTACAGCCGGTTTAACAGCTGATTTCACCGGCGCTGCTTTTTCACCTACGATCAGAGGAACCGGAACCTTACTGCCGATACGTGGATCTTTTTCCTGCCTGCCGACTGAACGATTCTTATTGCTGCTATCACCGTTACTACGGCTACCTGTTGGATTACCGTTACCACGGCGTTTTTTCTGACGTTTACGATCGCGCCCTTCTGCATCCAGCTCTGCGCGGCTTTTTCTTTTTTGCTTACCAGCGGAAGGCTTCACTGGTGATTTTTTCTTTAACGGGTTCATAGCTTGTGACTCACTCGCTTTTATCAAGATATTTTCGGCGGAATCTAACAGAAACTATCTTTAACATCCAATGTCATTCACTTATCGTTTAAAGTTCGACTATTATTCTAAGTAAATTTAACTCAAATAATATGATCATGAGCTACCATGCGTTTTTTTGATAACTCTTCTTATCGCATACCATTGTATCTTTGGATCACTGGTTATGCAGCCTTATGGATAATAGTGAGCTATTTTCTCGATCCCACCGTTCCTTATGATGCTGTAGAAGCCTTGAACTGGGGCATCAACGGGGAGTGGGGATCGCCCAAAAATCCATGGCTGGTGGGAGCAATAATGCTACCCGCTATCTCTATCAGCAATATCTCCCTCAGTTTTTATTGGTATTTCACCCACTTTGTTGCTATTGCCATCGGTATGCTCGGAGTTTGGCAACTGGCTTTCCGGCTGACAGGTAAAGTTGTACTCGCATGGCTTGCCATGCTGACACTGAACCTGTCCGGTATCATCAATTTCGATATCATTCCTTATAACGACAATTACCTTTTAGTCATGCTCTGGCCGTGGTCATTGCTGTTTTTCCTGCGTGCCATTGACGACCACCCCAAATGGTGGCTGGCGTTCGCTCTCACCACAGGGCTGGCAACGATGGGAAAATATTCATCGCTTGCCATCATTGGCTCCGTCTTTTTGCTTTCTCTGTTCGTGCCCAAAGTACGCCGCAATTATCGAGAACCACTGTTTTATCTTGCCATTATGATCTGGTGCGCGTTGGTTCTACCGAACGTTTGGTGGCTGGTGCATAACGACTTCGCCGCGTTTAAGTGGGTAGATTCCCAAATTCAGAAAGGGTTCAACCTACATACCACACGAGCTGTACTTTCCGTGTTCTACCCGTTGATTATCGTCAGTGGCATTATTTATCTGCTGGGTGGTCGGATTGGCTGGCCCAAACAGCAATCCAACGCGCTGGTCAATATCGTGATCCTGCTGCCTCTGCTGATTATTTACGGCTGGTTCTCCTTCAATCAGGGCGGACGCATGACCGAGTGGATACAACCTTTCATGGCTGTTTCGCCGGCATTGTTGGTGGGATCGATAACGGTATTTCCCAACAAATCCCTGCGAGGCACATTACTGGGATTGACCCTATTTGGTGTTTTGGTGTTGATCGGTTACATCAGTGTGATGCTGGCAAATGTCCGTGATGCAGGGCAAAAATTTGTTGGTATAAAAACCTTTGCCAGCCAACTTGATCAACGCTGGAACGAACTGTATCCAACACCATTGCGTTATGTTGGCGGAGAATATCTGCATCAATGGCTGACATTTTATAGCCATTATCGTCCAGAAACGATACAACCTTGGGAACTAGAGAATGGTGCACCACCCAATATCTATAACCGTCATATCAAAGAAAGCAGTATCGTGGAGTATGGCGCCTTGCTCGTGGGAGATCGAGGAAAAAACTGTGCAGAGGAAAATTTCCAACCTACTTTTGCAGAATGGCCATCATTGATACTCGACCACAAAAAAGAATTCTCCTTCAAAGCCCAGCCAAGCGCTGAGTTGGAAACGGTCTGCATTGGCTTTGTGGCCCCCAAGAAAATTTAACAATAGATTTATCTTCCAACAAAAAAGCCTGACATGCATATATTGTCAGGCTTTCTTTTTTATCACCTTATCACCATTTCAATCGTACTCAATGAGCATCCACAAACACCATTTTCAATACAAACAATAGCGTCACGACAAGAACGCACGGGCCAACTTCACGCCATTTGCCTGTGCCCAATTTCATAGCGCAGTAGGCGATAAAACCCAGCGCGATACCTTCGGTAATGGAGAAACTGAATGGCATCATCACTGCGGTGATAAATGCGGGGACAGATTCAGTCAAATCATTCCATTTCACCCGTGTCAGGCTGGAAGTCATCAAGACGCCCACATAAACCAAAGCACCCGCTGTAGCATAAGCAGGTACCATGCTTGCCAGTGGAGAGATAAACATCACCAGCAAAAATAAAATACCGACGACAATCGCCGTCAAGCCAGTACGACCACCAACAGAAACGCCTGAAGAACTTTCAATATAAGCGGTAACCGAAGAAGTCCCAATGTAAGAGCCAGCCACTGAACTGATACTATCCACGTACAAGGCTTGTTTCATGCGAGGGAACTTACCGTTACTGTCAGCAATACCCGCTTTATCCGTCACGCCAATCAATGTGCCGGAAGAATCAAACAAGTTCACCAGCATAAATGAGAAAATAACGCCGGCCAAAGTGACATCCAGTGCACCTTTCACATCAACGTTACCCACCACGCTCATCACACTGGGCGGTAGATCAAAAATACCGTGATATTCCACATATCCCATCATGAAACCGATGCCGGTTGTCACTACGATAGAAATCAACACCGCTGCATGAAAATTGCGTGCCGCTAAAATGGCAATGATGAAAAAGCCCAGTGTTCCCAACAAGACGTTATGCGAAGCAAAGTTGCCGATTGAGACAATCGTATCGGGATTAGGCACAATAATGCCCGCATTTTTCAGCCCCATCATGGCGATGAAAAGGCCAATACCGCTGGTGATGCCCACACGCAGGCTCAATGGAATATTGGCGATCATCCAGTAACGAATACGAAAGAGAGTCAGAATCAACAACCCCACCGCACCCCAGAAAATTGCGCCCATCGCAACTTGCCATGAAATGCCCATCGCACCGACCACAACAAAGGCAAAAAACGCATTCAGCCCCATCGCAGGTGCAACAGCAACAGGCAAATTCGCCATCAATCCCATCAAAATGCTGCCAGCTGCGGCAATTAAACAAGTCGTGACAAATACCGCTTTAATATCCATGCCCGCAACCGCCAGAATTTGCGGGTTAACAAAGACGATATACACCATTGTCAGAAAGGTCGTCAGCCCGGCAATTATTTCGGTACGAACTGTCGTGCCATGTTCCTCTAATTTAAATACGCGCTGAAGCAAGCCCTGATGCTTAGTCGAGCCAGAAGTTATTTTGCTCATGTAATATTGTTTCCCAAAAAACGAAGTTTTCAACTTATCCTACAGGAACCCCATATAAATCGTTACCCTGAAATGGCAAAAAAAGAAAACGTTTGCGGTGCGAGTAATCAAAGAGTTAACTAAGGTTATGATTCTTGAGGACATTCATTAAGTGGCGCTATTTTATTCGTTATGCTTACGATTATTTCGCTGGCCTGCCAACTTATTCGATATTCTTGGTTGAATAAGTTGGCATCAAAAGTAATCTCATATCAAGAAATACGATTTGATTCACTATTTTTTCTAATCATCTTATGCCATGCCAAAAAACAATGTAGCTCCTTAAGATAATTGCAATAATATCGGGTGATTAACATAAAGAATGTCAATAAGAAGCTCACTGCAATAAAACATAACGAGACGTTGCTATAATCTAATATTCCAGCAACAAATTTCAGCCCCACCAATATGATAAAAAGCACTATAAAGAGACCATGAGCAATAATTAATTAACTTTAAAATTATCAGCCTAATATAAAAAAATCCCCACCTCACGGTGGGGAATGAATACAACAAAAAATATCTGCCAGGTGTCAGATATTAAATTTGAGAAAGTGTGTTCAATGTTTTTTTGCGCCAAAATCCGAAGATTGCTGTTTTTTCACGTCTCATGGAGAAGCGACGGGCAACAGAATTAGCCATCAACTCCAGTGATAAACACATCACAAAATAAACCAACGCAACAAATAAAAAGACTTCCATCGGATAGACCATGCTGCGGTTATTCACTTGGGTCGCCAAAAATGACAATTCCGCCACGCCAACGATATAAGCCAGTGAGGTATCTTTAATTAATGCAATCCATTGGTTGATGAATGAAGGCACCATCATGCGCAGTGCCTGTGGTAAGACGATATACCACAGCACTTCCCAACGGTTGAAGCCCAGCGATAACCCAGCCCGCCATTGACCATCACCTATCGCCAGAATCCCCGCTTTGACGCCATGTGCCAAATAAGCCGAAGTAATTAATGCCAGCGCGCAGACAACGGTAGTAATTTCAGGGATTTCCATCCCCAATACCACGGGCAGCAAGAAATATGTCCAGAAAATCAACATAATAACCGGAATCGCGCGGAAGAAACCCAGAACTGCCGCCAATAGGCTGACCCAAAAGCCACGCAGCATTGCCAGTGCAATTCCACCTAAAATGCCCAATACGATGGAGATCGCTCCCGCCATGATGCTGATTGCCAGCGTCAATGCCGCTCCTTCCAGTGGCCCGTCAGGGAAGGTTCCCAATAGCAAATAGCGCCAGTTTTCTGCAATAACAGTAAAGTCCATATCAATACCCTCTCGCCAAGGTTCTCTGCTGGTGCCACTGTCCCCAACCTTCCATCACAGCAATAATGGCGATGTAGAGTACAGTCGCTACACCAAATGCCTCAAAGGTCTGTAAGGTTTGGGTTTCCACCTGACGGGAAGCATAGGACAGCTCTGCCACACCAATCGCCATGGTTAAGGATGAATTCTTGACGATGTTCATGTATTGCCCTAACAAAGGTGGCATAGCTATTTTCAGTGCCTGTGGCAATACAACGTGGCGCATGGCCTGCCAACCCGTTAAACCTAATGCATGAGCCGCATATTTCTGTCCACGTCCGACGCCTTGAATGCCCGCACGTAATTCTTCCGCAACAAATGGGGCTGAATAGAGGGTCAACCCGATAAATCCCGCCAAAAATTCAAAGGATGGCCATTCCAATGTCAGACCGAAAATCATTATATCGTGAGGCGTATTCAGCCAAATCATCGCCTCTTGTGGCAGAATTTGCCCAGATGCGAAGTACCAGAAAAACAGTTGTACCAACAGAGGCGTGTTACGAAATACGGTCGTATAAACGGTGACCAGCCAGCGCAGTGGCTTGATTTGGCTATCTCGTGCCGCAGCAATCAAGAAGCCCAGTAACGTGGAAGAGGCAATGGCACAGGCAGAAAGCCACAGGGTGATCAGAAACCCCTGCCAAAGCCATTGTAAATATTCAGGAGCCAGTAAGTGCTCGGTAATAAATTGCTCAAACATATCATTCACCGCATAAACACACCGCATAAAAAAGCAGTAAAGCCCCGAGATAACGGGGCTAATTTCGGTCTTTGTTTTTCAATCAATCTGTGTTTAAAAAACAGCACAAAACAGAAACCGCTAACTTACAGTTTTGCCTGACTGTCCAATGGCGCGAATTTAAAATCACCACGCGGCTGGGCAGATTTAGTTTCCGAGCCAAACCAACGGTTGTAGATTTTCTCTGCTTCACCCTCTTTTTCCAATTTCAGTAAGGTCTGGTTAACCGCATCAACCAGTCGCCCTTCTCCTTTGGAAGCCGCTACCGCCTGATATTCACGGGTGATGCTGAAAGGTGAGATTTCAAAATCTGCTTTCTGGGCTTCCGGTACATTTGCCAGCAAGCCAACCAATTTCGCATCATCCTGCGTGATTGTCTGAACATTACCATTTCTCAGGGCTGCAAATGCCAGCGGTGTATCGTCATAAGAGATAACTTTTGCTGTTGGATAGCGCTCACGCAGAGTAATTTCCTGCACAGTTCCTTTATCTGCACCAATACGTAGTTTGGCAATATCATCCGGATTGGTCAGAACACCTTTACGGGCAATGAATTTCTGTCCAGTCGCAAAATAAGGAATGGAGAAATCAACTTGTTTTGCGCGTTCGTCAGTGACAGTGAAATTAGCGGCAATTAAGTCAATTTTCTTGGAAGAAAGCAGAGGAATTCGGTTTGCTGGATTCGTTGGACGCAGTTCCAACTTTACTCCCAAATCATTGGCAATCTCATTGGCGATATCCACATCATAGCCTGCCAATTTTTTCGTCTGAGGATCAATAAAACCAAATGGTGGGTTACTGTCAAATACCGCAATACGTACCGTGCCAGCTTTTTGAATATCATCAAGTTTATCAGCCTTTGCCACACCTGAAACCAGTGCCAAGCTGGTCAGCAAAGCCGTCACCGTTACGCGAGATTTATTGCGAATTTTCATTGTACACCCCTGTTGATTATTAATTTTTATATGACCAACAAAAGCTATCAATTTCGATATAGCACATGAAATAATATAAAATGCTATATTTATAATTATATGGAATATAAAAAAGAAAACGCTGGAGAAAAAACACCAGCGTTTCAGGTGATTAAAAAATTATTCTTTTTGGGTAAGCAATTTTTCCAGCTTATCACCGCCAACATGGCGGAAATCCTGTCCTTTGACATAATAGAAAATAAATTCACAAATATTCTGGCAACGGTCACCAATGCGCTCAATAGAACGAGCACAAAAAAGAGCCGTCATAATATTCGGAATCGTTCTGGGATCTTCCATCATGTAAGTCATTAGCTGACGGACAATGCTTTCATATTCCTGATCAACTTTTTTGTCTTCACGATAGATACGGATAGCCTCTTCCAAATCCATCCGAGCAAAAGCATCCAGCACATCGTGCAACATTTGGATAGTATGGCGCCCCAGTGCTTCCAAACTGACCAGCAAGAATTGATGTTGATGTGAAAACTTTTCAAGCGCGGTCTGACAGATCTTATTAGCAACATCACCAATTCGCTCCAGTTCAGCAATGGTTTTTGAAATAACCATGATCAGACGCAGGTCGCTGGCTGTCGGCTGGCGCTTTGCGATGATGCGGACACAAGCCTCATCAATCGCCACTTCCATCATATTGACCTTTTGATCATCTTCAATCACTTGCCGTGCCAACACTTCATCTTGGTTGTGCATCGCCAGAATTGCTTTACTGAGCTGTTCTTCCACCAGCCCACCCATTGTCATCAATTCTGTACGAATATGCTCCAGTTCAGCCGTGAACTGACCAGAGATGTGTTTGCTGAGATTCAGATTGTCCATCTTATGCTATCCCCATATCAACCGTAGCGGCCCGTAATGTAATCTTCGGTCTGTTTCATTTTCGGTGTGGTGAATAATCTATCGGTATCGCTGAATTCAATCAGTTCACCAAGGTACATAAATGCCGTGTAATCAGAACAACGAGCCGCCTGCTGCATGTTGTGAGTAACAATCACTACGGTATATTCCGATTTCAACTCGCTGATCAATTCTTCAATGCGCCCTGTAGAGATTGGATCAAGTGCCGAACAGGGTTCATCCAGCAACAAGACCTCCGGACGAATAGCAATACCACGGGCTATGCACAGACGTTGTTGTTGACCACCGGAAAGGCTATATCCGCTCTGGTGCAATTTATCTTTGGTTTCATTCCATAGTGCCGCTTTTGTCAACGCCCATTGGACACGTTCGTCCATCTCTGCCCGGGGCAATTTTTCAAACAGGCGCACCCCGAAAGCAATATTGTCGTAAATGGACATCGGGAATGGTGTCGGCTTCTGGAAGACCATCCCAACCTTAGCGCGCAGCAAGGCAATATCTTGTTTGTCCGTCAGAACATTAGTGCCATCCAGAATAATTTCACCTTCAGCTCTCTGTTCACCGTACAATTCATACATTTTGTTGAAAGTACGCAGCAAGGTGGACTTACCACAACCCGATGGCCCGATGAATGCTGTTACCTTATTTTGTGCGATATCCAGCGTAATATTTTTCAGCGCATGAAATTTGCCATAATAGAAGTTAAGATCACGTACCTGAATTTTGCTTCCTGCTATTTTGTCTACTGCTATCTTATCTACTGTTATTTTGTTTACTGAAACTTTATTGACTGCGATGTCATTAGACTTGTTCATCAGTATTTATCTCTTTTATACCTTTCATGCTTTTATTCCATCGAATATTTCATCAAGGATCGAGGGATGGCATGTTAAAAATGCAGGTTTGAAAAAATATTAGTGCTTTTTCTTCGCAAACAGCGCACGCGCCACAATGTTAATCAACAGGACGCACAGAGTGATCAGCAATACGCCCGCCCATGCCAGCTGTTGCCAGTCAGCAAATGGACTCATGGCAAACTTGAAAATAGTGACAGGTAAATTTGCAATCGGCTGGCTGAGATCGGTGCTCCAGAACTGATTGGAAAGCGAAGTGAACAGCAGTGGAGCCGTTTCACCTGCGATACGGGCAATCGCCAGCAATACCCCGGTAATAATGCCTGATACCGACGCCTTCAACGTAATGGCTGAGATCATTTTCCATTTTGGTGTTCCCAGTGCATAAGCAGCTTCGCGCAGGTTATCCGGCACCAGTTTCAGCATGTTCTCCGTCGTACGAATAACAATGGGGATCTGCAACAACGCCAGAGCAATTACCCCTGCCCAACCGGAAAAGTGTTGCACTTTCGCTACCACAACCGTGTAGACAAACAACCCGACAACAATCGAAGGTGCTGAAAGCAGGATGTCATTTATAAAGCGAATAATTTCTGCCAGCCATGAACGGCGACCATATTCCGCCAGATAAATCCCCGCCATAATCCCTAACGGCGTACCAAATACCGTCGCCCAGAAGATCAGCAAGCCACTACCAACAATGGCGTTTGCCAGCCCTCCGCCTTCTGTATTGGGTGGTGGCGTCATTTCAGTAAACAACGCCAAAGACATACCATCGATGCCTTTAGTCACGGTGGAGATTAAAATCCAACTCAGCCAGAATAAACCGAATGCCATCGTCGCCATGGATAACATCAGGGCCAACCGATTTTTCTGGCGACGCCATGATTGCATGCGGCGGCGGCTTTTCATGTCCGCTTCGCTAACTCCACCAACTAAACGTGATGGTTGCTTATTGATGGTTGTCATCTCAGCGCCCCTCATTTTTTGCCAGACGCAGAATCATCAACTTCGACAACGCCAACACAATAAAGGTGATTACAAACAAAATCAGCCCCAGTTCCATCAATGCGGCGGTATGCAAGCCAGATTCAGCCTCAGCAAATTCATTCGCCAACGCGGAGGTGATACTGTTCCCCGGCATGTACAGAGACAAGCTATCCAATTGGTAGGTATTACCAATAATAAAGGTGACAGCCATTGTTTCTCCCAATGCCCGACCAAGACCCAACATTACGCCACCAATCACACCATTCTTGGTATAAGGCAAGACGATATGCCAAATCACTTCCCATGTTGTACAACCGATACCATAGGCAGACTCTTTCATCATCACGGGGGTTTGTTCAAACACATCACGCATTACAGAAGCGATATAAGGAATAATCATGATGGCAAGAATGACACCTGCCGTCAGAATGCCAATACCAAAGGCTGGGCCGGAGAACAACTCTCCCACGATGGGAAGGCTCGAGAGCACATTACCGACGGGTTGCTGGAAATACGTGGCAAATAATGGAGCAAAAACAAACAGCCCCCACATGCCATAAACGATACTGGGGATCGCTGCCAATAGCTCAATAGCCACGCCCAACGGACGTTTCAACCAATTCGGAGACAATTCCGTCAGAAACAGGGCAATGCCAAAACTCACCGGAACCGCAATAATCAAGGCAATTAATGAAGTCATCAATGTGCCATAAATCGGCACCAATGCACCAAACACGTCCGCAGGCGCATCCCAATCTTTGTTCCACAAGAAAGCAAAACCAAATGTTTGTATACTCGGCCAAGAAGCAATGATCAGCGAAATGATAATGCCTCCCAGCAGGAACAAAGTCAGCAACGCCGCCAATCTAACCAGAGCGCTGAAGATAATGTCGCCATTTTTACTCGGTGCTTTCAGTGCCGTTTTACGTTCGGCCATACGCTTAATTCTCATTTTGGGTTATTTCCCCCTTGGTAAAGGGGGAGATTTTATAATCGCCGATTCACAGCGGTGATAGACAGGCCATCAATTCTCAATCCATAAGTTCAATATAGCGGTTTGCCACTGCTATCTTTGATGTTGCTCTTCCATGCTGCATGTACCTGGCTGATCACTTCTTTCGGCAGAGCGGCATAATCCAGATCTTGCGCCTGTTTTTTGCCTTTTTCATAAGCCCAATCGAAGAATTTCAGAACTTCAGTACCATTCGCAGCATTTGCCTGTTGTTTGTGGATGAGAATGAATGTGGTGGAAGTCATTGGCCACGCATTATCGCCTTTTTGGTTTGTCAGATCCTGAGCAAAGCTACTGCTCCAATCTGCACCTTTGGCCGCTGCACTGAAGTTTTCTGCGGTAGGCGCTACTATTGCACCATCCGCTGAAACTAATTTGGTATAAGCAAGGTTATTCTGCTTTGCATAGGCATATTCAACATAACCAATTGAGCCGGGCAGACGCTGAACAAACGCCGCAATCCCATCATTGCCTTTACCGCCTAACCCGGTTGGCCATTTGACGGTCGTGCCTGCCCCGACTTTTTGTTTCCAATCGTTGTTAACTTTAGATAAATAACTCGTGAAAACGTAGGAAGTCCCTGATCCATCGGCACGACGAACCACGGCAATGTTTTGATCCGGCAGTTTGATATTTGGGTTCAGTTTTGCAATCTCGGGGTCATTCCATTTCTTGATATTCCCCAGATAAATGTCACCAAGGGTTTTACCATCCAGAACTAACTGACCAGATTTAACACCGGAAATGTTCACCACCAGCACAATACCACCGATTACCGTCGGGAACTGAAATAGTCCATCAGCCGCCAATTTTTCATCAGCAAGAGGGGCATCAGATGCGCCAAAATCAACAGTATTGGCAATAATCTGTTTTACACCACCAGAAGAACCGATGCCTTGATAATTGATTTTATTGCCAGTTTCTTTCTGATAAGAATCTGCCCACTTGGTATATATCGGTGCTGGAAATGTCGCACCTGCCCCCGTCAAGCTGGTGGCAGCAACTGAAGACAGGGATGTCATGGCAAATACAGCGACCATGATGCTCGCCACGGTGGTACGCATTGATTTCATACTCCCTCCTACTGGGATACGCATCATTAATTAAAAATAAATGCCAAGCATGGCTGACAATTTGATTTTTAGGTTAAAAAATGAATCATGAAGGAAAGTAAGTGAATTCAATGACAATACAATGTATGAATTATGACATTTTTATGACAGAACGTTTCGGCAAGACCTTATTTTGCACTTTCAATTTTTGCATTTTCAATGACGTACTCAATGCTGCACTCAATGGAATATATACGCGAATGGATAGCCCCGCTTTTTCACTGCTTCCCACCTGAATACTCCCACCGTGGATACAAATGATCCGGTGGATGATCGCAAGCCCCAACCCCACGCCACCATTACTCACTCCACCATTACTCACTCCACCATTACTCACTCCACCATTACTACAGATGCCGCTAGCCCGAATTCCTTGCTTAAAGGGCTGGAACAAAATCGTGGCTTCTTCTTTCGTTATTCCAGTGCCGTTATCCTCAACCTGAAACCAGCCAAATTTTTTTGTTGAGCCGCTACTGATTCGAATCCATCCATTGCCATAACGCCGGGCATTAGTGAACATATTGACCAATACACGCTTGATGGAAAGGGGATGAGCTAAAATAAAAATCGGATCTTTAGATAAGCGATTCTCGATATCTCTATCTGTCATATTGTCTACATTTGACATACAACGTTGTTCTGCCTCAATCACTTCTTCAAGCAGCTCATTCAATTCACAGCATGTGAATGGCATATCCTGCCCCGCCCGCTGATAATCAATGAACTGATCAATCATGATATTGCATTCTTCAATATCCCGATGGATAGATTCTGTCAGAAAATCATCTTTTCCTTCCATCATTTCCATCGCCAGACGAATACGAGTAAGCGGAGTGCGCAAATCATGACTCACTCCAGCCATCAGTATCATCCGATCATTTTCCTGTGATTTCAGCGCTACCGACAATTGGTTGAGTGCTCTAATAACGGAACGGATGGCGGGAGTTCCCTTTTCAGGCAACGGAGATACTTTTCTTCCTTTTTCCATGTCAATGACTGCTTTTTGCATGGCTTTCAATGTGCGTTTTGAGATAGCGAAATACCGCCGGAACACCGCGAATAATGATAGTCCCACCACAAAGATACTTATAAAGAGATAAGGAAATATCACGCTGAAAGAGAGTCTTTCGAACATCACCAGCAATAAGGTGATCAGAGAGCTGAACAGCAGGCTGCCCAGCATCAGGTACAGGACATAGGAAACCCAAGGCTTTTTCATACCTTGCTTCCATCAGGGACAAAAACGTATCCCAATCCCCAAACCGTCTGGATATAACGCGGATGGGCAGGATCTTCTTCAATCAGGCGACGCAGGCGGGAAACCTGTACATCAATGGAACGCTCCATTGCGCCATATTCTCGTCCCCGAGCCAAGCTCATCAATTTATCCCGTGATAATGGCTCCCGAGGATGAGAAACCAACACTTTCAGCACGGAAAACTCCCCACTGGTCAAAGGCAACAACTCATCTTGGTGAAACATTTCACGTGTTCCGAGATCAAGTTTAAATTTCCCGAAATTAATCACCGCATCATCTGATGCCGGCGCTCCCGGCAATTCATGTGTCTGTCGCCGCAAGACAGCACGCATGCGTGCCAATAATTCACGCGGGTTAAAAGGCTTGGCAAGATAATCATCAGCGCCAATTTCAAGACCAACAATCCGATCAACCTCTTCTCCTTTCGCGGACACCATAATAATCGGAATCGAGTTATGTTGACTTCTCAACCTTCGACAAATAGACAACCCATCTTCGCCCGGCAACATTAAATCCAGGACAATCAATTGAATGGATTCTCTGGTCAATAAACGATCCATCTGTTCTGCATTTGCTGCGCTACGCACTTGAAATCCCTGTTCGGACAAATAGCGTTCCAACAACGCCCGCAAGCGCATATCATCATCAACAACAAGGATCTTATAACTCTCTTGCATGTTTCAGCTCCCAGGATGCTCCATGCCCGTAACATCCATTACCTTCACAGAAAACCCATACTTCAATAGAGACTAGCCGCGTGTATTTTAAGGCCACTCACGGCATTGGCAACTATTGCTTATGTTTAGGTTTTCTATTCTTGTTCTCCCAATTATTGTTATCTCTATTCGCGTTCTTCCTATTTCCGCTCCGCAATCACTGTAACTTATGTCAAAGGCTGGTAATCAATTTCCAGTATCCAGTAAGTTGCCATGCCATTAGGTGTCATCACCGTGACTTCATCATCAATCTGCTTACCAAGCAGCGCCCTTGCCACCGGAGAATCAATGGAAATCCACTTCTTGGCAGGATCGAACTCATCCGGCCCCACCAAACGAAAAATGTGTTCTTCTTCTTTCTCGTTTTCAACTTTTACCCATGCCCCAAAAAAGACTTTTCCTTCTTGTCGCGGATCAGGATCGACAATTTGCAATACATCCAGACGCTTGGACAAAAAGCGCACACGACGGTCAATTTCTCTTAATCTTTTTTTACCATAAATGTACTCTGCATTCTCTGAACGATCCCCTAACGCAGCAGCATCTGAAACAGACTGAGTGACTTTAGGGCGTTCAATTTTCCAGAGATATTTCAGTTCCTGATCAAGCGAATGCCAACCTTCTCGGGTAATATAGTTACTCTTGGCCATAAAAAACTCACTTGAGAAAAGATGATTAATGGCGAAATACTATATCTTAATCCAGAAGACATTCGATCTTAATCCAGAAGATATTCGATGAATTCTGTCGCAACATGACCGAAATATCGCGCTAAACTGGAAATTATCGCTCTCAGCACGTATAAATGGAGCCAGTTTGAACCATGCCGATATTGTTTCAGGTGAAATTTGATTTTATCCGGCTCTGTCTGATGATGTCTCAGGATGTCTACAGACGCCAAGAAAGTTGAAGAAAAACAGACCATGAATGAATCTTTAAGTCGAATCATTGCCGGTGAGCTACAGGCTCAACCACAGCAAGTCCTAGCCGCCATTACTCTGCTCGATGAGGGAAATACGGTTCCCTTTATCGCCCGTTACCGTAAAGAGGCCACCGGTGGTCTGGATGACACGCAGCTCCGCCAGCTCGAAAGCCGCCTCGGTTATCTGCGCGAACTGTCCAACCGCCGTCAGACTATTCTGAAATCGATTGAGGAGCAGGGAAAGTTAACCGTTGAGCTTGCAGAAGCGATTAATGCCACGCAAAGCAAAACCGAATTGGAAGACCTGTATCTACCTTATAAACCTAAACGCCGTACCCGCGGACAAACAGCTATTGAAGCCGGATTGGAACCTCTGGCTGATCTGCTGTGGCAAGATCCGCAACAAGAGCCTGAACTGGCGGCGGCGGCCTATGTTGATGCAGACAAAGGTGTTGCTGATACCAAAGCGGCATTGGATGGCGCACGTTATATCCTGATGGAGCGTTTCGCCGAAGATGCGACTTTGCTGGCGAAAGTGCGTGAATATCTATGGAAAAATGCCCATCTGGTCGCCAAAGTTGTCGAAGGCAAAGAAGAAGAAGGTGCCAAGTTCAGCGATTATTTCGATCACCACGAAGCTATCGCAGCTGTTCCCTCCCACCGTGCTCTTGCCATGTTCCGTGGACGCAATGAAGGTATCCTGCAACTGTCTTTGAATGCCGACCCTCAGTTTGAGGAAGCCCCAAAAGAGAGCTATTGCGAGCAAATTATTACCGATCACCTTAACCTGCGCCTGAACAATGCACCTGCTGACAACTGGCGCAAAGCCGTGGTGAACTGGACATGGCGCATCAAAGTGCTGCTGCATCTGGAAACCGAACTGATGGGCACACTGCGCGAGAAAGCCGAAGATGAAGCCATCAACGTATTCGCCCGTAACCTGCATGATCTGCTGATGGCTGCGCCTGCCGGTATGCGCGCAACAATGGGACTGGACCCGGGCTTGCGTACCGGGGTAAAAGTCGCCGTTGTTGATGCAACTGGCAAACTGATTGCCACCGATACCATTTATCCGCACACCGGGCAGGAAAACAAAGCAGCTGCAACCGTCGCAGCTCTGTGCACCAAACATCAGGTGGAATTAGTCGCCATTGGTAATGGTACTGCATCCCGTGAAACAGAACGTTTCTTCGCTAATATCCAGAAACAGTATCCTGACGTCACGGCACAGAAAGTCATCGTCAGCGAGGCAGGAGCCTCCGTTTACTCCGCTTCTGAATTGGCTGCACAAGAATTCCCTGATCTGGATGTCTCCCTGCGTGGAGCTGTTTCCATCGCTCGCCGCCTGCAAGATCCACTGGCTGAGCTGGTGAAAATCGAACCAAAATCTATCGGTGTTGGTCAATACCAGCATGATGTTAGTCAGATCCAGCTTGCCAAAAAACTGGACAACGTGGTTGAAGACTGTGTAAACGGCGTCGGTGTTGACCTGAACACAGCTTCTGTCGCCTTGCTGACCCGCGTTGCAGGCCTGAGCCGTGCCGTTGCCCAAAATGTTGTTAACTGGCGTGATGAAAACGGCCGTTTCAATAACCGTGACGAACTGCTGAAAGTCCATCGTCTGGGGCCGAAAGCCTTCCTGCAATGTGCTGGCTTCCTGCGTATCAATCAGGGTGATAACCCGCTGGATGCTTCAACGGTTCACCCGGAAACCTATCCTGTGGTTGAGAAAATCCTGACAGCAATCGAGCAGGCCCTGCCTGACTTGATGGGCAATCCTGCTACCCTGCGTAATTTGAATGCTCAGGATTTCACAACAGAAAAATTCGGTATCCCGACCGTCACCGATATTCTGAAAGAGCTGGAAAAACCGGGTCGCGATCCACGCCCTGAATTCAAGACGGCCACATTTGCCGATGGTGTTGAAACCATGAAAGACCTGCAAACGGGTATGATTCTGGAAGGCACCGTGACTAACGTGACTAATTTCGGTGCATTCGTGGACATTGGTGTCCATCAGGATGGTTTGGTTCATATTTCCTCACTGTCCGATCGTTTTGTAGAGAACCCACACACTGTGGTCAAAACAGGCGACATCGTGAAAGTGAAAGTGATGGATGTTGACCTTAACCGCAAACGTATTGCACTAACCATGCGTCTTGATGAGCAACCGGGTGAAACTCAGGCACGCCGGACTCAAGGTGACAACCGTCAGGATCGCCATGATCAGGGTCGCAATAATCGCAACGGCAATGGCAGAAACCGCCATAATTCGCGTTCAGGTTCTGCATCTTTAGCCAACAGCGCCATGAGTGATGCACTGGCTGCTGCTTTTAATAAAAAACGTTAATTAGTAAAAACGTTTGTTTATGTAAATGATTTCCTGAGCTGGCTCAATTGAGCCAGCTCAGGATCTTTTCTGTGTTCTTTCAAAATACGTGACATTATTATTACTATCCATTTTTGTTACTATCTATTATTATTACTATCTATTATTATTACTATACATTATTGTTACCATTTATTGTTGTAACTACTGCCTTATGAGAAGCATAAAATTCATTACAGTTTTAATTATTTAAAATCACTAAATATATTTTTAATTTAAATAAACTATTACATGAAAAGAAATAAAACATGGATAGAAATAAAATTTTTTTAGCTTCCACCATAAAAAACCCATTACTTTCATAGTAATAATTCTATTTATTGCTGACGTTATAAATTTGAACAAGTGATGACACCTGCATCTTTCCATAAATAATTCGTATACTTCGTTTCGCAATAAATCTCATAATAATGGGGATTTATTGAATAATATAAAAATATAAACTATTCATTAAATCCAAAAGTTCTTATACCCATGGCTTCAATTTGCAGATGTTGGTACAAAGAACGCATTCACACTGTTGAGGAAAAAAACATGAACAAATATGTCCAAAGCAGTTTTGATCTACTCAGCAATATCCGTTTTTTCAGTCTTTCCACTCATGATCCAGATGCAGACTCAGTCTGGTCATCGACGATGTTTTATATTCCGAAATACAATCCACTGACACTGATCTGGTATTCAAAACGAGATACCCGACATTCGCAAGAATTGTGTATCAACCCCAGTGTCAGCGGTACAATCTACAGTAGTCGGGTTATGCCTGATTCATCGCTGGATCTGGCTGGTGCTCAATTTGTTGGTTGTGCCCGCCAAGTCCCCGATGATCAAATAAAAGAAACCTATGACTACTTTTTCTTAAAAACTTACCCTGATCCCGCTATCAGAAAGAAAAAATCTCGTCCCATCAGTGACTATCAAGGCCATGCCATACGCCGTTTCTATGAGTTGGAAATTGAGAAATGGTGGGTGTACGACTCAGACGCCTGGAGCCAACATCAAGATGATGAGCGTGTACAAGTACCATTGAGTGAATTACGTTATCCTCCCAAAGGTTAATGAAAACCAACAAGCCCTGTTTATTATCAGGGCTTATCAATTCAAGAAAATTTTCCGAATATTAAACAATTCTGATAGCGATTTATTTCCAATAAAGCCACCATTAATTTGATTAATATCAATTTATTCCTGCATTATTCAGTATAAATAATCCGTATCGCAGTTGCGTATTATTATCATTAACAATTAGAACTCAGAGTAATTACCGAATTTTTTTCTTGTGAATTTCCCTTTATTGAGGATAATAATTCTCATAATCACTTATTTTTTCAATTCAAATGGAGAGTTATATGGTTCTTATTCCAGAACGTAGATATAAAATTCTGGGATTTTCTCCAGAGATTAACCCCGCTTATCGGCAAAAATTATTGTCACTCGGCATGTTACCCGGCTCAACATTTCAGGTTATTCGCTTTGCTCCATTAGGCGATCCAATACAAATCGAAACACGCAGAGTTAACCTTACCCTTCGTAAGCAAGACTTGGCATTTCTCATGTTAAATGAAGATCAGAACTCGTAAAACCCGAAGTCAAGGTGGTTCAGAATAACCATCACCCATGCATTTTTATAACCAAAGTACGAACGTATAAACAAAGTACCAAGGTATAACTAGAGTACGGAAGTCGCTTCCTGATTGGCAGAAAGTATAATGAAACAATTAACTATAGGCCTGATTGGTAATCCCAATGCCGGCAAAACGACGCTTTTTAACCAGCTTACAGGCTCCCGACAACGAGTAGGAAACTGGGCGGGCGTTACGGTAGAACGCAAAACAGGCTACTTTACCACCCATGACCATCAAGTCGAGCTTGTCGACCTCCCTGGTACTTATTCGCTCACCACTATTTCTGAGCAAACCTCCATTGATGAACAAATTGCCTGCCACTACATTCTGGGTGGTGAAGCCG
This sequence comes from Xenorhabdus yunnanensis, assembly GCF_028598805.1. Lineage (GTDB taxonomy): Bacteria > Pseudomonadota > Gammaproteobacteria > Enterobacterales > Enterobacteriaceae > Xenorhabdus > Xenorhabdus yunnanensis. The sequence goes on along the minus strand of NZ_JAQRFI010000012.1, from coordinate 65,410 downwards.
ATATGTTGATCAATGTTGTTGATGCATCGAATCTGGAGCGTAATCTTTATCTCTCACTGCAATTGATTGAACTGGGCATTCCCTGCATCATTGCACTGAACATGCTGGATATTGCCCAAAGTCAACGCATCAATATTGATATTCCGGCACTGGAGAAGCGTCTCGGCTGTCCGGTCATCCCGCTGGTTTCAACCCGTGCCACAGGAATAGATGCACTAAAAAATACCATCGATAATTACCCACAAAATACTTCACAGAAGTCCCCCCCTGTTCAGGTTGATTATCCTGATACGTTATTGCAGGAGATTTCCCACCTTTCCAGCCAGATCACAGAGAAATTCACACCACAACAGCGTCGCTGGCTGACTTTGCAAGTGTTGGAAGGAGATATTTACAGCCGTGAGGTATCCGGCCTGACTCACGCGCAACTGGCGGAAAGCAACGGACGCTTGCAAAAACAACAAATTGAAGAACCCGATCTCATCATTGCAGGCTCGCGCTATCAGACAATCAGTGAAATTTGTCTGTCTGTCATTGATACCCGTGCGGCCACACCAAATAAACTGACCCAAGCGTTAGATACCGTTATCCTGAACCGCTGGTTAGGTGTACCTATTTTCCTGTTTGCCATGTACCTGATGTTTGTGCTGGCCATTAATATTGGGGGAGCCTTACAGCCAATCTTCGACGGCGCTTCCGCCGCCATTTTCATCGATGGGATGCAATGGCTTGGTCATACTCTCCATTTCCCGAATTGGTTGACGGTGTTCCTTGCTCAGGGAATTGGTGGCGGCATCAACACAGTACTGCCGCTGGTTCCCCAAATTGGCATGATGTACCTGTTCCTCTCCTTTCTGGAAGACTCCGGCTATATGGCACGAGCGGCGTTTGTCATGGACAGGCTGATGCAAGCAATGGGATTGCCGGGGAAATCCTTTGTGCCCTTGATTGTTGGCTTTGGTTGTAACGTGCCTGCCGTGATGGGAGCAAGAACACTGGATGCCCCTCGTGAACGTTTGATTACCATCATGATGGCACCATTTATGTCCTGCGGGGCAAGATTGGCGATCTTTGCCGTCTTTGCTGCGGCTTTCTTCGGAAAAAGTGGGGCAAGCATTGTTTTCTCCCTGTATATACTGGGAATTGTCGTCGCCATCCTGACGGGTCTGCTGCTCAAATACACGCTAATGCGTGGTGAAGCATCGCCATTTGTGATGGAACTGCCGGTCTATCACGTTCCTCATGCCAAAACTCTGCTGCTCCAGACATGGCAGAGGCTGAAAGGTTTTGTGATACGTGCGGGTAAAGTGATTGTCGCGGCGAGTATGCTGATTGGTGCCCTGAACAGTTTCTCCTTCTCCGGTAAGACCGTGGACAATATCAACGAATCAGCATTAGCTTCCGTCAGTAAAGTACTCACACCTGTATTGCAACCCATTGGTGTGCATTCTGATAACTGGCAAGCCACTGTCGGACTTATCACTGGCGCGATGGCAAAAGAAGTGGTTGTAGGAACCCTGAATACCCTATATACCGCAGAAAACATTACTCAAGAGCCATTCAATCCAGATGAATTTAATTTATTGGATGAATTAAAAGGCTCTGTAGCGGAAACTTGGGATAGCCTGAAAGAAACCTTCACTCTGAGTGCACTCTCTAACCCGATTGAAGCCAGCAAAGGTGACGGCGATATGGATCGCGGTTCAATGGGAACCATGAGTGCCAGATTCGGCTCTGCTATTTCCGCTTACAGTTACCTGATTTTCGTGCTGCTGTATGTGCCTTGCGTTTCCGTCATGGGAGCCATTGCCCGCGAAACCAGCCGTGGCTGGATGACATTCTCCATTCTGTGGGGATTGAACGTCGCTTATTCTCTGTCAGCGCTGTTTTATCAAATCACAACGTTTTCAGCTCATCCACAAAGTAGCTTGATAACAATCTCGGTCGTGATTCTGTTTAACATATTGGTCTTTATTGGCTTACGCCGTGCACGCAGCAGAGTTACCATCACGTTCAATAACACTACTGACCGTAGTTGCGAATGTTCAAAGGGCAGTTGCCACTAGTCGGAGCCATAAATGATTAATCTGCTGAAAATCAGAGATGCTGTTGCCCTCAATGGACGTACCGATGCAAGGTCATTGAGCCATCAGTTTTCAGCACCGCTGCCAATGGTAGAAGCCATGCTTAAGCAGCTTGTCATTATGGGTAAACTGGAGGAAGTGGACGCATCCTCCTGCCTCAGCGGGGGCTGCAAACAGTGCCCGGAAACACAAAAATGTGACACTAAGGCGTATCAATTAGCAGTGAAAAATTAAGAAATAGCTCCGTTGTAGAGATTGAACACCAACAACGGAGCTATCCAGTATCTCTTGCCTGATTTCATCCCCGCTTAGGCCACCCCTTAATATAACAAAGATGACTTTTTCCCAACACTGAGCGATGATATCAACAGGATAATGCAGGCGTTTGAACACATTTAGGATAAGGGACATAGGCGAATAACTTAATAAAAAAGCGACATATTATCCATTCACCGCTTAACGCGACAGAACCGCCTCAAAGGCTTTCAATTGAGCTTCAACAATTATTTCACCATCGTTATTATAATAATCCCTTGAATTACCAGCTAATATACTTACGTTATCTTCTCGTTGATTCATTTTCATCAATATCCTCTGTCAAGATGGATCATATGTAAGCCTTTTATCTTTCAAGTTATCTTTTTTGTTAGCAATGCAGACTCCCCCAGTCACTTCACTATCGTGGTGAACATCATAGTGGTGAATATCGTGTTATCTGTGTTCTTGAAAATCACTTACTCAATGAGTTATTTTCAGGGTAGAGAGCAGATTTATTCATTATGTAATGGAATTACAGTTATTACTTGAAAGTGCTACTGTCTCTCAACTCTATGTATATTGAACGTAGCTAAGCCCTCAGCTTTTGTTCTACCCACTGCGCAACTCGTTGTGCATCTCTGGCAGCCCCCAGTAACAGTTCAGAGCTGCGACTGCTGAGCCATTTTCTGCCTATGATAAACAGCCCCGGATAGGTTGTTTTTCCTCCGTTTATATTGCCACTCTCGCAGACAAAACCTTGTGAATCACTAACATCAGGTAAGGTCAACCAATCAGTTGCGTCCTTGTATCCCACACACCAAATCAGTCCATCAATCTGGTATTTTTTTCCTTGTTGGTCATATAGTGTTTCATGTTCAGCTTTTACTAATTTTTGTGCTACCTGCACATTAAGCCCAGATAGACGTTGGTTAGTAAGTTCACCACATGGAAGTGGATTACGTCGTTGCATTATTTTACCGATCAGGCTCGAAGTATCTGCATACAGTATCTTTGATTTATGTAGCCACCAGAATAGATCCTTCCCTAGAACTCTATTTGGCACGAGAGGACGAGGAGAGCCGCAAAATAGAGTGACCTGCATAAGGGAAGAAAGTTCTCTTGATATCTGTCGACCACTAGCACCATCACCTATGACAGCAATCCGAGACCCTGCCTGAAATTGCCCAGGGTTCTGATAACGGTCAGCAGTCAATTGCTGTATTGAAGGGGATAGATCGCTCGCCATCTCAGGAATAATGGGGACTTGATTAGCACCAGTGGCGTTAATTAAACAAGGAGCAGAGAACTGCTCCCCTTTTTCCGTAGTCAGCGTAAACAACCCATCTTGATGTTTAACACTAATAACTTGCGTTCCCGTTAATACATTTAGATTGTGATAATGTGCATAACGTTCTAGATAATCTGCTATCTCATCCTTAGTTGGATAACCATCTGAAGCACCCGGCAAAGAAAAATCAGGCAGTTGACTCATCATACGAGAAGTAAATAACAGCATATTATCAGGACGCCTACGCCAAACATCCCCGATACGTAAGTCTCGCTCCAGAATCAATGTATTGATTTTTTTTTTCTTCAGAGTAACCGCCAGTGTCAGCCCCGCTTGCCCAGCACCAACAATTAAACAATCGATTTTCATGGCCTCTGCTCCAATTGCAGTATATGCCCAGACAAAGCGTGTATAGTGGGGTATTCGTAGCCAAGAATAGGGTCCAGTTTTTGCTGCAATACTTTTTCTAACTGACTAATCAGTGTCACTCTGCTCACAGAATCCAGGCCAAGACTATCGAAGGAGACGTGTTCACTGATAGGAATTTCATAGCGTTGGAAATAGGGTGTTAAATATTCGATCAGCCAATCTTTTAATTCCTGCTCAGTCATATATGCTCCTTGAGTTTCAGTGGTAGACGGTGCATTGGCCAGATGTAATTTGCCTTGTAAATAGAGTGAACGACAGAGTCTTCGTTGTACTTTTCCACTGCTAGTTGTAGGTAATTTATTGACTTGAATGAATACTAAGTCAGCGATATTGATATCGAATGTTGCATTGAGTGCCCGGATTACATTTCGCCTCAATTCTCTGAAATTATTTTCCTGCTCCACATTTTTCTGTAGCTCTATGACGACAACCACCTGTTGTTCCAGTTCAAAAGCAATTGCCTTGCCTGGACGAAACGCTGTGGACTGCATAGTGGCTATGTGTTCAATGTCTTGTGGATAAATATTCCGCCCACGGATAATAATCAGATCCTTCAAACGCCCTGTGATAAATAAATGATGTTCATACAGACAACCGAGATCACCAGTACGGAGAAAAGGTCCTTCACCAGTGGTCGTATAGGCCATAAGGTTTTGTTGAGTTTGTTCCGGATTATTCCAATACCCTACAGAAATGCTTGGGCCTTGAACCCAAATCTCACCAATTTCATCGGGTTGACATAATGTTTTTTCGTCTGGGTTAACAATCACGACTCGATGATCAGGTGCAACTTGACCACTAGCTTGTATTACAACTCCATCAGGTTGTAAGGCAAGTTTTCCCTGCTCCAGGCTGCTGCTACAAATCGTTAAACTAAATGGAAGAGCTTCACTGGTGGATGAACTGACTACCAGTGTTGCTTCAGCCAAACCGTAACAAGGTATTTGGCTTTGATAAGCAAACCCATATTCTTTAACTGCCTGATAAAAACGCATCAAAGTTTCATTTCTAACTGGTTCTGCACCATTACCAGCCCAACGCCAGCGGGACAATTCCAGATTGAGGCCAGTGCAGTCTTGATCAGCACAAAGGTCGTAAGCAAAATTGGGAGCACTACAGAATTCTGCGCCATAATCATGCATCAACTGTAACCAACGTAATGGTTTCTGAATAAATGATAGAGGTGGCATGAAGTTATATTGCCCACCCAGAGCCACAGTCAGTAGAATATGACCTACCAACCCCATATCATGAAACTGTGGTATCCAGCCTCCAATAACTAATCTTTCATGCAAACCAAAAGTATTATTAATCGCCCGCAAATTATGAACTAAGTTATTGTGAGTAACCATCACTCCCTTGGGAGCATCAGTAGAACCAGAGGTATATTGTAGGAAAGCCAATTGATCTGGAGAGATTGAGGGAAGCTGGTTTACCTCATCTATCATCTGATTTTCTGAGTAATACATGATCTTTTGATTCGGGAATTCATGTGACAAGGTTTTGTTTAACTCTGAAGTGGTAAGTATCACTTTAGCTTCTGAGTCATTCAAGATCTGCTTTAGTCGTTGTAGATGACGGCTTCCTCGAACCACATTAGATGGAACAGCAATGGCCCCAGCTTTAAAACAGGCTACCAGCCCTATAATAAAATCCAGGCCAGGAGGGTACATTAGAATAACTGCTTTTTCCTGTTGCCCAGCGGTAACGAGTGCGCAAGCAAGTTGGTGGGAACGTTGTTCCAGTTCTTGCCAGGTCAGAGTAACAGTATCTGAATCCCCCGAAGGTAAGAAGCGGTAAACAATGTCATTTGGTTGCTGTGAAACATAATGTTTTAAACAGCATAACAGCGTTTGTGCATGCTCCAGCATCATATTTTTTGTTCTCCTGAAATAGCCAATAAATGCTGTGTTTCCTGTTGTAGAGCATTAGCCAGAGCATTAATTGCCTGCCACTCAGTAACATGTCCAAAACTGATTCTCAATGCACTATCGATATAGGAATAAGGAGATTTCATCGCAAGTAAAACATGTGAACGCTGAGGTGACTGTGAATTATTACTACAAGCCGACCCCAACGAAACAGAAATACCGTGACATAAGTCCAATCTACTTGCTAACGCTTCCGCCCTAATGCCGGGGAAACTGATATTTAATGTCCATGGGGCCTGATACTCAGGGTTTGTTTCACCATTTAAATGATAATTTACGCCTAACTTGTCTAATTGTGTGAGTAGGTAAACTCTCATTTCACGGCAGTGGTCAAGGCGTTGTATCAATTCCTCATTAGCTTCTTCTGCGGCGGCAGCTAATCCAGCTATTCCTAATGTATTTTCTGTACCACAACGTAAACCTTGTTCTTGTCCACCACCATGCAATAAAGGATAGATTTTCACTTGCTGGCTGTAATACAACCCACCGATCCCTTTAGGGGCATAAAACTTATGCCCCGAAAAAGAGATGGTTAATGGGATATCATCAAAGCAGCGGATAGGCCATTTTCCTACCGCTTGTATTGCATCTAAATGAAGATGGATACCTTTTCCTTTTAACCTGTAAGCAAGCTCATCGTAGGGTTGAATGACACCTGTTTCATTGTTGATCGCCATCAATGTAATGAAACAAGTTTGGGGTGTGATGGCATTACACAATGTGTCCAGATCTATTCTTCCTGTTTTACTCGGTTCAATGATCGTAAGGTTCAGGCCTTGCTTTTGATACCAACGTAAAGGTTCCAGAATTGAAGAATGCTCAATTGCAGAACAGATAACATGATAACGAGATAATTGGCCAGCTGGGAGTTGGCCGAATACACTGTGCAAGGCTAGGTTATTACTCTCTGTGCCACCGGAAGTAAAAATGATCCTTTCGGGAGAGCCTCCCACTAACTGAGCTACAGACTCTTTTGCCTGATGAATTAACTTGATAACGTTGTGACTCAAACGATATCTGCTGGAAGGATTGGCAAATTGATCCAACATGCCCTGAGTTGCCATCTTGGATTTATGACTCAATGGTGTTGTCGCATTGAAATCAAAGTACGACATGGTCATATATGCCCCCTTACCTGCTGAAAAAGAGCATGCAACATCTCCAGGCAATGCCGTTGTGAAGGCTGCAGCTTGCCTAACATTTTGTCGATCTCTGGTGTACTTAATTGCGCTAGCTCTGTTAATGTCTTTCCTTGGGCCTGACGGCAAAACTGATTAGACATGGCTAAAGAAGTCGTGCATCCCCAAGCTTGAAATCGAGCTTCATTGATCTGTCCATCTTTGCTCAATGACAAATCAATATTTACTTTGTCTCCACATACAGGATTACCTAACTTGAGCTGAATATCCGGATTCGTTAGGCTTCCCTGCAAATCAGGATTGCAAAAGTTATCAGTGATAATTTCATTAAACATAGTTAGTCCTCACTGAGTAACAGGGCACGAATTCCTTTGTTCATCATCAGCCATTTGACTCTCCAAATTAACGGCACAACAGCCGAATTCTGTTGCGGAAGGTGCTCGCATAACATATTGCATGCGTTGAGAGTTACGGCCTGACAGATCATTATCAGTACGCAGGTAGATCATATCTTCAGTCAGCAACATTCCAGGTGTTGAACGTGCTATAGGATCGAAAATAACAAGTTGCCCAGTCTCACCATCAGCAACTTCTCGGGATAAGTTTTCCGGATCACGAACAGAGAAGTGAATATAAGGTGGTACATGTTTTTGATTGAACTCATCTTCTATCGCCAGGAAGTTGGCTTCAACAAGTCCATACATATCACGGTTACGGCTAGCAGGAATGCCCAGCCAAGTTTCCAGTTCTTGATTAAACTCGGTACGAGAGATCATGGCACCAGTGAAACGTTTCCAGCCACCGAGTGTAATGACCATACTTCCACTATCCAATTCCAGTTTAGTGTTCGTGGCTTTTAAGAAGCTGATAAAGCGATGAATAAGAAACGGGGGACCTATCAGATGGCGAGTGAATTTTCCTTCCCATTCTTTTAATTGACTAACAGCTTCTTCTGGAACAAAACGTTCTTCTTTAACCATAAAGCGATTGGTATCCAGCAATCCAGTCAACCAGTTGAATGCTTTTATCATTCCCATTTCAGGAATTTCTTCCGTAGAAGGACATAAACAAAGTCCTGCACCACTGGAAAGTTTAAGCATATCGCGATATGAGTTATAGAGACCTATCGTAGCATAGTCCATTGTTTCATCGCATCGACGAGCAACGCTAGGAATACCACTCGTACCTGTCGAACGCATCTCATGCTCAATGCTGGAAAGAGGTTTACTTAACAGGCGATGGCTATTTTCAGATTTAAAAGTGGATACCGGAATAACAGGAATATTTATCAAGTCCGCATAACTTTGGATATCACTGGGTTTCACACCTTTCTTTTCACATTGTTCACGGTAGTAAATATTATTTTCAAAATGATATTTAAATGCATCTCTAATAATGTGAGTTTTTAATTCTTGTTGTTCTTCAGTTGGAAGGCTATAGAGAAAGTTACTATTTGTGATTAACCATTTTATAGAGTCACCATTTACTTCCTTTATTTTTTCATACAACTCAGTCGAGTTGAACATATCATCTATCCTTATAGTTAATATATATTTTTTACCATCGTTTAACGAATATCTTTATCAAATACGCATAAGAAATAAGTAATTCGTATAAGTAATTTCTTGCAAACGCAAATCTAACGATGGTGCTTTAATTTTGCTTGAATAAACTGGCTAATTTCGTCCCTTTGTAAATAATTGGTATGGAATACATGACTGTCCGTCATAATTACATAAGTTTCCCTTAACATTATCTTTCATACACCTCAGCCAGATTATTCAATCCAATCGCGCCAATAAGTTATAAAGTGAATATTCCGAGTATTTTTAAGGTGTTGGCAGGCAGAATTTCTAAGTATGAAATTCACTCTATGAACGGTGTTTTCATTTAAGTCATATGAAACGATAAAGCTAAGAGGGTGATATAGGGGATATCTAGTTGAGTTGGTTTCTCATTTGAGGAGAGTGGTAAGCCTGTGATAGGGCAAATACGGATGTCTGGAGGTAGCATATCAGTATAAGTTTTTGGATATGCCTATTCATTCAATGAATCGGAGTTGAGTATGGGAAATAACCAAATTGAAACAATGCCTGAACAACCACAAGAAGAAAATAATAAGAAAAAACGTAAAATAATACTTTCTTTTGTTGTATTACTTTTTTTGTTTGCTGGTTTAGCTTATATGTTTTACTGGTACACAGTATTACGTTTCTACCAATCAACAGATAACGCCTATGTTGTCGGTAATCAGATCCAAGTCATGTCTCAAACCCATGGCAGTGTGAAAAATATTTATGTTGATAATACCGATTTTGTTCAGCAAGGTGACCTTTTACTAACATTAGATAGTGCTGACGCTAAGAATACCTTCGAGAAAAGTAAGTATGCATTAGCCCAGGCAGTGCGTGAAACACGAGAAACCATCCTCAGTAATCCCAAGCTCCTGGCCAATGTAGAATTAAAACAGCTTACTTTAGACAAGTTAAAAAGTAATCTAACACGACGGGAAAAGTTGGGTAAGGTCAATGTCATCGCTGTTGAAGAACTGGATCACTCTCGTAAGGCTGTTGACATTGCTAAGGCAGATTTAAAAGTCGCCATGCAGCAGTATAAAATCAATCAGGCTTTGGTGATGGGAACGCCACTAAACAAGCTGCCAAATATAGAAAAGGCAGCGTCCAATTTACGTGAAGCTTGGTTGTCTTTACAACGTACCAAAATCTACGCTCCAGTAAGTGGGTATGTATCACGCCGCAGTGTTCAAGTTGGATCTCAAATCAATCAATCTACGCCATTGATGATTATCGTCCCCCCTGACCAGATATGGGTTGAGGCAAATTTTAAAGAAGTACAGTTCACTGATATGCGTCTGGGGCAGTCCGTCAAGTTAATCAGCGATTTTTATGGCGATAGTGTTACTTATCAGGGGCGTATTACGGGTATGGATATGGGAACCGGCAGCGCTTTTTCTATCCTCCCCGCTCAGAATGCGACAGGTAATTGGATTAAAGTGGTTCAGCGCCTCCCTGTACGCATTGAATTAGATCCGAAACAAGTAGCCCTCAATCCATTGCGAATCGGTTTATCTATGCACGTAACGATTGATACCAGAGAAACAGCAGGCACAACTCTGGCTGACAAAACTCCACAAAGGGTTATTTATCAGACTGATGTCCTTTCATTCAATAATAATGAGATAGATGAAATCATTGAGCAAATCATAAAAAGCAACGCAAGTGATGACAATTGAGGATCACACAGCTATGGAACCTTTATCAGCCAGCCAACGCTGGTGGCTAATTCTGTCTCTGGCGATTATCGCTTTTCTGCAAATATTGGATCTGACAATTGCTAACGTAGCATTGTCAACCATTGCAGGTGATCTTGGATCATCCGTGTCACAAGGAACTTGGGTTATCACGTCATTTGGTGTTGCTAATGCGATCTCTATCCCTTTGACTGGCTGGTTGGCAAAACGGGTGGGGGAAGTACGGCTGTTTATCATTTCGACGCTGCTTTTTATCATTTCTTCCTGGCTATGTGGCATATCCAATAGTCTTGAAATGCTAATTATTACAAGGGTTATACAAGGTGCTGTTGCAGGCCCCATCATACCTTTATCACAAAGCTTGCTTTTAGCAAACTTTCCTAAGAAACAACACAGTATGGCTTTGGCCATCTGGTCTATGACCGTCATTATTGCCCCGGTTTGTGGTCCAATCCTCGGTGGATGGATTAGCGATAACTATCACTGGGGATGGATTTTCTTGATCAATGTTCCCATCGGTCTGGCCGCTATTTTTATTACTTACTTGTTATTGAAGAAGCGTGAAACAAAAACTGAGGTTATCCCAGTTGATAAGGTGGGGTTGGTTCTACTCATTGTCGGTGTGGGTTGCCTACAACTCATGTTAGACAGAGGAAAAGAACTCGACTGGTTTAACTCCAATGAGATCATCTCGCTGGCTATTATTGCAACGATAGGGATTATCCTATTTATCATTTGGGAACTGACTGATGATAACCCCATTGTTGATTTATCATTGTTTAAATCACGCAATTTTACGATTGGTACGATTTGTATTAGTTTGGCATTTTTATTGCATATCGGTGTCCTGGTCTTACAACCTCAGTTGTTACAAACAGTTTTTGGTTATACCGCCACTTGGGCGGGACTCGCGTTAGCTCCTCTCGGTATTCTTCCTATTTTTCTAGCCCCAGTCATTGGCCGATTTGGTGCTAAAATTGATATGCGCTATCTGGTTACCCTTAGCTTTATTGTCTTCTCTTTCTGCTTTTTTTGGCGAGCATATACTTTTGAGTCTGGAATGGATTTTTCCAGCGCAGCATGGCCACAGTTTGTGCAGGGGATAGCGATTGCCTGTTTTATTATGCCACTCAACGTGATTATTTTATCTGATATTCCTCAGGAGAAAGTTGCCTCAGCCGGAAGTTTGTTTAACTTCTTTAGAACATTAGCCATATCGATAGGTACATCGTTAACCAATACATTATGGGTTCAACGTGAAGCGGTTCATCATTCCCAGCTCACTGAGCACATCACACAAAATAACGTTCTTGTCGATTTAGCTTATCAGGATATTAAACTCTTGGGATTATCTGACTTACAAGCAACCGTTTTTCTGGTGAAGAGGATCACCAACCAGAGTTTAATTCTGGCCGCTAACGAAATTTTCTGGCTCTTTGGTTTTATTTTTCTGGCACTAATCTTGATTCTTTGGTTTTCCAGATCGAATTTGTCGTCTACGTAATTTGGAGATTAGCCTCTTCTTCATGATGAATACTATTTATTATCTGTTTATTGATGTTATAGAGGCACTGAGCCGTATGACAATTGAATTGTAAATTCTGCTGAATTATATGCTTAAGATCAGAAGGGCGTATCCCATAAGCCATTTTACATGTCCGGCTAAAATGAGCAGTGTCAGAAAAACCACAGTTATTAGCGATCAAGGTTAAGGAATCAGTCATATGAATCTCCTCAATAGCATCACTTAAGCGTAACCATAGTAAGTAAGCCCGGAAGTTAATTCCCACTTGATCACGGAAAAGATGTAAAAAACGGCTTTCAGAAAGGTAAATTTTATCAGCCACTTGACGGGATGAAATCCGCTTTACTGATAGCGATTCGATAAACGAAACAGCTTTCAAAATACGTTTATCAAATTGACAGTGACATGACAGGTATGGGCTAAGTAACAAGTAAACAGTGAATGTGTCTGGTTTTTCGCCACAAAGGAACGACTTAACCAGGTAATCTGTTACTGCCACAATATCATCATGCTCCAGCAAAATTACTTCCACATTCTCTGTGAGATGGCTAAATAAATGGTAGTGTTCATCAATCGGTTCAATGAGCAATGTAATACTACAGGTATTGGAGGAATCCATCTTATGCATTACGTTTGAGCGAATCAGAAAACCATGAGTGGAGTGAGTCTCATCCTGTATTGATAAGGCTAACGATTCATGTGTATGTAAAGATAGGCTGAGTTGAATACAGGGATGTTGATGCCACTCAGTTGAAACATTGTAAAGAAAGTTTAATTCACTAGTAGCATGTTTATATTGCTGGATAAACCTAGGGGCAGCCGGAATATTTGATAGCATAGCCTCAATCCTTATCAACAAAGCAGTGAGTGAATGTAGTCAACCTTAACTTGCAATCTTCTCTACATTAATCTTTTAGCCGATATGCAGTCAACCATGTGCAGTCAACCAATAGTAACAAGGCTAATAGCTCCATTCACATAGGGTTATTATGTCTGTTTAGAAGTAGCAATATTATCACACTGATAACCTGTCAAGGAGAATATGTAAAGTAAGATTTACATGAAAAACGAGGATAAAAAATTCATTTTTACCCTGATAATCTTTTTACCAGAACAAGTTTACTCACTGTTTTAATGTAATTTATATTGTTACTCGGAATTAAATTTTATTAGTTTCATTAAAATTGAAAAATAAAAAACCGCTCCTTATTATCTGAATTGTATTTCTGTCATTATTAATAACCTAAGGATACCAATATGTCTAAAGAGTTATTTACTGCAACTATAGAGTCTGCAGGGCCTCTTAAAATGAAATGTTCCTCACGAAACTTTTCCTTCCATGTAGACGAACCAGAAAGCTTAGGAGGGGAAGATGAAGCAATGACTCCGGTAGAAGCATTACTTTCCGCTTTCGGCGCCTGCCAGGCTATGGTGGCGAAAGTCTTTGCCAGTGCACAGAAAATAAATCTGATTGATATCAAGATCACACTAGAAGGTGAATTAGATCTCGACAGAATCAAAGGTATAAATAAAAACGCCAAACTGGGGTTTTCAAAAATTACCTCCAAATTTTATGTTAAAGCAGATAATACCGAACAAGAGATCCGAGATTTTATTACTTTTGTCGAAAATCATTGCCCTGTTCTCGACACTATCGTTAATACACCAGAAATTGTGACTGAAGTTTATCCTGTCAAATAATAGGTTTATTACCCATAATTGTTCATGTTATGGGTAATTTTTAGCATAAATTACCATTCCATACCGGAAGCAAAGTTCGTTAATATTTCGACAAACTCATCAGGATGAGAAATAAAAGGTGCATGAGCTGCATTGCGCATAATAATGGAATGCGTATGTGGCAATGCACTATCAAGCTGCGAAGCAATCTTACGTGGTACCAAACCATCAAGGTAACCATAAAGACGCAGGAAAGGTAATTGAAGCCGAGACAACTCTTCCCTTAAATCATCAGTGCGCAGGATTTCCAAACCAGCATTTAATACATCGACTGTCGGCATCGGCTGGTTCAATACCACTGATTTCAGTACACGGGCATCCTGATGTGCGCTGTCTGTTCCCAGTGTCTGCAAAGCCAGAAAACGTTCGACTGTCTTCTGAAAGTCCGCACTCAATTGACGTTCAAATGCACGCAAAACCTCTGGCTTAATGCCCGGCCAGTCTCCATCAGCACTAAATTTTGGTGAGGAAGCCACAGTGACCAAGCCCGCAACTTGCGTCGGATGATCTAAAGCAATCCGACTGGCCACCAATCCCCCTAAAGACCAGCCAAGCCACAAGGCATTTTCTGGCGCTTGCTGCCATACTGTATCTGCCATATCCGCTAATGACATTGCCGGATACGATTGGCTACGACCATATCCCGGTAAATCCACCAGATGCAAACGAAAATGCGAAACCAATCGCGTTTCCACTGAACGCCAAACCTCAGCGTTTAATCCCCATCCGTGCAGCATCACAAGATCATGCGGTGCATCTCCGATTATCTGCCAAGACAACTGATTCATTGTTATTCTCACTTTATTTATCACCAAGGAAGGAAACTATGCTAACAATGGTTGGATACTGTTGGCTATGCCATCAAAATTTGTATTTTGCCCATCATGGAATCTGCTGCATCTGCCATCATCACTTAAAGTGGCAGCAACATGTCTGCCCACGCTGTGCCCTACCTTCTGAATCCAGCGATCTTCCCTGTGGGCGATGCATGAAAAATCCCCCTCTATGGCAACATCTGATCGCCATCACAGATTACACTCCGCCATTAAGCCAACTTATTAAACGGTATAAGTATCACGGTACTCCGCAACTCGCGCCAGTGCTGGCACGCTTGTTCCTGCTGCATTGGTTACAAGGCTATCGAGAAGGTCTCTGGCATAAGCCGGATCGTATACTGGGTATTCCTCTGCACAGCAGAAAACGCTGGCAACGTGGGTTCGATCAGATTGAACTTATTGCCCGCCCTCTCTCACGTTGGCTGCAATGCCCGTATCACCCCGGTTTTTTGCAACGCTCACGTGCTACACTCACACAGCGGGGCTTATCTGCCGCCCAAAGGAAAACCAATCTTAAGCGGGTCTTTCAATTACAGGGCGATTTTGCCGATCAACATGTCGCGATTTTCGATGATGTGATCACCACGGGCACAACACTGCATGAAGCTTCACAGTTGTTAATTCGTGCGGGGGCTCGCTCTGTACAGGCTTGGGCAATATGCCGAACCTTGTAGTTCCTTTATAAATGGGCGTATTATAACCAACTAGGACAGTCAACTATTGAGCAAATGACATGATTAATATTACTGAAGCAGCGCAAGCGCATTTTGCCAAACTACTGGCAAATCAAGAACCGGGCACACAGATCCGCGTTTTTGTCATTAATCCAGGAACACCGACGGCTGAATGCGGTGTTTCCTATTGCCCACCGGATGCTGTTGAAGCCACTGACACCGAACTGAAGTTCGACCAACTCTCCGCCTATGTTGATGAAATTAGCGCACCTTTCCTGGAAGAAGCTGTCATTGATTTTGTGACCGATCAACTAGGTTCTCAACTGACCCTGAAAGCCCCGAACGCCAAAATGCGTAAAGTGGCTGATGATGCTCCACTTATTGAGCGTGTTGAATATCTCCTACAATCACAGATTAATCCACAGTTGGCGGGGCATGGTGGTCGTGTCAGCCTGATGGAAATCACCGATGAAGGTTATGCCATTCTGCAATTCGGTGGTGGGTGTAACGGCTGTTCAATGGTCGATGTCACCCTGAAAGAAGGGATTGAAAAACAGTTACTACAGATGTTCCCTGAATTGAAAGGTGTGAAAGATCTGACTGAACACCAGCGCGGTGAACATTCATATTACTGATTTTTCATTCTTGTTTTGATGTTTTCTTAAACATTATGCTTTTTGGAAACATTATAGTTTTTACCATTTTTCTGTTTCTAATATTTTCTATCTGCATTTCCCGCCTTTCCAATATTTACATTGGAAAGGCGATAAGGTCATACCAGACGACTATTGAGAAATGAATATATTGAAAATGAAAACTTTAGAAACTACGTTGAGTATTTATGGACCATTTTCAAACGATAAACCCTGAACAGGCTTACCAACACTGGCTCGACAAAACCGCAGTCTTGGTTGATATCCGCGACCCACAAAGCTTCCGTTCTGGACACGCAACAGGTGCGTTTCACCTGACAAATGAAACAATTAATAGCCTTCTACAGGAAGCAGATTTTGACCAACCGATCATAGTAATGTGCTACCACGGCCATAGCAGTCAGGGTGCAGCACAGTACCTGATCAATATAGGGTTTGAGACCGTTTATAGTGTCAATGGCGGCTTTGAAGTCTGGAAAAGAGAGTATCCTCACGCTGTCCATACTCAATGAATCTTTAACGCACTGATATCAACACAATTAATCCCTGTACAATTAACTTCAACTTAAGGCAGAGATAAGACGAGCAATGATCCATGTAACCTCAATATCCAACCCTCGACTGGCTCAGGCCTTTATTGATTATATGGCGACTCAGGACATTCATTTGACCATGCGGCTCAACAATGAGTCGTCACCCGTTGAACTCTGGTTAGAAGATGACAACCAACTAAACCGGGTTGAGCAGGAACTTCACCACTTTACCCGCGATCCGTTCCATGAACGCTATCAGGCTGCCAGTTGGCAAACGGGTAAACCAGCCAGCTCCTTCAAGTACCACAACAGCCTGAACTTGCAGACGCTAAAAAGTCAGTCTGGGCCGTTGACAATTGCTATAACGATGCTCTGTATCCTTGTTTATCTTTGGATAACAATGACGAGCATTCCTGATGTCATGAACTGGCTGGCGTGGCCGACTAACAGTGATCAATATCTGGAATTATGGCGCTGGATCAGCCCTGCCCTGCTACATTTCTCTCTGACACATATCCTCTTTAATCTTGCATTATGGTGGTATTTCGGCAGTCAGGTAGAACAAAAAATTGGCAGCAGCAAACTTTTTGAAATCACAATAGTCTCAGCATTTTTCAGTGGCTGGGCGCAATCATTGTTCAGCGGAGCTAATTTCGGGGGACTGTCTGGTGTGGTTTACGCACTGATCGGATATGTCTGGCTAACAGGTGAAATGTCACCTAAACGTGGAATAAGTGCTCCCAGAGGGTTAATCGCTATTTCTATCATTTGGTTATTGGTTGGCTATCTCAATCTATTTTCACTCAACATCGCCAATACCGCCCATATTTCAGGGTTAATTATCGGGTTATTGATGGGGCTATGGGATAATTTGAATTTGCGTAAACAAAAAAACCAATAAAACTCCAGAAGACGCCCAACAGAGTTCATGTTGCAATAACGACTTGAAATAGAGAGGGATAATTTTGGGCAACTATAATCTATCTATGCAAACATTAGGGGAATGTTGTGAAGCAAACTCAGCGACATGATGCAATAATCGAGTTGGTGCGCCTTCAAGGTTATGTCAGCACTGAAGAGCTGGTTGCACATTTTGATGTCAGCCCGCAAACCATCCGGCGTGATTTAAATGATCTGGCTGATAAAAATAAAATCCAGCGCCATCATGGCGGTGCCGCGTTGCCATCCAGCTCTGTCAACACCGCCTATCATGACCGCAAGATAATGTGGTCGGATGAAAAAGCTCGCATTGCACAACACGTTGCTACCCAAATTCCAAACGGCGCAACCCTGTTCATTGATATTGGAACAACCCCAGAAGCTGTGGCACATGCCCTGCTAAACCACCGCGATTTACGGATTGTCACCAACAACCTCAATGTCGCAACATTGTTTATGGGCAAAGAAGATTTCCGGCTCATTTTGGCTGGTGGTGAAGTGCGTTCCCGTGATGGCGGCATTATTGGTGAAGCAACGCTGGATTTTATTTCCCAGTTCCGCCTTGATTTCGGCATTCTTGGGATCAGCGGTATTGATAGTGATGGCTCATTGCTGGAATTCGATTACCACGAAGTCCGTACCAAACGCGCTATTATCGAAAACTCCCGCTGTGTCATGCTGGTTGCCGACCATTCAAAATTTGGCCGCAGTGCCATGGTTAATCTCGGTAACATGAACCTGATTGATTTCTTGTTCACGGATAAAACACCTCCTCCCAACGTCCAGAAAGTCATTGAGCAATATAACGTTAAGCTGGAACTGTGCTAATTACTTTTTACGCAGTAATCTCGTGATAATATCCCCCCACCTGAAATTCTGGTGGGGTTTCTTTTCAAATGGGACTCCTTCTCATAAATATTCCCTCTCAAAATTCTCTCTCAAATTTGTATCCCACAAAATCCTTATTAATCTTATGCATATGATCAGGATTTGTTACCTGTATCACGTGAATATGTTTTTTCTGAGTTAATAGTTGGCGATTGATGAATTTTTGATTACAATCCTTGAGCGAAAACGAACATTAAAGAACTGTTTCGAACATTTCAAAGGGGATGCAATGGAAACCAAAGACTTGATTGTAATCGGCGGCGGAATTAACGGCGCTGGTATTGCGGCAGATGCTGCTGGCCGGGGACTTTCTGTCCTGCTGTTGGAAGGTCAAGACTTGGCCAGCGCAACTTCATCTGCCAGCTCCAAGCTAATCCACGGTGGCTTGCGCTATCTGGAACATTATGAATTCCGTTTAGTCAGTGAAGCACTGGCAGAACGTGAAGTGCTTTTAAAACTGGCTCCCCATATTGCATTCCCGATGCGTTTTCGTCTACCACATCAACCACACCTGCGCCCAGCTTGGATGATCCGCATTGGCCTGTTCCTGTACGATAACTTAGGCAAACGCGTTAGCTTATCAGGCAGTAAAGGGTTGAGATTTGGTGCAAACTCAGTATTGAAACCCTCTATCACTCGTGGCTTTGAATACTCCGACTGTTGGGTTGATGATGCGCGTCTGGTTGTTCTGAACGCACAGGAAGTTCAAAAACACGGCGGCGAAGTACGTACCCGTACCCAAGTGACCCGCGCATGGCGTGAGGATGGTTACTGGATGGTTGAAGCCAAAGATCTCAAGACAGGCGAAACCAACACATGGCGTGCAAAAGGTTTAGTCAACGCAACTGGCCCTTGGGTGAAAAATTTCTTCGATAACGGCCTGCAATTGAAATCGCCTTATGGCATCCGCTTGATCAAAGGCAGCCATATTGTTGTTCCTCGCGTTCACGATGAACCACAGGCTTATATCCTGCAAAATGAAGATAATCGCATCGTGTTTGTTATTCCATGGAATGACGAATTCTCGATCATCGGTACGACGGATGTTGAATACAAAGGCGATCCAAAAGAAGTCAAAATTGACGATAAAGAGATCGACTATTTGCTGAAAGTCTATAACGACCACTTCAAGAAACAACTTGTCCGCGATGATATTGTCTGGACTTACTCTGGCGTCCGCCCTCTGTGTGATGATGAATCCGATTCACCACAAGCGATTACCCGTGATTACACTCTGGATGTGCGGGATGAGCAAGGTCAGATGCCATTACTGTCCGTATTCGGTGGCAAACTGACAACTTATCGTAAATTGGCTGAACACGCCGTGGATAAACTGGCACAGTACTACCCCAACGCGGGTCAGGCATGGACTAAAAATGGCAAATTACCGGGTGGAGAGCTGGAAGGCTGCGATCGCGATGGTTATGCGCGTCTGCTGCGTCAGCGTCACAACTGGTTGCCGGAAGGTATGGCACGGCGCTATGCCCGTACTTACGGCAGCAACAGCCAAATCATCCTGAAAGGCGCTGAAGCACTGACTGATCTTGGCGAATTTTTCGGTCATGGTTTGTATGAAACTGAATTGCGTTATTTAGTTGAGCACGAATGGGTAACACAGTTAGATGATGCTATCTGGCGCCGTACTAAACTGGGTATGTGGCTCAACGATGAACAAAAACAACGCGTAGCTGACTGGCTGGCACAAAACGCCAAAGCTGCTTAATTGCGAGATTGATTCAGCGTAAAAATGGCGATAATTTTTATCGCCATTTTTCGTTTCTATTCATTCCAATCATAATTTATTCCTATCATATGAGTTTTTTCCCGCTCATTAACGTCCCCAAATTGACCGTGAATTTTCGAAATCAACCATCCCTATTTCCTATTGAAATCCCATTATTTTTCACTTAATTCAACTGGTTATTTTAAAATACATATTTTTGTCATCGTGATAGTATGTTAGAAACCAAATTGGCATATATCTAACACAGTCATCTAACACAACAGCTTTGGAAATATCTATGTTGACTATTCGGGATGCAACTATAGAAGATGCTATGCTACTGTCCCAGTTAATTGAAACAAGCTACCGGTTTCATTTTTCTTATTTATGGCATGATCAGGGTGAATTGGAAGAGTATATCGTAGGCGAGTGTTCAGTAGAGCAAATATCGAATTCACTACAAGCTCCCAATCACAAATGGTTTATTGCCGAATCCCTTCATGTTGTCGATTCAAAGACAAATAATTCCAATATCGTTGGCTTTAGTAAAATCATCTGCAATCAACCTATTCCTGATAAAGACTTCTCTGGCATCTATTTGCATAAGCTCCACTTAATGCCAAATCTGACCGGACAAAAATATGGAGATCAATTATTTAACCATATAGTGAAACTTGCTCATAAGCAGGGGCAAAAGTGGCTTTGGTTAGAAGTATTGGAGCAGAACACATCTGCCATTAAATTTTATGTCAGAAAGGGAATGGCGTGGCAAAAAAGTACGACTTTTACCAACTCAAAACAGCAAAGCACAATATATATAATGGTTAAGAATCTATCCGATTAGATCTGGTGCTCAATAAATTTTAACTCACAATCCAGTAAAATACTTTTTTACTGACGGGATATAAAAATCAAGAGATTAAGGACTCCAATTATTTGGTAATTTGGGCAGTTCTACACCGATGAGTTCAGGTCCCAAATAATATTGATAATATTCTAATACCTTTTTACTGTATTTTTTCCCATATACTAAACCAGTAAAAACTTCTGCAACAAATTCATTCGAATTATTTTTCTGTATAGCATAATCACTCACCTGTTCAACAATCTTCGCTGGGATAGTATATTCCCCTTGCTCATTCGTCCTTCTAGCACACCAAAATTTTCTTTCTGATTCAATGCGCTGCGCATGAAGTATATGTCCAATTTCATGTACGATAGAAGCAATAACCCTAGCTGAACATTCGGGATTAGATTCCAATAATTTCCTTTTTCCTGATATGGATTCCTGATGAAGTTGATCGGAGACACCAGACACATTCAATCCAACTTGACCCGAGTGATTTTTATTTCTAAGCCAACGGTTTCCCCAGGAAGAAGAAGGAAGAGACTTAATTTTATTCACTTGCGTAATTTGCTTATCATTTATATGAAGACATGGACTTTCAACCCATACTCCTTTCGAAATCAATTTATTATACGTATTTTCGTCTTCTATTTTCGGCCATCTAACTTCAGTTCTTCCTGTTCCCTCCGCTACATAAACATTAATGTTTTTCACCACTCCAGATAAATTTCTCACTTTTTTGTTAATCTTATTAAGAGCGTAACTAATAGAATTAATATACTTCATTTTAGTTTCATTATGGATATCCCCCTGTTTCCCAAGCAATTTAATATGAATACCCAAAATATAACAATTGGATAAGACAAAACTATTATCATGATAATAATCTAAAAAGTTCATTTCCTGATGCTTTATGATCTCTATTCCTTTACTTCTGAGATCACTCGTCGAGATTTCTCGACGCTTTGGTTCTTTTTTCCACCTAAGCAAAATATTCTCCTATATAACACTAAAGAAGTAGGATTATTAATCCTACTCCCTTCATGAAGAAAACATAAAATAACAAAAAGTTATAATCACACATAAAACTAATATATTTCTATCTATTGGTTATATATAACTGGCTGAAAATATGGATATAAATCAGAAATAATCCAGATTTATTATTGATTATGAAAATAGAAAAAGCTAAATTTTTATGCTTTGAAATAAGATCCACTCGATAGGATATTTTATTGATTCATGCAAGAATAAGATGCAGAATGTAACCTAATTATTCTGTCACGTGATAAATAGTGTAGCAAAAATCACCATCCATACAGAAAAATACAGTGAGCAAATATAAATAATCCCTACATATCCCCTATATTCTCCCATGATGACGGTTTTTATATCTTCAATGCAAAATCAAAATATATATTCAAAATATTGATAATATTAGACTTTGTTATTTTTTAAATTTTCATTTTTTTTGCAATTGTGATATTAATCCCCTTTCTTTAATTCGCTTATTGCGATTTATGTTCAAATTTATGAAGATAAAAGAGAATGGATAAAAACTTGCAATGATGAGTCAAACATTCATTAAGAAAGAGGGGATCGCACAGTCATTTTTGGCTCGCTATCTCCTCTCTGAGAAATGCGGCAATCGCCTGAAAACTATAGAATTACTGTCTAAAGAATGTGAATTGTCCGTGGGTTTGATGCAAGCAGCATTAAAATCTCTCGAGCAGGCACAAGCGGTTGGAATTAAGCGTCGTGGTCGTAATGGTAGCTTTCTTGCACAGATAAACCACAAATTGCTTCTGGAGTATGCCGATATTGGCAATGTAGTTTGTGCAATGCCGCTCCCCTATACCCGTGCTTATGAAGGGCTGGCAAGTGGTTTAAAAATATTGTGTGCAGGTGTTCCTTTTTACTTTGCACACATGCGTGGCTCGGATATCCGCATTGAGTGTTTGCTGAACGGCGTCTACGATTTAGCAGTAACGTCAAGGCTTGCTGCAGAGCAACACCCAGAAAACAAAGATCTATATATTGCGCTTTCACTAGGGACACAAAGTTATACCGACAGGCATAGGTTAATCTTTCGGCATGGCGAAATGGAATCCATTCGCCGCGTTGGATTAGATAGTACCTCAGCAGACCAAAAAATAATGACAAAGCAATACTTTGCTGGAAAAGATATTGAATTGGTCGAGGTTTCCTATCATGAATGCCTAAATCAAATCATAAAAGGTCACATTGATGCGGCTATCTGGAATGTTGGGCAAGGTCATAAACTGATAGCACAAGGCCTGATGACACAACTCCCCGACGACAGTGAATGTTTTATCAAGGCTTCTGAAGCCGTTATTCTTGCCCGCAAGGATAATATTCCCATCCAGCAACTCCTGCATACTATGGTTGACCGGGATCTATTGCTGACCCATCAACAAAATGTAGTAGCAGGTATCATCGAACCCGTTTATTGAAACTCGAACAGCCAAAATAAACTGTTTATTAACACCTACGTATATCAAAAAGCAATGATAGAACAACGGCTAACTATCCTGCTACAAGGTGGCGTTATAGATCAAGATATCTACGATAACATGCTGGAAGTTGTGCATGTTCTGGAAGATATCTGGCTTATCCCTATCCGTCATCCACAAGGTGAAATGGTACTTACCCATATGGCAAGTGCTTTCATGCGCTCACGCCGTGGAGAAAGAGTTTCCCCACTGGATAAAGAAATCTTGGTAAAATTCGAGCAATCTGAAAATTACAATCAATTACTTACAGTTCATCGCTCGCTAATCAGAAAATTTACAGTGGCATTACACCCCAATGAAGAAGGCTACCTGTTAGCAAATTTATATGGTTTAATGCTTCCACTCGAAAAAGATTAGCTTTTGATTCCTATATAAATATTCAAAAAAATGAAGATTTACCTGTGCAAAAATTTTCGGTTTTCACACAGCTTTGCTGCTTTGCAGGAATAAAGAGAACCCTATGTTTATTGAGGCATTAACAAAACAGAACTCCAAATTGATTGAAGTTGCAAAAAATCTTTGGCATCAAGGTGCAATCTTGCCAGATACTTACGTCATTGATGTCGACCAGGTTTTAGACAATGGTCGTCGCTTGCTGCAAGTTGCAGAGCAATACGACATTGAACTCTATTTGATGACCAAACAAATTGGGCGTAATCCATGGCTGACCAAGAAATTGGTTGAACTCGGTTATCGCGGCGTTGTGGCTGTCGATTTCAGGGAAGCTTATAGCCTGAGCCAGCATGATATACCGCTGTGCCACATAGGTCACTTGGTACAAACGCCAACCCATTTAATAGAAACTATGCTCAAGCATAATCCGAATATCATTACCGTATTCTCCCTTGAAAAAGCACAAGCCATTTCAAATATGGCGGAGAAATTGGGACGAATTCAGCCTATCATGCTGAAAATATTTGATAAACGAGATATTACCTTTCCCGGCCAAGAAGCAGGAATCACCTTTAGTGAACTCGATACCGTCGTGGATGCTTTAAAGCTCATGCCTGGTATCAAATTGAGCGGACTGACTCATTTTCCCTGCCTATCATGGGATTCTCGGTATCAGACAACCTTACCCACGACCAATTTACTGACTCTCATTCGTGCGCGGAACCGGCTTGAACAACTCGGAATTAAACTTTCACAAATCAATGCTCCGGCAGCCTCAAGCTGTAGCACCATACCATTACTGGCCAAATACGGTGCCACCCACTTAGAACCAGGCCATGCCTTGACCGGAACCGTCCCCGCCAACGTCAGTGGTAGAGAGCCGGAACGTATTGCGATGGTCTATCTCACCGAAGTTTCTCATCACCATGATGGCAATAGTTACTGCTATGGTGGCGGCTCCTATAAACGCGGACATATGAAACATGCGTTGGTTTTTCCTGAACGAGCCATCTCTCCTAAAAAAGTGCGCATACTGCGTTTGGGTGAACCCTGCATTGACTACCACCTTCCGCTGTCAGGCACTCATCCGATTGGTAGCCCTGTGATTATGTGTTTCCGGCCCCAGATTTTCATAACACGTAGTGATGTTGCCCTCGTTTCGGGTATTCAGTCTGGCTCACCAAAACTTGAAGGTATTTATGACAGTCAAGGAAACTGGAAAAATAGTGGCTATCATAAATAACCCCTCAGTCTAGGTATTACAGATAATATTATTCCATCATTAAATAATGTTATTTTCGCTATAGTGGATTTACCGCATGATTCTGCGCACCCTATTTTATGGAATGGTTTATGAAATGGCTATTTTGTATAATCATCACATTATAAAATAGCTACTTATAAAATAATGACCTTCTAAATTAATCTTTTCTAAATGATGTTTATTTATCATGATGTTATTTATAAAATTCCTCATACAGCATTGATACAATTGAAGGCACACTCGAGCTGCGGGATATCAGAGATATCAAGTTGAACATCGGGGGGATACACTGCAATCTTCATCAAAAAATCAAGCCGGTAATCACCATTTGTCAACAAAGACAAATAACTTCATTGACGTTACAGGCTACACCTATGTGCATGAGCATTTGCACATTGATCTCTCTGATGTGAAAGGAAGCCTCGATTGTCGATTGGATCAATACGATCTGATCGTAGATGAACTTCGTCACCTCTACACTCTTGGGGTAAGAAACATCGTAGAGATGACCAATCGTTATATGGGACGCAATGCGGCTTTTCTGCTGGATCTGATGCGTGATACCCACATCAATATCATTGCCTCGACCGGCTACTATAAACAACCTTTCTTCCCTGCCCATTTCAGTGAGTTGAGTGTACAAGCCATCGCCGATGACATGATCGCTGAAATTGAAACTGGCATTGATGGCACCAAGTTAAAAGCGGGAGTGATTGCAGAGATCGGCTCTAGCCTCGATCAAATCACAGAAGCTGAGCAAAAGGTGTTTGCAGCTGCGGCATTGGCACACAAGACAACAGGATGTTCCATTTCCACTCATACCACATTAAGCACAATGGGGTGTGAACAATTGGCCCTGCTAAAGGGGTTTGGCGTTTCTCCCGAACATGTAGCCATCGGCCATTGTGATCTGAGAGATAACCTGGACACCATCATTCCACTGCTGGAAGCCGGGGCATGGGTACAATTCGACACAATCGGCAAGAATAATTACTATCCCGACAATCGGCGCATTACTATGTTGCAAGAGGTTGTCAGACGCGGGCTGCTTGATCGGGTGATGCTTTCCCAAGATATCACGCGTCGATCTCATTTGAAAAACAATGGGGGAAATGGGTTCGATTACCTGTTAACTGTATTCGTTCCTATGTTGCTCAAAGCTGGCTTTTCCCAAAAACAGATAGATCAAATGCTGCGCGATAATCCTGCGCGATTTTTCCACGGCAGAATTGAATAAAAAAACAAACTTATAAAACATAGCTTTTTCAAAAAGCAATCCGATAGAAGATAAAAAGGGAGGGATAACAGCATGAGATTTGTCGTTGGTGGACAAATAGAGAAAGAGGCAATAGCCGAGAGTATTCGTCAATTAGCGGGAAACAAAGCCACTTCCATTACCATCATGAATGACATTGAAGCGGCAATGGCAATAAAAAATGGCGAAGCAGATTACTATCTTGGCGCATGCAATACCGGTGGGGGAGGTGCTTTGGCAATCGCAATTGCCCTTATCGGATTGGATCAATGTGCCACTATCGGCATGCCGGGAAAAATCCTGTCTGATGAAGAGATCATTGCCCATGTGAAAGCAGGCAAGAAGGCATTTGGTTTTACTGGTCAGGATATTGATATCGTCCTGCCGGTGATCATCGACACCATCATCTCACTGTAAGGAAGCTATTATGCAACATTTCCATGAGTTCCTGATGAGATTGATGGAGGTAGATCCTTTAAAAGCGGGGTTATTGGCAACTATTGGAGCCATTGCCGCCATGATGGCAAACCGTGGTATCGCCGTTTTCCATGATGGCCTGCGTCCACTTTTGCCGGAATACCTTGAAGGTCGTATGAGCCGCAAAGCGCTCGCCGCAACCAGCTTCGCCCTGAGCATAGGTTTAGTTGTCGGCTTCGGTATTCCCTTTTCACTCACTGCCCCAATTGTGTTGGTTCATAGCCTGTTACTTGGTACAGACATGATCGGAATTTGGTGCGCCAACAGCCGAAGAGGTTTTATCGCCTCTGGCATCATCGGTGCCCTGTATGCCATCGCCTTGCTGGCTGGCCTGCGTTCAGTGGTAGAACTGTTTGCCATACTGCCTGTTAATTTCACCGACGATCTCAAGAAAGTGGGCGATCCGATAGTAGCCTGTTTTGCCCTGTTTCCTGCCATGGTCGTCGGCTACCAATACGGCTATCGCAAAGGGCTTTTGGTCATGCTCACCGCACTGGTCGGCTATCTGGCAACCAAAGCAATTGGCCCGCTGAGCTTTGGAGACATGATCGAAAAACCCGTCAGCATTGACCCTAACGGCGCCGCGCTATTGCTGTCGATGATTGCCATGTTCTACTTTGCAATGCGTGAACGTCCAACACAGTCCGCAGAGCAAAAAGGGGCCAATGAAGTCTTGGTCGGCCTGTTCTCAACCCGCATAGAACGCATCCAGAAAAACAAATGGTTGTTGATCCTGTGTGGTGGCCTGACTGCCAGTGCCGCTACCATGTCCTTCAGCTTGCTGGCGGAAGGCCCTGTTTCTCTCCAATTGATGGCACAAGGAGAGCAAACCAATGCATTGCTGGTCGCACTGGCACGTGCCATCAGCTTTATTCCATTAGTGGGTACGACGGCCATAGCCACGGGCGTTTACAGTCCTAATGGCATGAAATTTGTGTTTGTGGCGGGGCTGGCAACCAACAACCCGTGGATTGCCTTTATCGCAGGTGGGATCACCATGTTTATTGAAATCCAGCTACTGGCAAAAATCGCTATCTGGTTGGATAAATATCCTGGTGTGAAAGCATGTAGCGGACATATTCGTACCGCGATCACCAAAATGCTCGAAGTTGCCTTGCTGGTTGGTGCTATGATTGCCTCCAACGCCATTCTGCCGGGTATGGGCTTTATGATCGTGGCGGGTATCTACCTGCTCAACCGAACTTCCAAACGTCCTTTAGTAGAAATGGCTATCGGCCCAATCGCGACAATCACCGTGGGCATTCTTGCAAACTTGCTCTTTCTGCTGGGAATAAAATAAGAAAATGAAAACCTACCCATTGCAAAGTATGACGATGGCACAAGCACAGCAACAACAGTTCAAGCTGGTGGATATTATCTGTCGTCACTTTCCGGGTGCTGATTTTCTTTCGCAAGGCGATCTGGGCTTAGTCCCAGATCTCCATCAACCACGGATGACCCGACGCATTGAAGCGGTGATTGCGGAGTTTTTTGGCGCTGAAAACGCGGCCTTTGTCAATGGAGCTGGAACAGGTGCATTGCGCGCGGGACTGGCTGCCTTGGTCAGCCCCAATTCAACGTTGCTTGTGCATAACGCGCCCATTTACCCCACGACTAAAGCATCAATTGAACAAATGGGGCTTCGTGTCGTTCAGGCGGATTTCAACCACACAGAACAAATTGTGGCTGCCATCCAGCAATACCAACCAACCGCCAGCCTTGTTCAGCATACACGCCAGAAAATATCTGACCGTTATTCTTTACAAGAAGTTATCAATACACTAAATCAACATGATATCCCTTCGTTGATAGACGACAACTACGCCGCCATGAAAGTGGCACAAATTGGTTGTCAGTACGGTGCAACACTTTCCACATTCTCTTGCTTCAAATTATTGGGACCACAAGGCGTTGGGATAATAGTCGGAAAACAGGCAATCATTGATAACCTACGCCACAGCATGTATTCCGGCGGCTGCCAGATACAAGGCTATCAGGCAATGGAAGCCTTGCGTGGTATGGTATTCGCATCAGTCATGCACGCAGTACAGGCAGAAGTGAATGACGAACTGGTCACTCGTTTGAACCAAGGAGAGGTGCCACAGGTAAAACACGCCTTCCTCGCCAATGCCCAATCAAAGGTATTATTAGTAGAATTTCACGATCTCATCGCAGAAAGCGTACTCGCTGCAGCCCACACATTCGGTGCACTACCTTATCCGGTAGGTGCAGAGTCAAAGTTTGAAATCCCGCCGTTGTTTTACCGCATTTCCGGTACCTTTCGTCAAACAGACCCCACGCTGGAACAACGTATGATCCGCATCAACCCCAATCGCAGCGGAGCTGACACCGTGATGCGCATTTTACGAGAAAGCTGCCGATTGAAAAATGAGAAGTGAAAGAATTGACAACAATTTCCTTGATATTAAAAAATATAACGCCTGATTATCATTTTAAAATCAACCCACAAACTTCTTGTTACACACTACATTACATAAGGTATTTCACTTGTTTTTATTATCTACCCATAGATTTGAATTAATGATACCAAAACAGAATCAGGCGTTAATAACTTTAATTAGTTTACATTAAGTACTAGCATCCAACCCTCATTAGGTCAATTTACTTTATAAATATAAATGTAACTCATTTCTTATTTTTAATAAAAAAACTTATTATCAATAAGTTATTAAAAATCATCAATAAGTCAACTGTGTAAACAATAATAGTAAATTAATAGAATATGATGAATAATTTCTATTGTGACATACATCACAAAAATATAATAATATTAGGTTAGTATTCAGTCTTGGAAATATTTTGTTCGTTTATTGTAAAAGGAAGGTAACTTATGCATATCCCTAAAAAAATCCATTATTTCTGGGCTGGCAGTAATATACCAGAAAAAGACTTGAGAAATATTATTGAAATTAAAAGTAAAAACCCAGGGTTTGAAGTCAATATTTGGGGAGAAAATGATAGTAATTCATTAATTATAAATACATTAAGAAAAATAAAATTTAAATATCAAGGAAACGAACTTGACATTGGTGAAATCCCTATCAATTTCAATTATAAGAATGTTGAATCCGCCTTCAGATTCCTGTCCCAACAAGCTAATCATCTTGAATATTCCATATTGAATTGCATAAGCCGCTTAAAAGAAAGAAAAAACACCATTCGATATGGGAGTTATGTTGATTTAATGAATTATTTACATCATATATACCGATTGAATACCAAAGGCATTAATCATCATAATTATGCATGTTCCAGTGATATTGCGCGCTTAGTTATTTTATATATGGAAGGAGGAATATATCTGGATGTTGATGTCGAATTGAGTGATATAGATATAAAAAACACACAGAAAGGAAAAATTTCCCCACTTGACAATTTGCGCCTTCAGTCTGATATCGGTATAGGTGATTGTTCTGGATCAGGTTGGTATTCTGATACTTCATATAATGAAATTGGAAATGCGATTATTGCCTCCATACCACAATCAAAAAGCATTTTCAAACTTCTATTAGATATGGCTACTATGATGAAAATACATCATCTCGGTATCCAAATGTATCAATCACCTAAATGTGATGAATTCCGCAAAATAAAAAGATCTTCTAAAAAACACAATAAACATTATGAATTTGATAAAAGAGTCGATTTAGCACGAAAGCTTAAAGACACTCATCAAATCAATATGGATATGAAATGTAGCATACAAGACCCCGTATGGAGAACAAGCTTTAGCTCTCATTACAGTAATGATAAAATTGATCGTGAGGAAAGACGAATAAGGTACACGACAAAACTAACTGGGCCTGATTTTATTGATAATTTTCTTAATCCTAAACAAAAAATAGATTTTCCCAATAAGTATAAACTCATGTCTAAAAATAAAAATGATAGTGTTTTTAAAAATGTCAATGATGTGGGAGATTGGTCTGTCGTTAAAACTAGAAATAATACATCTTCAGATGAAGATCCATTTACTTAATACTTAATGAGATATTCCAAAAGTGGTAACTCACATATGCTGCCGATAACATTCAACCTGAATTTGAACTTTAGAAAAAAGCCTGAGGTTCTCCATTATCACTGGCAAATACCCTCAGGCGCTTCCATTCCCTTGGTTTAATGAGTCAGATTAATTTATTTTCTGCATTCTTATTTTCAAGTATTCCTACACAGACGCCGAAAAATCTCCCAATTGCCGCTCAACCAGTGTCAGGATGCTATAAAGCGCCACAGGCTGTTGCTCCTGATTCAATACCTGCACATCCCACATCACGACACCATGCGGCTTATCTTCCGGGGTTTTCTGGACTTTCTTGATCTTCTTCTTGCAGGTCAAACGAACCTGAATGGTATCGCCGATTTTGACTGGCTCAATGAAACGCAGATTTTCCATACCGTAGTTGGCAAGCACTGGTCCCACCGCATCATCAACAAACAAGCCCGCAGCAGCGGATACGACAAAATAACCGTGTGCCACGCGTTCACCAAACAGGGACTCAGCCGCACCAATTTTATCCATGTGGGCATAAAAATGATCTCCACTCAGGCAAGCGAAATTCACGATATCCGCTTCTGTCACTGTCCGGCGAGCAGTCAGCAAACTTTCACCAATTTCGAGCTGCTCAAAATACTTGCGGAATGGATGTATCGCCTCTTCCTTCACTTTCGCACCACGAACCCACTCACGACCAATCGCTGCCAGCATACTTGGGCTGCCTTGAATCGCTGTGCGCTGCATATAATGTTTCACCGCACGTAAACCACCCAACTCTTCTCCACCACCAGCACGCCCCGGCCCACCATGTACCAACATGGGCAGCGGAGAACCGTGTCCCGTGGATTCCGCAGCCGCCGCTTCATCCAGCACCAACATACGCCCATGTGCACAGGCTGTCGCACGGATCACCTGTACAGCAATCTGCTCATCTGCCGTCACCAACGATCCCACCAAACTACCTTGTCCCATCATCGCCAATGCCATCGCCTGCTCGGTATCCTGATACGCCATTAACGTAGAAACCGGCCCAAAAGCTTCCGTGCTGTGTATCACCTGATTTGTCATTGGATCAGCACAATAGAGCAACGTCGGTGGGTAGAATGCCCCATTACTATTGCTACTACCTGTCAGCACTAATTTATCCAATGAACCTTTATCCAATGAACCTTTATCCAATGAACCGCCACACAAAACCTCGCAACCGCTATTGCGCAATTCGTTGACTCTTGCCTGCACCTCATCTCGCTGCTCCAGATTAATCAACGCCCCCATACGCACTTCCGGCAACATAGGATCACCGACTGTCACACCAGCCAGCCGTTTGAGCAGCGCTTGTTTGACTGCTTCCATCTGACTGGCAGGTACAATAACGCGCCGGATAGCCGTACATTTCTGACCAGCTTTTACTGTCATTTCGCGGACAACTTCCTTGATGAATACCCCAAATTCCGGCATATCAGGCGTAACATCCTCACCTAGAATGCAGCAGTTGAGGGAATCCGCTTCCATCGTAAAGGGAATGGATTTTTCTATCAGTCGGGGATGAGCACGCAATTTCTGCCCCGTTTGTGCCGAGCCAGTGAAAGTCACGGCATCCTGATAATCGAGATGATTAAACAGATCACCAATGCCACCACAGATCAATTGCAATGCCCCTTCCGGCACCAGACCGCTGTCGATGATCATTTTCACCATCGCCTGTGTCAATTGGGCGGATGCCGTAGCAGGTTTGATAATCGCCGGCATACCCGCCATCCATGTTGGTGCCAATTTTTCCAGCATTCCCCAACAAGGAAAGTTAAACGCATTGATATGCAGAGCAACACCGGGACGGGAAGTCAGTACATGACGAGCCACAAACTGAGACTGTTTAGACAACGGGATCATCTCATCTTCCGGCCACAGGGTATCATCCGGCAATTCGCGCCCGGCCAATCCGGCATAAGAGAAAAGTGTCGCCACTCCTCCCTCAATATCCACCCAACCATCGGCACGGGTTGCGCCTGTTTCTGTGGAAATGGCATACAGTGCTTCTTTGTTGGCAAGCAGGTGTTTTGCAACCGCTTTCATCATCTGCGCACGTTGCTGGAACGTCATCGCAGCCAGCGCCTTTCCGCCTTTTTCACGGGCATACTCTAAACTTTCTGTTAACGGCAAGCCTTCCGAAGATACCTGATACAAAGCTTCACCGCTTACTGCATGATGGATGGTTCTGGTGTTGCCTTGCCCATAAACCCAAGCGCCACAAATGTAACTCATTAAATGTTGCATTTTTTTCTCCACCGATTTAACCAATGAAACAATCATTAAGTAACAGCATGCTATTTATGTATCATATATATGATTGACAAAACCACTCATGAAATTAACAAAATAAAAACATTTGCACTAAGTCACTTGTTAATATTCTTGCAGCCACCCAATAAAAATAATTAATCTTTTGTTTTATAAGAAATAAAAATCAATATTGTGATGTGAACAACAAATATACAACTTTTATGTTTGATATTTTTGTTGCTGGTTTGTAGATTTGTAGTTACAAAAGTGATTCGCTTTTATGCTTCATATCAAAAAATAAGAATCATAACGGAGTCGCATATGACAACTGATCCACGTCAAGTGAGCTTTGAGGCAAAAATAGCAGCAGACCTTTCGATTGAGGCCAAAGACTGGATGCCTGAAGCCTATCGCCAAAATCTGATACGCCAGATCGGTCAACACGCACATTCAGAAGTCGTCGGTATGTTACCAGAAGCCAACTGGATCACCCGCGCCCCGACATTGCGTCGCAAAGCCGTATTGCTGGCGAAAGTACAAGATGAGGCAGGGCACGGGCTGTATCTCTATAGCGCCGCCGAAACTCTGGGCTGTTCCCGTCAGGACATCTACCAAAAGCTATTGGATGGCAAGATGAAATATTCTTCGATCTTTAACTATCCCACCCTCAGTTGGGCAGATGTTGGTGTGATTGGCTGGCTGGTGGATGGCGCGGCAATTGTCAATCAGGTGGCCTTGTGCCGCGCTTCTTATGGCCCTTACGCCCGCGCGATGGTGAAAATCTGCAAGGAAGAAAGTTTCCACCAGCGACAAGGTTATGAGGCAGTCATGGTACTAGCGAAAGGCAGCGAAGCCCAACGAGCAATGTTACAAGATGCCATTAATCGTTTTTGGTGGCCGACATTGATGATGTTTGGTCCCAATGACAGTGATTCCCCCAACAGCGCCCAGAGCATGGCATGGAAAATCAAGCGATTCAGCAATGATGAACTGCGGCAAAAATTCATCGACAACACCGTACCCCAGTTGGAAGCCTTGGGCATGACAGCTCCCGATCCTGATCTGGCTTGGGATGAAGCGACAGGGCATTACCGTTTTGGTGAAATCAACTGGGACGAATTCTATCAAGTGCTGAAAGGACAGGGGATATGCAATCACGAACGTCTGGAAGCCAAACGCCGGGCTTGGGAAAACGGGAGTTGGGTACGTGAAGCGGCTTCTGTTCACGCCAAGAAAATAGCCGCTAAAAATCGTGCCGCTTAATTGCTTGCTTTATCTGAACAGTATCGAAGGGAGTGAATCTAATGAACGATACCGATTGGCCACTGTATGAAGTCTTCGTCCGCAGTAAACAGGGATTGGCACACCGCCATGTTGGCAGCCTCCACGCGGCAGATGATCAAATGGCACTGGAGAACGCACGCGATGCCTACACCCGACGCAATGAAGGCTGCTCGATCTGGGTCGTGCAATCCATCCATCTGGTGGCTTCACAACCGGAAGAACGCGGTGCTTTTTTCGAACCCTCAGAGGACAAAATTTACCGCCATCCGACTTTCTACGCCATTCCTGATGGCATCAAGAATATGTAGGAGACGGGATATATGAATATACACAGCGTCTCATCACCCAAGCATGCTCTATTCAAATACGTACTTCGTCAGGGAGATACCCCACTGATTCTGGCACAACGCCTGTGCGAGTGGTGTGGACACTCGCCAGAGCTGGAAATAGACCTAGCCCTGTCCAATATTGGCCTCGATCTACTGGGACAAGCACGCCATTTCCTCAGTTATGCAGCGACCCTTTCAGGAAACGGGCTGAATGAAGATCATTTGGCATTTGAGCGCGATGAGCGTGAATTCTTCAATCTGCTGCTGGTGGAACAACCCAATGGCGGCTTTAACGACACATTGGTGCGCCAGTTTTTTATCGATGCCTATCACGTCCTGCTGCATCAGGCCCTGGGACAAAGCCGTGATCCCCAATTGGCAGCTATCAGTGCCAAGTCATTAAAAGAAGTGGAATATCACCTGCGATTCAGCCGGGGCTGGATGATTAGATTGGGGGATGGAACAGAACTGAGCCATGAAAAAAGCCAGCAGTCCATCAACCAACTGTGGCGCTTTACCGGCGAACTATTCCATTGCGACGAAATAGAGCAGCAACTGGCAGAAGAAGGTATTGCCGTTGATCCCAGCACCTTGCATGAACCGTGGCTGCAAATCATCAAGGAAACGTTCGCCGAAGCCACGTTAGAAATGCCACAGGAGTCACCTTATCGACAAGGCGGAAAGCAAGGACTGCATACAGAACATTTGGGATACATATTGGCAGAAATGCAGTACCTGCAACACACCTATCCCGACTGCAACTGGTAGTAAAAATGGGTAGCAAAAATGGGTAGTAAAAATGGGTAGTAAAAAATAAATAGCAAAAACGGATGGCAAAACGGATAGCAATGGGAGAAATCATGGAACAGCAATGCAACACACGCTTTTATTCAGAAATTCAACCGCCGGAAATTCACCAAATCTGGCAATGTCTGCACCAAATTGCCGATCCAGAACTGCCTGCGCTCTCCATTACCGATCTTGGCATGATACGGGCTGTCACGTCATTACAAAACGGCTGGCGGGTAACATTTACCCCGACATATTCCGGCTGCCCTGCAACGGAATACCTAATCAAAACCATTCAAGAAACACTGGCACAAGCCGGCTTTTCTCCGGTGTATATCGAAGTGAGTCTGGCCCCTGCCTGGACAACCGACTGGATAAAGGCCGATGCCAGACAACGCCTGCGAGAATCCGGTATTGCACCACCTCAGGGATTGGCTTGTGAAAAAACGGCGGACATGGAACCTATCACCTGCCCGTACTGCGGCAGTCATGAAACAGAAAAAATCAGCGAATTCGGTTCCACTGCCTGTAAAGCGCTTTATCGCTGTCGAGATTGTTTGGAACCGTTTGATTATTTCAAATGCATTTAACGAGGGATTTACCGAGGGAGTAGAAGATGTCTACTGTTCATCAAGCTCGTCATCAAGCACACTCGCATGGTTTTCACTGCCATGATTCTCATCGTCATAGCTTTCACCGCTATAGTTTTCACCACCTAAGCATTGCCGCCATCGAACGGGAAACACCAGATGCCGTCACCGTTACCCTGCATATTCCCAATGAACTGAAAAAACATTTCTGCTATCACCCCGGTCAGCACCTGACACTCAAGGCGAAAGTGAATAATGAAGAACTACGCCGCTGCTACTCCATCTGTAGCTCACCGTTGGATGGCGTATTACAAATTGGCGTCAAAGCCATCTATCAAGGCCGTTTTTCGACCTTCATCAACCAGCAATTAAAAGTCGGGGATAAGCTGGAAGTCATGCAGCCACAAGGCAGTTTTGGTCATCGCCCCAATACAGACCAACAGGGACATTATTTGTCCATCGCCGCCGGTTCGGGTATCACCCCCATTCTATCTATCATCAAAAGTACGCTGGCACTGGAACCGAATAGCACCTTCACCCTGATCTATGGCAATCGCACCAGCCGCTCCGTCATGTTCAAAGAGGCGTTGGCCGATCTCAAAAATCGCTACCTGACCCGTTTTCAGGTGCTGTACCTGTTCAGTCAGGAAACCACCGATAGCCCACTGTTTAACGGACGCATTGATACTGAACACCTGCATCGCATCGGCAAAACTCTGCTTAATTTTGCTCAGTTTGACCATGCTTTTCTCTGTGGTCCTGAAGCTATGTTAGATGATGCCTATTCTGTGCTGGAGCAGGCGGGAATACCTACTGAGCGCATCCATAGTGAACGTTTCAATACCGGACGCATCCACAAAGCCGCGGCGGGTTCCCGCCCTGCCAATCTCGCAGAACGCAGTGAAACCCGTGTTGAGATCCATTTGGATGGCCGCATCCTCAACATTGCCATGAACGCCGAAGATGACAGCATCCTTGATGCCGCATTGCGCCAGGGCGCAGATTTGCCTTATGCCTGCAAAGGAGGGGTATGTGCTACCTGTAAATGCCAACTTAAATCCGGCGAAGTGGACATGAGAGTGAACTACAGCCTCGAACCCGATCAATTGGCTTCCGGTTATATCTTAAGTTGCCAGTCATGGCCAAAAGGCGATGACGTGGTTGTCGATTTTGATGTCTAGCCGCGATATCTAACAGTGATATCTAATAAGTGATATCTAATAGATAGTGAGGAGCCGCCATGAATCAGGAATGGATTTTATGCCACCAGCAGCAAAGAGTGCGCACATTGACCCTAAACCGACCAGAAGTACGCAACGCTCTCAGCAATGATTGCCTCGAACAACTCGTCCAGCAATTGGAACTGGCAGATGCAGATAACGGAACAGGAGTGATTGTTATTACGGGATCAATGCGCTGTTTTGCTGCCGGCGCAGACCTGAAAGAACTACAAAAACAAAGCGTTGCTACAGCCATCACTGATCTCCGTCCGCAACTCTGGCAACGTTTACACCATATCAGCAAGCCTCTGATCGCTGCCGTAAATGGCTACGCGCTTGGGGCTGGCTGCGAACTGGCATTAGCTTGTGATTTAGTGATTTGTGGAGAAAACGCCCGTTTTGGTCTGCCAGAAATCACCTTGGGGCTGATACCGGGGGCGGGGGGAACACAACGACTCATACGTAGTGTTGGCAAAGCACTTGCTTACCAGATGATACTAACCGGAGAAGCTATCGGTTCCCATCAAGCCCAAGAAGCAGGGCTGGTCAGCGAGGTTTGCACTGATGCCCTGACGTTAGAACGTGCAGAGCAGATCGCACAACGCATCAGTGAGTTTTCCCCTTTGGCACTGCGGGCAGCCAAAGCCGCCCTCAAAGTCGCACAAGAAACAAGCCTGTCACAAGGGTTGCTCGCCGAACGCCAACACTTTGTTGCTTTGGCAGGAACAACCGATCGGCAGGAAGGCATTACTGCCTTTCTGGAAAAACGTCAACCAATTTTCAAAGGATATTGATAGATGGAAAACACGCCAATAGTACTCACTGATATAAATGCAGGTGTCCTGAGTATTACTCTCAACCGTCCAGAATGCCTCAATAGCTTTAACGAGGAACTACACCAACAATTAAGCAAGGCAATGGACATTGCTGAACAGGATGAATCCGTGTGCTGTGTCCTGCTCACAGGCACCGGACGCGGCTTCTGTTCCGGGCAAGATTTAAGTGATCGCAATTCCATCATCTCTAATGGTGATACCCCCGACCTCGGCCAATCCGTTGAACGCTACTATAATCCGCTGATCCGGCGCATGACTTCCCTACCCAAACCCATTATCTGCGCCGTCAACGGTGTGGCCGCAGGCGCGGGTGTCTCCCTCGCCCTGGCCTGTGACATTGTCATCGCATCCCGCACAGCCAGCTTCATTCAGGCTTTCTGTCGCATTGGTCTGACACCCGATTCTGGCGGTAGCTGGTTCCTGCCCCATAAAATTGGACAAGCACGAGCCATGGGAATGGCCTTACTGGGAGAAAAAATCAGCGCTGAACAAGCACTGGCTTGGGGCATGATCTGGCAAGTCCTCGAACCCGAAGAGTTGGAAGATAAAACACAGGAACTCGCCCGACACCTTGCCACCCAACCCACCGTAGCACTTGGCTGCATCAAGCAAGCGACTTATGCCGCAGTATCCAATACGCTGGATCAACAGCTTGATCTCGAACGTGATTTACAGCGTCGTTGCGGACACAGTGAAGATTTCCGTGAGGGTATCAGTGCATTCATGGAAAAACGCCAGCCAACGTTCAGGGGGAAATAATCATGACCACGCCTCTGCTCCACGGTCCCATAGCCGTCATTGGGGCGGGAACAATGGGTATCGGCATTGCTCAGGTCGCGGCTCAAGCAGGACATTCCGTCCTGCTGTTTGATGTCAATGGTGAAGCAGTCAGTCAGGCACTGGATAATCTACGCACCCGCCTGCATCAACGTGTAGAAGCAGGCAAAGCAGAAGCCAGTACAACAGCAGCCCTGTTACAGCGCATCACACAGGTCAATGCATTACATGCACTGGCATCATGTGGGCTGGTGATTGAGGCCATTGTCGAGCAATTGGAAGCTAAACAGAATCTCTTCCAACAACTGGAATCCATTTGTTCAAACCAAACCCTGTTTGCCAGCAACACCTCATCATTATCGATTACCGCCATTGCCAGTGTCCTGTCTATACCACAACGCATGGCTGGATTACATTTTTTCAACCCGGCTCCCCTGATGAGGCTGGTAGAAATCGTACAGGGTCTGGAAACGTCCCCCCGGACGGTGGCAACGCTAAAAACCCTCGTGACTGGCTGGAAAAAACAGCCTGTGATTTGCCGTTCTACACCGGGGTTTATCGTCAATCGCATCGCCCGTCCATTCTATGCAGAAGCCTTGCGTGCACTGGAAGAGCAAATTGCAGCTCCCGCCACGCTGGATGCAATTCTCAAAGAGTCTGGTGGCTTCGCAATGGGACCATTACAACTGATGGATTTAATCGGCCACGATGTTAACTACGCCGTAACTGAATCCTTGTTCCATACTTTCCACGGCGATCCCCGCTTCCAGCCTTCATTGCAGCAGAAAGAGCTGGTAGATGCCAATCATCTCGGACGCAAACGTGGTCGCGGTTTCTACGTCTATGACGTAAAGAGAAAAGATGCTCAGCCACAACCCAAAATAGAACCGAAACAGAGCAGAACCCAAAAACAGCCGCTGCGGATCAAAGCAACGGGAAATTGGGCAACATTGCCTCATTTCGTTACCCTGCTACAGAAACCAGAATTGCAGCAATACGGAATCATCTTCGAAGAAAGCAAAAATGACCGATTCCATTCCCCGACCTTACAGATTAATGACGTACTCTTGGCGCTGACCAAGGGAAGAACCTGCGCCCAGATTGCCGACGAAGTCAGAGCACCCGTGATGCAGTTTGATCTTTCTGCCAATCACCAATCGGCTTCCATTATTACACTAAGTGCTGCCTGCCAGAATACGCCGCAGCAAACAGCAAAAGTGATCGGCTTTCTGCAATCTCTCGGCAAGCAAGTGATTCACTTGCCGGATTACCCTGCCCTGCTAACGATGCGTACCGTCGCTATGCTGTGCAACGAAGCACTGGATGTCATCAACAAAGGGATCGCCAGTGCTGAAGATATCGATCTGGCGATGTACCACGGTGTGAATTATCCTATCGGCCCACTGGCATGGGGTAATCAACTGGGTTGGAAACATATTCTCAGCACGCTGGAAAACTTGCAGAAATTCTATGGGGAATCCCGTTATCGCCCTGCTCCCCTGCTGCGCCAACTAGCGGCGGGACATGCCCAACTATCCCTCCCGCCCGTCGGAAACCATAAGAAAGGGAATACCCATGCAAGATAATGCCGCAAGTCAATTGGCCCGCCACCACGTTGAAACCATGTATGCTCAGGATGTCTGCGCCCAAACAATGGGTATGCACATTGAGCATATTGATGTCGGATTCGCCCGACTCAGCATGAAGATCATGCCCAACATGCTCAACGGTCATCAAAGTTGTCACGGTGGCATTCTGTTCAGTCTGGCGGATACTGCTTTCGCCTACGCCTGCAACAGTGAAGGATTGGCAGCAGTCGCTTCCGGCGGCAGCATTAACTTCATCTGTCCGGCCTTGGTTGGTGATCAGCTTACCGCCACCGCTTCTGTTCGGCATCAAGGTAAAAAAACCGGCCTGTACGATGTGGAAATCATCAACCAGAACGGCAAAGTCGTGGCTATTTTCCGCGGTCATTCCCATCGTATCAGCCAGCCTGTTTTGGATTAGAGAGCAATTTGGATTAGAGAAAACAATCATGACCCACGCATTTATCTGTGATGGAATCCGAACCCCCATCGGACGATATGGCGGTTCGCTATCCAGCCTGCGGGCTGACGATCTGGCCGCCCTGCCACTGCGGGCATTAATGGCTCGTTATCCGGCACTGGATTGGGGACAAATTGATGATGTCATCCTCGGCTGCACCAATCAGGCAGGAGAGGATAACCGCAATGTCGCACGTATGGCCTTATTGCTGGCGGGATTGCCAGATACAATCTCTGGCACAACGGTTAATCGATTGTGTGGCTCCGGTCTGGATGCACTGGCCTTCGCCGCTCGCAGCATTAAATCTGATGACGCCCAACTGATTTTGGCGGGCGGGGTTGAATCCATGACCCGTGCCCCTTTTGTGATGGGCAAAGCAGACAGTGCATTCAGCCGACAGGCTGAGATCTTTGATACCACACTCGGCTGGCGTTTTATCAACCCCTTGATGCAACAACAGTTCGGCACAGACTCCATGCCAGAAACGGCAGAAAATGTTGCAGAACAGTTTCAAATTAGCCGTGATGACCAAGATGCCTTCGCCTTACGCAGCCAGCAACGTGCCGCCAGCGCGCAACAACGCGGTGTACTGGCCGAAGAAATCCTCCCTGTCACTCTGCCCCCAATCCATAAAAAAGGCATAGCAACCGTCGTCTCACAGGATGAACATCCCCGACCAGAAACGACGTTCGAACAGTTACAACGGCTCAAAACGCCATTTCGTACTGACGGTACGATTACCGCAGGTAACGCCTCCGGCGTCAACGATGGCGCAGCGGCGCTTATCATCGCCTCAGAAACAGCAGCATTACACCAAGGGCTGACACCACGGGCACGTATCGTCGCAACAGTAACATGTGGCGTTGAACCTCGCATCATGGGGATCGGGCCATTGCCTGCAACCCGCAAAGTACTGGCACTGACAGGCTTAAACCTAAACCAAATGGATGTCATTGAGTTGAATGAGGCTTTCGCCGCCCAGTCACTGGCTGTTATGCGCCAACTGGGATTACCTGATGATGCAGAACACGTAAACCCGAATGGAGGGGCAATTGCACTGGGGCATCCTCTGGGCATGAGCGGAGCCCGCCTTGCACTAACCGCCACCCTTGAGCTGGAGCGACGCGCCGGTCGTTATGCCTTGTGCACCATGTGCATTGGTGTGGGACAGGGCATCGCCATGATTATTGAACGTATTTCATAACAACGATTTTTTCTGTACCGATTTTCTTAGCAGCAATTGATACGCGATTACCTGACTTAACCAGCACCTGCACATAACGATAAACACAACCTGTTACAAACAAGTCAAGAAAAGGACAGGCAACTATGAGCAACAGCGTACAAAATCTAAAAAAATCCCCTGAACAACCTCTGGATTCCATTGAGTTTGCTTCACGTGATGAGATTCAGGCGTGGCAATTTAAACAGATAAAATGGACTCTCAATCACGCCTACAATAACGTTCCTATGTACCGCCACAAATTTGATGCGGCAGGTGTCCATCCGAGTGATTTCAAGCAACTCGATGACATCACCAAATTTCCTTACACTACCAAACAAGATCTGCGGGAACACTATCCTTTTGACACCTTCGCCGTACCAATGGAGCAGATTGTGCGCATTCACGCCTCATCCGGCACAACGGGACGTCCAACCGTGGTGGGTTATACCCGACGGGATATCGACATTTGGTCAGAGCTGGTCGCCCGCAGCCTGCGATTTGCGGGAGCCAGCGCCAAAGACAAAGTCCACGTCGCCTACGGTTATGGCCTGTTCACGGGCGGTCTGGGAGCGCACTATGGTGCCGAACGACTGGGAGCAGCGGTCATTCCTATGTCTGGCGGCAACACCGAAAAACAGGCGCAACTGATTATGGATTTCAAGCCTGACATTATCATGATGACCCCTTCTTACTGCCTGACTTTACTGGATGAATTGGAACATCAAATGGGTGGGGATGCCAGCAAGTGCTCCTTGCGTATTGGTATCTTTGGCGCAGAACCTTGGACAGCCGCTTTGCGGGCGGAAATTGAAACACGCATGGGTATCAAGGCATTGGATATCTACGGCCTGTCCGAAGTCATGGGGCCGGGCGTTGCGATGGAATCACTGGAATACGCCGACGGCTCCACCATTTGGGAAGATCATGTCTACCCTGAAGTGATTGATCCTGACAATCTGAATAACTTGGCCGATGGCGAAACCGGAGAACTGATTCTCACAACCCTGACCAAAGAAGCCATGCCCGTGATCCGTTACCGTACCCGCGACCTGACACGCTTATTGCCCGGTACAGCACGTAATATGCGTCGTATGGACAGGATCACCGGACGTTCCGATGACATGCTGATTATCCGTGGCATCAACGTGTTCCCATCACAGGTAGAAGAACAGATTATCCGCTTTAAGGAACTCTCTCCTCACTATCAGCTGGAAATACATCGCAAGGGCAACCATGACTGCCTGTCAGTCAAAGTTGAACTGAAAGAGCCAAACCTGCTAAACCATGAACAAAGTTGCAACCTCTGTCATCAGTTGCGCCATCACATAAAATCGATGGTAGGACTCAATACTGATGTCAGCATCGTCAACTGTGGTGCCATTCCGCGCTCAGAAGGCAAGGCGGTGCGGGTCATCGACAACCGGCCACGCGAATAACCTTTTGCCACCGCAAGTTAAATAATGTGAAACGGCGGTGGCCTTATAGTTATGCTAATGTCATGACACACTTTTGAGCAGATCACAGAAAATATGGCACACAAACTCGACGATTTTATCCGGCACGCCCTCAATGCACAGCCTATCAGCGGAACATCGCTGATCATCTCCTTATATGGAGATGCGCTCAGTCACCGAGGAGGTGAAGTCTGGCTTGGCAGTTTGAGTCTCTTGCTGGAACCGATGGGGTTCAGTGACCGTTTTGTGAGAACATCCGTATTCAGGCTGCAAAAAGAGGGGTGGCTTGCGGTAGAAAAGCTGGGACGACGCAGTTATTACCGCATCGCTGAACGAGGCATGAATCAGTTTCGTTATGCAGAGAGCAAAATTTATCTCAGTGAGCAACCGGAATGGGATGGAAAATGGGATCTACTGCTACTCGAAAGAGTTGCTAAAAACGAGCGTAACCGCCTGAAAAAAGAGCTGGACTGGCTTGGATTTGCGCAACTCAACACCACCCTGATGGCCGCACCAAGCAGTACCCAAAGAGATATCCCCGCCCTGCTGGGGGAACTGAACGCCAGCGATTCCGTCATCTACTTCCGTGCTGATTATCCTTACCCGCGTTCGGAACAGAGCCTGAAAGAACTTGTCTCTATCAATTGGTCACTGGAACAGATATCGCAGCACTATCACGAATTTATTGTTTCCTTCCGCCCATTAATGGCCCTGCTGCGGGATTGCCATGAAGCCGACCTGACACCAGAACGTTGTTTCCAATTGCGCCTGTTGTTAATTCATTTTTACCGCCGCATAGTACTGCGTGATCCAATGCTGCCGGACGCGCTGCTGCCCACACAATGGGAAGGGCTGATTGCCCGTAACTTGTGTATAAATATTTATCAGCACATTGACCTTGCAGCGACGCGTTACGTCAGTGAACGTTGTGAAACAACCATCGGTCAACTACCTCAACCCACCGCAGCGTATTACCGACGGTTTGGTAGTTTACATAGAAAAATGATTGCGCAGTGGAATGAGCGTCTAATTTTAATAGATTCCGAATAATAA
The DNA here is from genome assembly GCF_028598805.1 of Xenorhabdus yunnanensis. Taxonomy (GTDB): domain Bacteria; phylum Pseudomonadota; class Gammaproteobacteria; order Enterobacterales; family Enterobacteriaceae; genus Xenorhabdus; species Xenorhabdus yunnanensis. The sequence continues at coordinate 20,831 of NZ_JAQRFI010000012.1, read as the reverse complement.
CAAACACCCTATGAAAAACTACTTCGACAGCCCTTTTAAGGGCAAAAGAGGGAAAATAAGTCACCGATACCCAAATCCATTAAATATAGATTTAGGTATTGATTTCAAATCATTGCCTTTACCAAACTGCCCGCAGACTGCGGGCAGATTCATTATTATTTGATATCAAGCACCTCAGAAGGCTTTATCATGATTTTCTGCCCATGCAATTCACAATCATCAATAAGTTGAATTATGCCTTCTTTAGCCCATAAAGCCTGATGATTCATGGCTTCCTTAATAAGGAACAACATATTCGTTTATATCAATAAAAGGCTTACTGAATATAATTAACCTATATAATTCATCATAGTCTCCATCTGGAATTTCCCAATTAATCAAACGATTAGCAGTTTTCCAACAAATAACAACTCGCTCAAATTCATTCTTTGAAAAAACAGTAAGAGAGAATGAAATAATAATAAAACCAATGAAATATTTCATATACAATCTCTCATCTAAGGTAATCATCTGATAATTTATAAAATTCTTATCCTTACAACGAGAATAGTTTGGTAAAATTTGGCCCCGGAGATTTAGACTCCTCTGTTCTCCATGCAATAACTTCTTTATTTAATATTCTATTACTTTTTGCTATATCGATAGAATTTTCGATCATGATCGCTCAAAAGGACTAATCATTTTTTTGCCGGCCTGCTAGGGTAATAGGTTTATTTATCATCATTATTTTCTGATCAGGCACTGTAATCTCACCCTGATTCATTAGCCATACATGCAAGAATCACGTGTAAAAATAAGGAAAAATCATGTCGAAGCTCATTTATTATGTCGCTGCCACAATGGATGGTTACATTGCTACTGAAAACCATGAATTAGGTTGGTTATATGATTGTCCGCTGAGTGATGACGCCACACCTTATGAAGAATTTTATCAAAATATCGGTGCCGCGATTATGGGGGCTGGAACCTATGAGTGGATTATGGAGAATGCAAAAGATGAATGGCCATATCAGGATATTCCTGCCTTTATCCTCTCCTCAAGAAACCTAACGATTTCTGCTGACATTAATGCCATTGTCACTCAAGAAAACCCTAAGGATATTGCCAAAAACGCAAAAATCGCAGCCAAAGGTAAGACGCCTCATAAGCAACGATGTTTGCACAGTGGCGCAATTGAAACCGTCATGGATGTTAAGTTAACGAAATAACTATGAATTCAGGGTATCCATATGGCTCTGTTTTCCTCTCCACGCCTTGCCCGTCTTTTTGAGATGATTCAGGCAGAACAATTGCCACAAAATGAGTTGGCAAAACGTTTTAATGTTTCCAGCCGTACCATTCGTACGGATATCAGCGAATTGAATGACATTCTGCACCGTTACGGGGCGCAGATCTTTTATAAACGAGGGAGCGGTTATATTCTCCATGTTGATGATCAAACCTTATTTGCCACCCTGCCAAAACAACGGAAAGCGATCCAGACGATCCCCAGAACCGCACGCGATCGCACCGACACATTGCTGCTGAAACTATTATTAGAACCAGATCCCATCAAACTGGATAATATTGCCGAAGCATGGTGCATCAGCCGTGGTACGTTGCAACATGATATGAGCACAGTGCGCGAAAGGCTTGGCAAATACGCCTTGCAACTGGAAAGCATCCCTCGCTTCGGCACCAAATTGAATGGTGATGAACGCTTAATTCGTGCCTGCCTGACCGACATATTACTACATCGCTTTTTGCAGGAAATGGAACTGCCACTTGATCAAATCAAGATTGATACCTTAGCGCATATCGATCTGATTCATATAGATTTACCCCATATAGACCTGCTCCATATTGAAGAAACCCTACAAAACAACCTCAATCGGTTTGATATCCAATTAACCAATACAGGCCGCCAATATCTGATCTTCAACTGTGCGGCTTCCCTGCTGAGAATTCGTCGCCATCATATGATAGGGCTGAACCCGATAGCGCAAGAGCCGATAACACAGGAGTCGATAACACAGGGGTCGATAACACATAACAAAAAACTTCAATTGGATAAATTTCAACTAGATAAAACTATTCAGAAGGTAGCAGAGGAAATTTCAGCTTCATTTACCAGATTTGTAGAAAATGGAATACCTCCCACAGAGATCCATTACCTCGGCAGACAAATTGCCGTACAGCGTATTCCCCAACATGGCGATTCCGTTTTCAGCATTCTTGAAAGCCAGCGCTGGGCCGACGATATTCTTAACGATATCAATGAATCCTATAACTATGATTTACGCCATGACAACCGGCTGAGAAACGATTTGGCGATGCATTTAAGCCTGTTAATCAGTCGGTTGCAGCACCAAATCAGCACCCAAAATCCCCTGCTGGCGGATATCAAACACTATTACCCTTTCGCCTATGATGTCACCGTCAGCGCACTGACGCGCATTGGAGATCAGCTTCCTTATATCATCAATGAAGATGAGTTGGGATATCTGGCCGTACATATCGGTGTCGGGCTGGAACGTCATTATGGCACAGGCAATAACCGCCCCATTCCGGTTTTGCTTGTCACTGATGCAGGCAACGCAATCCAGCGTATGATTGAGGCACAAATTACCCGCGAATTCTCACAACTCAAGCTCCAGCGCATACTGCCATGCCATGAATACAACAAATTAGCCTATGTGGAAGAGAATTTCGTCATTACAACTCTGCGTCTGACTGAGAAAAATAAACCTGTCGTTAAAATTTCCCCTTTCCCTACCCCTTACCAGCTAGAGTTGATCGGGCGGCTCACAATGGTGGATCAAACCCGTTCTTCCATTCTTGAACGCTTCTTTGACCGACGTTATTTCATCGTGATTAAGGAAGAAATAACTCAGGAAGCACTGTTCAAAAAAGTCTGCCGAAAACTACAAGCAGATGGCTATGTCAACGATGATTTTCTTCCCTCGTTAATTGAACGGGAATCCATTCTCTCCACGTTGTTTAGAAAAAATACGTTGGGGAAAAATACGTTGGGAGGGAATATGCCGGGAGAAAATATCGCTTTGCCCCATTCGTTGGGATTACTGGCACTGAAAACTGTTGTCGTCACTATCCTCGCCCCCAATGGAATTGAATGGAGTAAAGAAACCAAAGAGCGAGCCAACGTGATTTTCTTGCTCGCCATCAGCAAAGAAGATTATGAAGAAGCAATGTCCATTTACGACCTTTTCGTCACATTCGTTAGGGAGAAAGCCGTCAAAAGGCTGCTACGTAGCCGGAATTTCGATGATTTTCAGGTGATCGCAAAAGACAGCCTTGGAAGGGTAATTTAGTTTTCTACATTTTTAAAATATCAACTGCCAAAATATCAAAGAAAATCATTGGCTATAATGTGACCATCCTCAAAGGTTAAGAAAATCATTTTCTCCGCTTTTTACGCATTTTCTCACTCAAAAAGCCCACAATTCTGCGCCGCACCACCCTGTTTTTAATGAATTTCCACTTTGAAACGGAAATTAGCCCACTCCAAAGCCAAAAATAAAATCGATAAGGTCATTTCAGCAAACAAAACTGTATTCGTTTGTGATAGGGCAGCGATTTATCGTGGTCGATTTGATTGGGAAACTTTTATGAATAATCCCTCAATACATTTCAATATGGCAGAAGGAAGCCTTGATCCCGAAACGGTCAGCCAAGAAATATTGGCTCTCATAAAGAAATATCTGGCAGCAGAAGAGGCTTACACCACACCTGTTCAGCAACAAATGCTGGTCTCCCACATTAAGGCAATGGTAGAGAGAGCCAAGACAGGAGAATCCTTGCCAGAAGTGGATATTTCACTGTTTGATGAGATTTCACTAGAGTCCATAATACTGGCTGCACAAATCGTCGAAACCCTGCCCAATCTGTCTGTCGAAGAGGTTTATCTGCTATCCGTGCATTTTGAAATTGCACGTTCCAATCCTTGAATATTTGGAGGCAGAGCCCATGAGCGAAAAACAAATCGTCGTCGTTATCGGTGATCGCTTGGGTAAAGGACAAAACGTTGCCATAGGCATTGAAGCCGCTGGCGGAAAAGCCATTGTGATTCCGGGCGTGGCGGCAGACATGAAACTGGGCGATATCATGCACCGAGAACAGGCCGATATTGGCATCTCGTTTTGTGGTAGTGGCGGCGCAGGTGCGATCACGGCGCAAAACAAATACGGCTACTCAGTTCGTTACGGTATGCGCTCTATTGAAGAGGGCGAAACGGCGATCCGTGAAGGCTGTACGGTGCTTGGTTTTGGCTTTATGGACAAAGCCGAGCTGGGCGAGCGTCTTGTGCGTGCCTTTATCAAAAAGCAGGGGGAAAAATCATGAAAGAATTGCTTGAAACCTCTGTTCGCGTCAGTGGCTCCGGTGCTTCCCGCCAAAAAGCCATCGCTGATGCCCTGAATGCAGTGCAGCGCACAATATTACAAGGAACTGCTCACATTATCCTGCGCATCGAACCCAAAGATATTGCTGTTGTCAGCGCCACCAGCGAAATCACCATAGAAAAATTTCTGTTCTTCTTTCTTCCCCGTCAGCGCGAACACTATTCAGTGGTGCTGGATGTGATCGTCAATGTCACTTTACTGGATGTCGAGGCTATCCATTTCAGCTCATCCATTTCAAGCAATTCATGTATGCCAAAGAAAAATAGCACCACAGAAAAACGTCATACTGGCAGAACATGATGGAGGGAGAAACGATGAGTACTACGGCCTCTTTTATCGAAATACTGGGCATGTCGCTAGTTATTGGTGGACTATGCGGTTTTGGCCTTGGTGCCGGAGCGGCACGGATGTTCCATGCGCCGACCATTCAGGGCATGGGGGCATTTCGCACGTTAGGTGAATTGAATGCCTGTGAAGGTGATCCGGCCTCCCATTTCTCTTTTGGCCTTGGTTTCTTTTTTAACGCCTGGGCGTCATCGGTTGCCGTCGGCGCGTTCACGCAGGATGTGGATCATCGCATCATTCCCAATTGGGGTGCTGCGGTCCTGATGATCAGAAACCGCAACATAGCGGAAACTCTGCACAATCCGAAAAAAATGGCGATTGCTTGCGGAATTGTCGGGGCGCTGTTGGTGGCGTTCCTGAATACCACGGCTTCCGCCGTTCCCGCAGCGTTGCAGACCACCGCCACTAATGTACTCGTCCCGGCCGCCAATTTGCTGGTCAATACCGTGATGCCCGTGCTGTTCTGGCTCGCCGCGATGGATGCCGGTCGCCGTTCTGGTTTCTGGGCTACTCTCTTCGGCGGTTGCGCCCAACTCATCATGGGCAATGCTATTCCGGGCTTGGTACTGGGTATTTTGATCGGCAAAGGTGTCGATGATAACGGCTGGAACAAAATCACCCGCATCCTACTGATCGCCGTCGTTTTGCTGTTTATCCTCAGCGGATTCTTCCGGGGATTCGATATAAAGTTCCTGCAATCTTTCATGTTGGATGTACCAAACTGGCTGCATCATATCCATCAATTTCTGGGTGGGAAATAACCATGAAGACTGAATTGAACAAGCATGATTTCTGGTACGCAGAATGGACATTTCCCCTGTTTGTTGGCCTGCTGTCAGCGGGAATTTTTGCTGGTACACATATGTATGTGGTGTACGGATTTGGTGCATTTAATGAAGTGGCATTTGTCGCGATGCTGCGTTCCGGTATTGATACCGGTGTTTATGGTGCCGTTGCGGCATTTGGTGCCAGCTTTCTGTTTGCCCGTATCGTCGAAGGCTCATTGGTTGGGATTCTGGATATCGGCGGTGCTCTGCAAACTGGTATCGGTTTAGGTATTCCTGCACTCTTGCTGGCAGGAGGTTTTGATTTTTTAGTCACCAACTTCTGGGCATCGTTGATCACCGGCATGCTGCTAGGTGTTGCTGTTGGTCTGGTGATCATTCTCGCCCGTAAATTCACCGTTGCACAGGGAAACTCTACTTTTGGCGCAGATGTCATGATGGGCGCGGGTAACGCATCAGGGCGTTTCCTTGGGCCTCTCATTATTCTGGCTGCTATGGCAGCTTCCATTCCTATTGGCCTGGGTTCATTGATTGGCGCACTGCTGTTTTATATGTGGAAAAAACCCGTGGCAGGAGGTGCAATTCTGGGAGCGATGTTACTCGGCTATTTTTTTCCTGTCGTAACATAATAATAAGGACAGGTATCTTATGAATGATTTAATTATTAAACAAGGAAAGCTCATTAACGGGGGTTTCATTGATATTGTGATTAATGATGGCAGGATCACCGCCATTGGCCCTTCTGCCGCAACCGGGTTGCCATCTATCAAGGAAATTGATTTACATGGTCATTATTATATCAGCGCCGGCTGGATTGATGCCCATACTCATTGTTACCCACACTCTCCCCTCTATTTTGATGAACCCGATTTAATTGGTGCAGCCTGCGGTGTCACAACAGTTGTGGATGCCGGCAGTACGGGAGCGGATGATATTGATGACTTTTATGCCGTGTCGCGTAAAGCCAAAACAAATGTCTATGCTTTCCTGAATATCTCCCGTACCGGTATCTGTTGCCAAAATGAATTAGCTGACATGGTTCAGATTGATAATAAGCAACTGCAAAATGCCGTCAGACGTCACGAAGGCTTTGTTATCGGACTGAAAGCCCGCATGAGTAAAAGCGTGGTTGGTGAAAATAGCCTCCAGCCACTTATTCAAGCCAAAACCATGCAAGAAACGAACGGATTGCCACTGATGGTGCATATTGGCAATACTCCTCCCAATCTGGAGGAAATAGCTGATCTGCTAACCAAAGGCGATATCATCACCCACTGCTTTAACGGCAAGCCAAATCGTATTCTGGATGATAATGGCAATCTGAAACTTGCCATGCAACGGGCACTGGCGCGAGGCGTTATTCTGGATGTCGGACATGGTACAGAAAGCCTTAGCTTCACCGTAGCTGAACAAGCCATCAAATTCGGTGCCTATCCTCATATGATCAGTTCCGATATCTACCAAAGAAACCGCATTGGAGGACCTGTTCACAGCCTTGCTAGCGTAATGACGAAATTCCTCAATATGGGATTGTCTGCCGAATACATTCTTAACTGCGTGACAATCAACGCGGCCAATTTACTTCATCTGCCACGCAAAGGTCGGTTGGAACGCGGTCGTGACGGTGATATCACGATTTTTGAACTGAAAAAACAACGCACTGAACTTGTCGATGCAGACGGTCACATCAAGATTGGCACGCAACAATTTATTCCCATCGCAGCCATCATTGCAGGCGTTCATATTGTCGTAGCAGAAAATACAGCATCGGGAAGTATAGAAAGCATATCTATAAATAATGCCGTGAAGAAAAGGGGCAGGATCAATGGCATCCCTCTATGAAAAATACCAGTTACGTAAAGTAATCAACGCCGCCGGACGTATGACGGCGTTAGGTGTTTCCACGCCTTCCGATCACGTTATTGAGCAGGTTACAGCAGGACTGAGGCACTATTTTGAGATGGATGATTTGGTGGACAAAACCGGTGATTACATCGCCAAATTACTCGACGTGGAAAGTGCTGTTATCGTTTCTTGCGCTTCTGCCGGAATCACCCAATCTGTGGCAGCGGTTATTGTCAGAAATGATAATGACCTACTGTTTAACTTGCACAATTCACATAAGTCGTCTGATAAATCAGTTCCCCGTGAAATCGTACTGCCCAAAGGCCATAACGTAAATTTTGGCGCTCCAGTTGAAACCATGATTACACTGGGAGGAGGTAAAATCATTGAAGCGGGATTTGCCAACGAATGCAGTGCAGCACAAATAGCCGATAAAATCACGCCGTACACCGCTGCCATTCTCTATATCAAGTCACATCATACCGTGCAAAAAAGTATGTTGACCGTGGCAGATGCCGCACATGTTGCACAAGCACACAATTTGCCTCTGATTGTGGATGCTGCTGCCGAGGAAGATTTAGCGCTCTATTATCAGCAAGGTGCAGATTTGGTGATTTACAGCGGTGCCAAAGCAATTGAAGGGCCTACCAGTGGACTGGTGATTGGCAAACAGCCTTATGTGGAGTGGGTCAAAAAGCAACGTCACGGCATCGGGCGCGCCATGAAGATCGGTAAAGAAGGTATTCTCGGCCTGACGCTGGCTATCGAAAAATATCTGAATGGGACAAAAGAAACAGGAGCAGAAATGGTGGTAAGAATGACACCATTTATTGAAAGCCTGAATCGTATTACAGGAATCTCCGCCAAGGTCGTTTGGGACAGTGCAGGCCGCGATATCGCCCGTACTGAGATCATATTTGATGAACAGAAAATCGGTAAAAATACATTCGATATTCTGGCACAACTCCGGCAAGGCAATACTGCGATCTATTTTCGGGAATACAAAGCCAATGAAGGCAAAATCGAAGCAGATATCCGCAGTGTGACATCAATGCAACTTGATACGATTGTAACGGAGCTTAGGCGAGTGGTGATGAATGGCTTTAATCTTATAAGATGCTAAAGCTTCATCAGGAAAATCTTTCAAATTGAATATGATGATCGCCTCAGCATGAGCCATAATAGTCACTGCGCCCACATGGCGATCATCTTAATCTTTATGAGTAGATTTTTAATCCATTCGTCATGAATATCAACCAACCAACGGACACGAAACTGCCCTCTTAATACAAGATACATTAATCGATAACCTGTGTTATTTTGAGTCAAGCGTTATATACTCAAGATAAAAAATTTCTATATCATCATGGCATACAATAAATCCCTCTCTCATTAGTTATGCTCTAAAATTTTTCTACATTTCATAGAAGAAAATAGAAACATATAATTATAAAAAATAAATTTGGCATTCAATTAAATTTAAAAACATCTGAACAAAACACTATAATATTAGACGCATTGTAGCAATTCCTTTATTTCATTCCCCATGAAAAATAGATATGGAATAAACATGATCGCCATCATGCTAAAGATCTATTCCTGACATACAATAATCTCCACGCCTGATAAGGCGGAGATAGAGAATGGATAATAACAGACGCCAGATAAACATTTTCTTTATCAGTATAATTACCACTATGTTTTTAATTTTCATTTCTCAATATGTCATTGGCAAAAGAGAAATAAAAATTGGCATTTCCATCATACCAATTTTACCCATGTTATTTTCGGTAATTATTGGCATGATAATTCCTTCTGAATTCACTCGCAAAAAATTAAAATTATGGGGTAAGTTTTTCACTAAAAAGGAAGAAGACTTTTGTGGGAAAATGGTCGGAATTGGTCTGTTAGTCTTGGAAACGCAATATGCCGGCATGATCGTACCCAATATTAAAATGATATTAAGTATTGGTATCCCTCTATTTATTCAGGAAATTGGTAACTTACTGCCGATATTTATTGCCATTCCGTTGGCGAGGCACTGGCAGCCGGCTCCGGTGTAGGTTCAGGATCTATGCTAAGTGCCGCATCCGGAGCACTGATTCATGGGTTGGATGAAGCAATGGCACAAAAGGTATTGAGTGTCGCCGCTGCCTCTAATCTGTTATCGTCCGCTCTGGGGGCGCTATCTCTGACCTATCTTGGCCTGCCTCTTTCAGAAAAGATTTACAAAATCTTCAACAAAGAGGAAACCGTATGAGAAATATCATTATCGATATGAAACTGGTTTTCGTGGCAGTCATACTCGCTATGTTTACCCAGACACTAACATCAGGGATCATCATTCATCATATGTGGGATAGCTTTGTTGCAATGTCCCTCGTCGTGTTTCTCTCTCTTGTGGCAAAACACTATTTGCCTTCATCACTACCAGCATTCGCTTATGCCACGATTATCGGTATTTTAATTTGCCTGCCAGACACAGCAATAAGAACGTTTTTTCTCCACGCCATTGGTAAAGTCTCTTTTTTATCCTGCTGTGTCCCGCTACTGGCTTTTGCTGGTTTATCTGTCGGCGGTCAGTTGGAAGAGCTGAAAAAAATGTCTTGGAAAGTTATCGTCATTTTCATGGTCGTTTCCACCTGCAGTTTCTTCGGTGCTTCTATCATTGCTCAAATTGGATTCAGCATAAAAGGGGTAACCTAGTGAATAAGAATCAATATAACGTCAGTGAAAAACTGTTTGAATTGAACGCATTCAGCAAAAAGACACGTCAGGATTTACATAAAATCCCTGAATTATCCGGTCAGGAATTTAAAACATCCCAATATTGCCGTGACTTAATGAGCGGTTTTGGTTATGCCATCACATTCTATGAGGGTTATACCGGTTTTATTGCTGATTTAATCACTGATCCAACAAAACCCCTGATTGCATTCCGTGCTGATATGGATGCCCTTGCCATGCCTGATATGACTAACAATGAATATAGCTCAGTTCATGACAGGTGTGCCCATAACTGTGGTCATGATACCCATATGACCATCGCCCTGACTGCCGCTAATTATTTGTCACAGCATCGGGATGAAATGAATGCCAACGTGCGTTTTATCTTCCAAATGGCTGAAGAAGACATGCGTATTCCGGGAGCGGATAAAATGGTTGAACTGGGCTGCATGGAAAGAGTTAATGAGGTGTACGCCCTGCATAATAATGGCGCACAGGATACCGGATATATCAGTTTCAATACCGGAGTGATGTCATCATGGGGTTCAACATGGACGCTGGATGTATATGGTGTTTCCGCCCACGGTTCCACGCCCCAAAAAGGATTGGATGCAATTCGTGAAGCCAGCCGTATCCTTGATTACATGGACTACATCATCGCCAAGAAAACCGATCCTTTCAGTCCCGCAGTATTCTGCTGTGGCATGATCAAAGGTGGAACTATCCCCAATGCCGTAGCCGATCACGTTCAGGCTCGGGGAACTATCCGCGCAATGGATAAAGAAACCGATCAAATTCTGAAAAACAGCTTTCAGGAAATTATTGCACGCAGCGAAGCTGGAGGCTTCAGAACAACCATCACCTATAATAGTTATCCCGCAGTGGAAAACCACCCATATGCACACCAGCGTATTCTGGAAGCCGCAGCCAAATTCCTGCCAGTCAAGCATATCAACTCAAATAGCCATCCCATGACTGGCAGCGAAGATTTCAGCTATATGATTAATGCGACTAAAGATCGCATTGGCGCAATGTTCTTTCTCGGTAGTGGCAATAAAGCTAAAGGGATCGATAACTACCTGCATTCCAATCCTTATTTTATTGACGATGACTGCCTTCTGGTTGGAGCGCAAATATTTATCAATCTTGTAACGCACTAATTATTTTCCGCGTCCGGTGATAACAGCGCTAACCGGACGCGATATCATTCAAGGGCGATATCAAAGAATAGGCAAACTCTCCAACACCAAGCCCCTGTCGCACATAATGTTTGATAATCTCTGTATCCGTCGCCGTCAACGCAACTTTCGGTGTCACTCCATTTTGATAGAACACCGTGTCCAACATAGAGTGTTCTGATTCGGGAGTTAGGTCAGGTTCCCCTCTAATAAAAAATGGAGAAAAACAGCATGGGAAACGCAGTAAAAATCGGTGATATCGGTACAGAACACGGGGATTGTTCAGCCACTTCCGTTATTAGCGGTGCCAGCACGGTTAAAGTTGATGGAGCTTATCTGGCAAGACAAGGCGATGCATTATTTCCCCATTCGTCGCACTCACGGGCGATAGCGGGGGGATCCGGCTCCGTGTTTATTGAGGGAAAACCTGCCGCCAGAACGGGGGATGCCGTTGATTGTGGTGGTGTGGTCATTGGCGGCGGCAGCGTAAATATTGGTTAAGGATATAAATATGGTTTCAACAAAAGCAGGCTCTGCAATATGCGGTTATGTGGACGCGACGGCCAAGGCTGATGCAAAATTACTGGTCGCACTGGAATCAAAACCTAAAAATTTAGATTTGGTGCTTTATCATGATGGAATTAAGGCATCGGTGGATTTGGATTTTGCTTTTGGTATAGGAAAAAACGAATCTAGCGATGATGATAAAATTAATTCAACTGTAAATATTGAGAAAAAAGAAGGAACGGGACGTGAATGGGTATTTCAAAAACCACTTTCTAAAGATAAATCACCCTATCGGATTTCTTTGGGGTAGTGTTTTACTGTGTTCTTATATGTTATTTAGCGCTTCTGCATCAGGGAAAACGGATATGGAATATAAATATTTACTTTCATTTAATACGCATCAAAGCTTTTGTCTGGTACGTATTAATGGCATGACTGCCATGGATAATTTAAACTCTCCAAGTGGAACTCAATCGAGCGGTATAAATTCAACGGCTTTTTTAGAGAATGGCTCTAATTCAATGGAATTACTATTCGGGGGTTTTGGGAAAGAACTCCAACCTACATCCTGGTGTGAAGCCACATTAAAAAAAGTATCAGCTCACAGTGAAGATGAAATTATTTATCATGGTTGCGACTCAGTAGAATGCGAACCTTTCTTTATATTGCCATACGACGGGGTAAACCCATAACCCACATCTATTAATTACCAAAGTAATTAAAAACTCTACAATAATAAGCGTTACAAATATAAAAAATCCTTTAATTTCAAATTAATGGCATAAAATGTGATCTAAAACTCAAACAAAGCATCTTTTCATATTCAAAATATTAAAATCTGTCTAGGATTAATCTGCTATTATTTCAGTCTATTCATTATCTCATCACGAGAGTAATCATTCTGTTAATCGCACGGTTAATCGAAAGATTCCGTTATTTATAACTCCTGCCATACAAAGGAGAAAAGGCATGAAAAAAAAACAAATAAATAAAAAGGATGTTGATAATCTTATCACCTTGATTGGTGGAAGAGAGAATATTGCTTCCGTCAGTCATTGTATTACCCGCCTCAGATTCGTTCTTAATACACCAGAAAATGCCGATGCCAAAGCCATTGAGGAATTACCGATGGTTAAGGGGTGTTTCACCAATGCCGGGCAATTTCAGGTGGTGATTGGAACGAATGTGGATGTCTATTATAAAGCCCTGCTTGAGACCACAGGAAAACAATCCGTTAATAAAGAAGAAGTTAAACAAGCTGCTCGTCAAAATATGAGATGGTATGAAAATGCAATTTCACATTTTGCTGAGATATTTTTCCCATTACTGCCAGCCCTGATCAGTGGCGGTTTAATTCTTGGTTTTCGTAATCTGATCGGGGATATCCCATTTAGTGAGGGGAAATCGCTCGCTCAACTCTATCCTGTTTGGCGCAGTATCTATGATTTTCTCTGGCTCATCGGTGAAGCGATATTCTTCTACCTTCCTGTAGGTATCTGTTGGTCTGCGGTCAAAAAGATGGGCGGAACGCCAATTCTTGGGATTATTCTCGGAATTACGCTGGTTTCCCCGCAATTGATGAACGCTTATCTGCTGGGGCAGCAAGCGCCCGAAGTTTGGAATTTCGGATGGTTCACCATTTCTAAAGTCGGTTATCAGGCACAGGTTATTCCTTCCTTATTAGCTGGTCTAACGTTGGGATGGATTGAAACGCGGCTGAAAAAATGGATGCCAGACTACCTCTATCTTGTTATTGTTCCTGTGACTTCTCTGCTACTGGCAGTCTTCCTTGCCCATGCCCTGATTGGCCCGGCCGGACGCGCTATCGGGGACGGTGTTGCTTGGGCTGTCAAAGGATTAATGACTGGTAGTTTTGCTCCCATTGGTGCCGCCTTGTTTGGTTTCTTCTACGCTCCGCTGGTGATCACAGGTGTACATCAAACAACGCTGGCAATCGACCTGCAAATGATCCAAAGCACCGGAGGAACTCCAATCTGGCCTATTATTGCGCTGTCTAATATCGCTCAAGGTTCTGCTGTTGTCGGCATTGTCTGGGCCAGCAAGAAACAAAAAGAACGCGAGGTTTCCATTCCTGCGGCAATTTCAGCCTATCTGGGTATCACCGAACCCGCCATGTACGGCATCAACCTTAAATACCATTACCCAATGTTCTGCGCGATGATTGGCGCGGCTCTGGCTGGGCTGATTTCTGGACTCAATCATGTGACTGCCAATGGTATCGGCGTTGGGGGAATCCCAGGAATCCTTTCTATCAAGCCGCAATTCTGGATGATTTATCTTATTGCTATGCTCGTCGCAATTATCGTGCCGTTCCTATTGACCGTTCTGGCTTATCGTAGAAATGAACGCAAAGCGGCCTTACCCAATGAACTAGCTAATTAATTTTGCAGGTATCTATTTATGACGGAACAAAAACCATGGTGGATGAATAGCGTTATCTATCAAATTTATCCAAAAAGTTTTCAGGATAGTGCCGGTAGAGGTGTGGGAGATATCAACGGGATCACCCAACGGCTCGATTATCTACAGCGACTCGGTGTTGATGCCATCTGGATAACCCCAATTTATCCATCGCCACAAGTTGATAATGGCTATGATGTCGCTGATTACTGCGCTATCAATCCTGATTATGGTTCTATGGAAGACTTTGATAATTTGGTGCAAAATGCGCATCACCGTGGCATTCGCATCATTTTGGATATGGTTTTCAATCACACCTCAACCCAACATTCGTGGTTTCAAGCGGCACAGGAAGTTGATAGCCCTTATCGCCAGTTTTATATCTGGCGGGATGGTTCCGAAGGTTCCCTACCCAGTAACTGGAAATCTAAATTCGGCGGTAATGCGTGGCAATGGCATGCAGAGAGTCAACAATATTACCTTCACCTGTTTGCGGTAGAACAAGCCGATTTAAATTGGGAACATGAACCAGTTCGCAACGAGCTGAAAAAAATATGTGAGTTCTGGGCTGATCGCGGTGTTGATGGCTTGCGGTTGGATGTCATTAATCTTGTTTCAAAACAGCAAGATTACCCTGATGATGATCATGGTGATGGCCGCCGATTCTACACCGATGGCCCACTGATACATGAGTATCTGCAAGAAATGAGCCGTGATGTTTTCCAACCAAAAGGATTGATGACCGTTGGTGAAATGTCCTCTACAGGCCTTGAGCACTGTCAGCGCTATGCTGCTCTGGACGGAACAGCATTGTCCATGACATTTAATTTTCACCATTTGAAAGTTGATTATCCAAATGGTGAAAAATGGACTCTCGCAAAACCAGATTATGTTGAATTGAAAAAGATTTTCTCAACATGGCAGCAAGGTATGCACCAAAAAGCGTGGAATGCGCTCTTCTGGTGTAATCATGATCAACCTCGCATTGTTTCTCGATTTGGGAATGAACATCAGTACCACAACATATCCGCCAAAATGCTGGCAATGGTGCTGCATGGTATGCAGGGTACGCCTTATATCTATCAGGGTGAAGAGTTGGGCATGACAAACCCTCACTTTATGCATATTGAAGACTATCGGGATATCGAAAGCCTGAATATGTATCAAGAGCGCATTGAGAAAGGCATGCAACCAGAGGATATACTGGCAATTTTGGCACAGAAATCCCGTGACAACAGCCGAACTCCTATGCAATGGGATGATTCTGCAAACGCAGGGTTCACCACAGGAACGCCATGGATTGCGCCTTGCAGTAATTACTCAGAAATCAACGCCGAAGCAGCATTACAGAATGAAGATTCCGTTTTCTATTGCTACCACGATTTGATTAAATTAAGAAAGCAACAGCCTATCCTGACATATGGTGATTACTTGGATCTGCTGCCAGAGCACCCATCACTGTGGTGTTATATACGGCGTTGGCAGGATCAAACCTTGCTGGTCATCGCAAATCTAAGCGATGAAACACAACTTTGGTCTCCAGAACCTTCTCTTTCAAACAAAGAATGGCAGGTATTAATAAGTAATTATCCATCTTCCGAACAGGTTGATCATGAAATGAAAATTAAACCTTATGAGGCAATATACTTAATATCCACACAATAATATTATTTATGCAGATTTATCTGTCATAATATGTTGTTTACAAAATACTTTAGATACTCTATCTCGCTAAAAACAAGGTGAGATAGAGTATACTTAAAAATATCAACAAAATTATGCAACCAGAATAAAACATAAGTAAATATCATATTTACTCAATGTTAAAACAAATAATAAAGACAGACTTTAAATTCAATGTGATACTTTATAACTCCTGATATCTTTAAAAATAAACATATAGAAACAAAAAAAATTGCCCTTTAACAAGGAGAGATAAACATGTTTCAAATTTCAAATCTCATTCTAGTTAACAGTACCAATTCCGTTTGGAAAATAACTTCAAAAAAATTTCATAATGTTGATGTCTCAAACTTTCCAAAATCAATCAAATCTAAAGAAGATTTTTATTTCTCCATTATATGCGTTGATGACAATGTAACCAATTGTAATTTTGAAATAAAATATCAAATAATAGATTCAGAAAACAATAGTTTTATAATACGAGGAAGGTATAAAACCGAACTTGAAAAGTTTGATTTGGAAATTCACCTAGATAATTTAGAAACAAGAAGCCATAAAAAAGGCTCTACAGTCAGTCTTGGTTGGAAACCAAATGGATTGATTCACTTCTTTCTTATTGGTGATGTTGGTAATTATATAGGCCCTGATATAAATACTGAATCTTGGATGCAAGACTATAGCAATATACTGGGGGAGCTGCCAATTAATAAACTTTGTATTCCGGGTTCCCATGATGCAGGAATGAGTACAGTAACATGGAAAACCACTTTAGTTTCTGAGTGCAACACTCTAACTCAATCTAATGATGTCTTAGGACAATTGAAACTCGGTATAAGATACTTTGATATTAGACCTGTCCTTAGCGATGGGAAATTTTTTACTGGTCACTATAGAGATATAATTGTATGGGAAGGCGCAAATGGTGAATCAATTGAATCTATTGTTAATGGAATAAACCTGTTTACAGAATCTCATAATGAGTTAATTATGATAAGACTTGATCATTCCCTCAATTTAGATGTAGGTTTCTGGCATAAATATCGTCCTTTTAACAAAACTGAGTGGTTTGATTTATTCAGTCAATTAGTTAACATTAAACATTTGTACTATCATAATGGTACGGAAAATATTTCCAACTTAACTTTGAATTCCTTAACCAATAATGGAACTCGCCCAGCCGTTTTATTCTTTATAGAAAACAAGAAAGCTGATATTGATCTGGAGCAATATAAAAATTATGGCTTTTTTTATCTTAGCGAGTTAGATATGTATCATCTTTATTCTAATACAAATAGCGCATTTCAAATGGGGTCAGATCAAATTAAAAAGATGAAAGACTATGCTCCAAAACAATATTTTGAATTATCGTGGATCCTGACCCAAGATCCTTTACAAGCATCGACATGTGCTACAACTCTTTCCTCTGACATTAAGCATTTGGCAAATAAAGCAAATAGTAAATTAGTTGAATATCTTTATCAGCACATCACAGATACCGTATACCCGAATATCATTCTTATTGATAATGTGAGAGATACAGTGGCTACGACTTTCGCTTTAGCTATTAATTGGAAAGTACTTTCTTATTCTAAATAAGAAAAAATATCCTCATTAGCATTACTCTTGCTGATCAGTATTTATATATTCATGCAATGGCATCTGTACAGAATCTGTGCCATACTTTTTTAGTCTCAAACGAGGAGTATCCATTATGTTTTACTCAAAATACTTAACTTATTTAGGGGCAAGCTGTCTACTATTATCAGCTTTTGCACAAGCGCATATAGAATGGATGATGGCTGGCTCGACATTCGATTCTCCTGCAAATTAGATGCAACCGGCAAAGCCCAGTCATTCCAGTTTGAAAAAATTGTTCCGCCAAAATTGCAAACCGGGCCAGGGCCTGTCGCTCCTCTCAATAAGGAGAAGTAAATGAAATATCTCTGGTTTATATTACTAATCTTCTCTCCACTGAGTTTCGCTGCCAGTTTTGACTGTGCAAAAGCCAAGACACCGGATGAAAAGGCAATTTGTTCAAGTTTAAAGCTGAATGATCTGGATGTGGAAATGAGCGTGAAATATCACTTTCTGCGGGGATTGTTTGCCATGGGAGTGTCAGGCGAGATGTATGACAGCCAAACTGCATGGCTGAAACAGCGCCAAAAATGTAAGGGAGATACTGCCTGTTTACTGCAAAGTTACCATATACGCATTAATCAACTTGATAAGCTGTATGATTTAATAGAGAAACCGATTTGATAGTAAATATTCAGGGACTCAGGGAGAGGTTGTCTTTCCCTGAGTTCTTTATAAAAAATCATGTTACCCTTTTTTATAAATATCTGGATGAAAAATCAGCACCACGTTGCCAATAATCTGAAGCCGGAAATATTTCCGGCTTTATACTCAGCAACCCCTCAAGGAGATTTCGCCACCGATATAGGGCGTAATAACCCCATTAATATCAAGTAACAGAGCACCTTGCCAATCAATTCCACGGGCTATACCATGAACTTCTTGATCGCCAATAATTAATTTCACAGGACGATTAATAAAATTATCTAACTTAAACCATCGGGGAATGAAAGGTGTTAGCCCTTCGTTTCCAAACTGAATTAATGATTCTTTAAGTTCCTTTATGATTTCAGCAACCAACTTATTCCGCTCAATAATCGTTCCTGATTGTTGTAAATTAGTCCAATGCTGGTTAATTGATTTCTGTTGATCGTTACTCATCGAAATATTCATACCTATTCCAATCACAACATGAGCTGCATCTCCTGTTTTTCCCGTCAACTCAACCAATATTCCTGCTAGTTTTTTATCATCCAAATATAAATCATTTGGCCATTTTACTTTTACTCTCTCTGCGCCCTGGCGGTTAAGAACTTCCGCAATAACAATACCTACTACTAAACTTAAACCTATTGCTGCTGCTGGTCCCTGCTCCAAACGCCAATACATGGATAGATATAAATTTCGACCAAAAGCAGAAACCCATGTCCTACCACGGCGCCCTCTACCTGCATACTGGTATTCTGCAACACAAGCATCCCCTGAATCGAGTTCTGCTAATTTTTCCAGAATATACTGATTTGTAGAATCAATAACAGGTATCACTTCAATGTGATTATTGGGAAGATAATTTTTAATAATTTCTTTATCCAAGAGATTCATTGGGGCAGGAAAACGGTAACCTTTACCTGAAACAGTTAGAACTTCTACTCCCCACTCACGAATAGTTTGAATATGTTTATTAATTCCTGCTCGACTCATTCCCAACTCTTGACCAAGTTGCTGACCTGAATGAATCTCACCATCAGATAACACTTTAATTAGTTTTAACGGAGTACTAATATCTTTCATGAAATACATTCCACGGCATCTATCTCACCTTCACTACCAATGAAACGAACCTCAGGCTCTAAGAAAATATTAAATTTTTCGGCAACGTTATTATATATATAAGCAGCCAAAGCAATGACATCTTGTCCCGTTGCATTACCTTTATTAATTAATACCAGAGCTTGTTTCGTATGTACGGCAGCACCACCAATAGAATAGCCCTTCAATTGACATTGATCGATAAGCCAACCCGCAGCAATCTTTACACTTTGCTCATTATAAGGATATTGGGGACAGTCTGGATATTCAGACTTAATTTTGTATGCCAATTCAATCGATACAATAGGATTTTTAAAGAAACTTCCAGCGTTCCCCATCAACATAGGATCTGGCAGTTTACTCTGACGCATTTCACACACTGCATCGAATATTTGTTTTGGAGTAACATTTTCTCGTGAAAACTGCGCTAAGGCACCATACGTTAAAATTGGCTCCCATTTCTTATTCAAACATAAGCCGACGGCGGTGATAGCATAACCATCTTTATATTGATGTTTAAAGATACTGTCTCTATACGCAAATTGACACTCATTCGCCGTCAGACGAATTGGATTGCCTGTTTTTAGCTCGATAAAATCCACATATTCACAGACATGTTTAAACTCAATTCCATATGCCCCAATATTCTGGATTGGAGCAGACCCAACATTTCCGGGGATCAAGGCTAAATTTTCCAAGCCGTAGATTTGTTGTTTAAATAAATAAGTAATCAGCTCATGCCAATTTTCACCTGCACCAACATGAATATGCCATGCAGTATCAGATTCTTGTATATTAATACCAAGGATACGATTTAGAATCACAGTACCTTTAAAATTCTCAGTAAAGAGGACGTTACTTCCCCCTCCCAGCAATAAAATAGGATGATTCTTTTCTATTGCTTCTTGCCATAAGGCCAGAAGAGACTCAATAGAGGTGGCTATACCGATATAATCAGCACTGGCTGAAATACAAAATGTGTTTAACGTTTTTAACTGAGTAGATTGACAAACAGACATTCACTTCAAACTCAATAGATAATTTGAGCGTAGTCTATCAGACTCTACATTTGAAAGATAAGCAAGTAATTGACCAATACTTATATCTTGTTGAAAAACCTAGAAATGCAAAAGGCCACTCATATGAGTGGCCTTTTGACTGGGTATTAAAGCTTGGCAGTTCCCTACTCTCACATGGGGAGACCCCACACTACCATCGGCGCTACGGTGTTTCACTGCTGAGTTCGGCATGGGGTCAGGTGGGACCACCGCGCTATTGCTGCCAAGCAAATTCTGTTTTACTTGCCGAACATATTATTCATGGTGCTGATACCCAGATTCGAACTGGGGACCTCACCCTTACCAAGGGTGTGCTCTACCAACTGAGCCATATCAGCAAATGCTAAAAATAAAAAGTGTTGCCAAATGGGCAACACTTATAAATTGATGTCTGGCAGTGTCCTACTCTCACATGGGGAGACCCCACACTACCATCGGCGCTACGGTGTTTCACTGCTGAGTTCGGCATGGGGTCAGGTGGGACCACCGCGCTGTTGC
>NZ_JAQRFI010000011.1 GCF_028598805.1 Xenorhabdus yunnanensis | reverse complement strand
AATCAATAGAATGCAAATGTCAGATTGCGATGCGCCTGTTAGGGCGCGGCTGGTAAGAGAGCCTTATAGGCGCAGATGAAAAACCCCCGGCTATGCCGGGGGATACTTATTTTTAATGGGATATTTATTAAAATATTAAATGAAATATATTTTCTATAAACCTTTTTTCTCTTCTGAAAACGCCATTTGTTATTTTTAATTTTCTAATGAATTTAAAATGATCCACTGATAAGTATTAGTCATCACCTGATAATAAATTTATATTACTGCACTACAGTTTCCGTGATACATTTCACTAATTAATTTGAATATGAATGAGATATAAAAATAAAAGAGGAATTAATTATGAAAAATAAAGAGTTATCTCTTCCCAGTCAGGAGGAAATGCAAAAGGCTTTTGAAAAATCTTATGAATTATATAAAAAGGAAAAATCTCACTATGAAATTGTTTCGAAAGAAAAACCGGAGCTAGCACATTTGTTTGTGAAACATCCAAAAATGATTTCATTATGTGGTTATGGAAATGGTTTTTCTGAATATATCAGCAGTTATTTTAATATTAACACATACCACCAATATGGTAATTATCCTTTTATCCAGATATCCTCTAATTCAACTACAATTGGATACCAACCTAATTATGGGCAACAAGCTATTTTCAATGGATATATACAGGGTGGTTACGATATGCCAGAAGTTCATTTTGAAAACCTTTTCCTTGCTGGTGTATTACAGAATATTCAGTCAGTCATAAATGCACCTCTTAATTTTCAACTATTCATTAACCCAGAGAATGTTATCTTGCGTTTCTTTGAGGGATATATTTATTTAGGGGATTTATCTTCTATCTATCAACATAATTTTCAGGCTCCTATGCCTATTGTATTTTCAGGGGCGGGTTCTTTTAATTACGTATAATCAAATCTGAAATTTTACTTATAAATATAAGTTTGATTTTTTATCATAAAATTAGCACCAAATCAGTAAAAGAGTTCCCGGTCACATAGCTTGCTATGTGACCGGGAACAACGATTTTGCTACAAAATATAACTATAATTTATAATTTGGTTATTATATAAAATAATTACTTGGTTCTAAAATAATAATTTAATTTATTGATATGGGATCAAGTTAAAAGTTCCAATACCAGATAGAACAATAGGATATGTAATTAATATGTGATTTTGTTGTACGGAATATAAATCACCCAAATAAACGTTTCCTTTGAGAAGACGTAAGATGATATTTCTTGGATAAATATAAAGTTGAATGTTTAATGGTGTATTTACAATGGAGTGAGGATATTTTACTATTCCGCCAAGGTGAATGTTATTAAAATTCAAGAGTGGAGTGTTATATCCGCCTTGAATATAGCCATTGAAGTTAGTTTTTCTTCCTACATTGGGTGCATGCCCAATGGTAGTGGAGTGAGATGATATTTGGATAAAGGGAAAGCTGCCATATTGGTGATATGTGTTAATGTTAAAATACCCACTAACGAACTCTGTTTGATTCAAAACAGGGATGGTTAATGAGTCTGGTTTGACATTATCTGAAAACAGATGAGCGAGTTCAGGTTTTTCTTTTACCAGAGCTTCATAATGTGCAATTTCTTGTTCATACCTATTTTGAGATAGTTCAAATACATCTTGAGTTTCTTCATTGGAAGGTGTGAATAAATTTTCTGTATTCATGATGTTTTCCTTGTTGTTGAAATAAATTTAATTGCATAATGAATATATCAGAGAATCTATTTTATAGTGATATAAGAGCCATTTTTTGGGTGATTAATATTTATCAGGGCGTGTTTTTTGAGTATAATTTAATATTCTTTTATTTTTTATTAGAGATATGATTATTAAGTATTGATGAATGCCGTGAAATGTCATGAAATACGATTTTTGCTGGGTTTTTATTCATGTTGCCACATAAATAAATATGTGGCTGGAGATTCATTTTATTAATTTTAAATATTTTTTAATTTATTGCACCAGCAATGGAATTTGTCAGTCTCGATAGCTGTTCGGGTTGAATAATATAAGGAGGCATCAAATAAATTAATCGACCAAATGGCCTGATCCATACACCATGTTTAACGAAATGACATTGCAATGAAGCGACATCAACGGGCCGTTTCATTTCAACAACACCTATAGCCCCCAAGACCCTAACATCTTTGACCGAATTTTGTGGTTTGAGGGGGAGTAATTCAGCTTTTAATTGAGTTTCAATTGATTGAATACGTTGTTGCCACGGGCTATCTGAGAGTAATTTCAGGCTGGCACTAGCAACAGCACAAGCCAGAGGATTTCCCATAAAAGTTGGGCCATGCATAAAACAGCCTGTTTCACCTTGGCTAATAGTTTCAGCAACATGGCGGGTCGTCAGTGTGGCGGATAATGTCATATATCCCCCCGTCAATGCTTTGCCTAAGCACAATATATCCGGTTCAATCTGTGCATGTTCACAAGCAAATAGCTTGCCAGTTCGACCAAATCCGGTAGCAATTTCGTCTGCAATCAACAAGATCTGATATTTATTACAAAGTTGGCGAATTTGGCGTAGATATTCAGAGTGATAAATCCTCATTCCGCCAGCACCCTGAACAATAGGTTCTAAAACGACAGCGGCAATGTCATCATGGTATTGCAACAATAATCGCTTCAAAGAATCGATATCTTCCGGTTGCCACTCATCACCAAACTGACATTGCGGAGCATCGGCAAACAAGTGATTGGGGAAATAGCCTTTATACAAATTATGCATGGAATTATCCGGATCGCAGACAGACATAGCTCCGAAAGTATCACCATGATAACCATGACGCAGCGTCAGAAAGCGATGGCGTTTTTTCCCTTTGGCTTGCCAATATTGCAATGCCATTTTTAGGGCAACTTCTACTGCAACCGATCCTGAATCCGCCAAAAAAACACATTCCAAAGAATCAGGTGTCATTGCGACTAATTGTTTGCACAGTTCAACAGCAGGAAGGTGAGTTATGCCGCCAAACATAACATGAGACATCTTATCGATCTGTGCTTTTGCCGCCTCATTGAGAACCGGATGATTATAACCGTGGATAGTAGCCCACCATGAAGACATGCCATCAATCAATTTGCGCCCATCTGATAAAACCAGCTCCACACCCGTGGCTGATGCGACGGAATAGGTCGGAAGTGGATTCGTCATTGAGGTATATGGATGCCAAATATGGTGCTGGTCAAATTCAAGATCTGAAGGAGTCATAATAACTTTGTTGTAAACCTTTTTGAGTTCATTTTGGTTGACATGATAACGGCGTTATTTAAACTGACAACATTTTTCACATCGGAGATGTTATTGTGAGCGAGCGTCAACAATGGACAATTAATCAGGCACAGGGCTTGTTTGATAAACCTTTTTTTGAATTATTATTTCAGGCACAACAAATACATCGCGAGCATTTTGATCCACAACAAGTACAGATCAGTACACTGCTTTCGATAAAGACGGGGGCTTGCCCAGAAGACTGTAAATATTGCCCACAAAGTTCCCGCTACAAAACTGGTCTGGAAAAAGAGCGGTTGATGGAAGTGGAAAAAGTCATTGAATCAGCGCACAAAGCTAAAAATGCGGGTTCAACCCGTTTCTGCATGGGGGCAGCTTGGAAAAACCCGCATGAACGTGATATGCCGTATTTGGAAAAAATGGTCAAAGACGTCAAAGAGCTGGGAATGGAAACCTGCATGACGTTGGGAATGCTGAATCAATCACAGGCACAACGCTTGGCAGAGGCTGGTCTGGACTATTACAACCATAACTTGGACACCTCGCCAGAATTTTACGGCAATATCATCACCACGCGCAGTTATCAGGACAGACTGAACACTTTGGATAATGTCCGGGATGCGGGTATCAAAGTTTGCTCGGGCGGTATCGTTGGTTTGGGAGAGCAAATTCGTGATCGTGCAGCGTTATTGGTACAGTTGGCGAATTTACCTAAGCCGCCGGAAAGTGTACCGATTAATATGTTGGTGAAAGTAAAAGGAACGCCACTGGAAGACAATGAAGATGTCGATCCTTTTGACTTTATTCGTACCATTGCTGTGGCGCGAATCATGATGCCAAAATCTCATGTCCGTTTATCCGCAGGACGTGAACAGATGAATGAACAAACTCAGGCCATGTGTTTTATGGCAGGAGCCAATTCCATTTTCTATGGCTGCAAATTGCTGACTACACCAAACCCAGAAGAAGATAAAGATCTGCAACTGTTCCGTCGTTTGGGCATCAATCCTCAACAGACAAAAACGGCATTTGGTGACAATCAACAGCAGGAGCACTTGACTGAAGCCATTATTCATAATGCTGATAACGAACAATTCTATAATGCGGCAATATGATGAGCTGGTCAGACTCTCTCTCCCGACGTTTGGCCGAACGTCGGGGCACTTCGCTATGGCGTAATAGACAAGTCCATCAGGGATCTGATGGGCGTTTACTATGTACTTCAGACGGCCAGTACCTTAATTTCTCCAGTAACGATTATCTTGGATTAAGCCGACATCCCCAGATTATTGCTGCCTGGCAGCAAGGTGCCCAACAATATGGTGTGGGCAGTGGAGGCTCAGGACATGTTACAGGTTACACCGTTGCACATAATATTCTGGAACAACAATTGGCTGAGTGGCTGGGATACTCTCGCGCCTTATTGTTCATTTCTGGTTATGCCGCTAATCAAGGCGTGATTGCGGCTTTGATGGAAAAAGAAGATCGCATTATTGCTGATCGCCTGAGCCATGCATCGTTGATGGAAGCCGCAATGCACTCTCCGGCACAATGTCGGCGTTTTCTGCACAATAACATGGGATCTTTACAGCAACACTTGGCAAAAGCGTGTGCTGGTAAAACGCTGGTAGTAACGGAAGGTGTTTTCAGCATGGATGGAGATTGTGCTCCACTTGAATCTATTGCACAGCAAGCAAAATCTACAGCAAGTTGGTTGATGGTGGATGATGCCCATGGCATCGGCATTCATGGTAATGAAGGACGTGGTAGTTGCTGGGTGCAAAATGTTAAACCGGAGATTTTGATCATCACCTTTGGTAAGGCATTTGGATTGAGCGGAGCCGCAGTTTTATGTGATGAGCAAACCGCAGAATACTTGCTCCAATATGCCCGGCACCTGATTTACAGTACCTCAATGCCACCTGCGCAGGCAGTGGCACTTTCCGAAGCAGTACAACAAATCAGAGCAGGAGATGAGTTGCGCCAGCGATTGCAAAACAATATTCGTTACTTTCGTCGTGAAGTGCAGCAGTTACCTTTTGTATTGATGAATTCAGAAACAGCCATCCAGCCATTAATCGTTGGGGACAATGAACGCTGTACCGCACTATCTCATGTGCTCAGGCAAAAAAAAGTATGGGTCAAAGCGATACTTCCACCAACGGTTCCCCCTGATAGCGCACGATTGCGCATTACGCTGACAGCAAATCATACACAGCACGATATTGATAGATTACTGGAGGCGCTGCATGGATCTGGCTGTTAAATCCGTTGACAAACAAGCGATTGCCGGCGCTTTTGGACGCGCGGCTTCCAAGTATGACACTGTGGCTAAACTGCAACAGCAAACAGGTGAGTATTTGATGGAGCTGGCACAAGCGGAAAATATCGGTATGCGGGTATTGGATGCAGGGTGTGGAACAGGTTTTTTTAGTGCTCGCTGGAAACAGCAGGGTAAACAAGTTATTGCACTGGATCTGGCTTCCGGCATGTTGAGTCATGCCAAGGGACAGCAAGTCGCCGATTACTATCTGCAAGGGGATATTGAACATTTGGGACTGGCGGATAACAGCGTAGACCTCTGTTTCAGCAATCTGGCGGTACAATGGTGCAATGATTTGCCATGTGCATTGCGGGAATTTTATCGTGTTACCCGTCCCGGTGGCCTTATCGTATTTTCCACGCTAGCGCAGGGTTCGCTGAATGAATTGGAAGCAGCATGGGAGCACGTGGATGATTATTGGCATATCAATCAATTTCTGCCATTAGGGACAATCACGCAAGCATGCCAACCCTATCGACATAAAGTCATTAAGCAGGAATATCACCAGCATTACCCGCAACTGTTGCCCTTGCTGAATTCTCTAAAAGGGATCGGTGCAACACATCTTCATCACGGTCGCCAGCAGGGATTAATGACGAGAAAACGTCTGAATATTCTTGCTGAAGCATATCCACGGAATAATGGGAATTACCCATTAAGCTATCAAATTGCTTTTGGAGTCATTTATTGTGACAAATAAATATTTTCTTACAGGAACCGATACTGAAGTAGGTAAAACAGTTGTTAGTTGTGCTTTGCTGCAAGCTGCCAATAAAAAAGGATATCAGACTGCGGGTTACAAACCCGTGGCATCAGGGAGTGAGATGACAGCTGAAGGGATGCATAATGGTGATGCACTGGCTCTACAACGTAATAGTACAGTGTCATTAACTTACCAGGAAGTGAATCCTCTGGTATTTATTGAACCTACATCGCCTCACATTGTGAGCGCAGAACTTAATCAACCAATAGATTTTTCTGTTTTATCAAAGGGATTGAGAGCATTGGAAAAGAAATCTGATTGGGTTTTGATTGAGGGGGCTGGGGGATGGTATACACCATTATCGGACAATACGACTTTTGCTGATTGGGTGATTCAGGAAGATTTACCGGTAATTTTGACAGTCGGTGTCAAATTAGGTTGTATTAACCATGCGGCATTAACCGCGAAAGCTATTCAGTATGCTGGATTGAAACTGGTGGGCTGGGTTGCTAATGAAATTGAGCCGGCAGGCAAACATCAGGTGGCATATTTGAAGACACTAAAGCATATGATGCCCGCACCTTTATTGGGGATTATTCCTCATTTGAGTGAATCAGATGATAAAAATAATATAGGTAAATATATAACCATTGATTCATTGGTTAACTAATTATTTACTTTGAGCTAGTTAAAATTGGTGTCGAGAACGGTTGTTCAGTCGATTTTTCTTACATGAAAAGTATTTTATTTCAACAATGATTGAGATGTTTTTGAACAACGAATAGCGAAAATCAATTCTAAAACAGCATAAAATATTTCGTCATTGAAAAAATTTATAAACAAGAATAACCCCGCAATCGCCGATGCTTGATAGGTTTTGCTGGGTTATCCACTATTGTTGTGGATAACTTTGTGTATTAGTTTTAGAAAATCATCCTCATGCAAGGTAATACGCGGTTTGTACAAGATTTGCTGCTATTCTCGACTTTTATTTTTTTTATGAAAAAAATCAAGTAATTAAATAAAATCAATCCTTTTTTGTTCTCCTCTGCCATTCAGAGCTTTACTATTTCTATTGCTAATACAAAAATAAGAAAAAGCAAGCTCATTATTTGGGGATAAAAATAGCCATCATTAATGTTAATTAAAGGTTAATATCATCGTATGAATATCACATTTTATGAATATATCAATAGATAGTGACTTGTCTCTATGGAATCTTTCCCAGATCTTCCTTCAAACAAAAACAATATTATTTTATCAACTTACTTGAAGCTGGTTTTTTATCCAGTATTATAAAAGAGTTTTGTCAGTGTACGGATGGTGCGGGGAAAATGAGCAAAGAAACGAGCAAGGTATTCAAGTTACATTCTGATTTTAAGCCGGGAGGCGATCAGCCATCGGCCATCAGACAATTACAGGAAGGGCTGGAAGATGGATTAGCCCATCAGACGCTTTTGGGGGTTACGGGGTCAGGTAAAACTTTTACGATTGCGAATGTTATCGCAAATTTAAATCGTCCCACCATGATCCTTGCCCCTAATAAAACATTGGCAGCACAGCTTTATAGCGAAATGAAAGCGTTCTTTCCTGAGAATGCTGTGGAATATTTTGTTTCCTATTACGATTATTACCAGCCAGAAGCCTATGTGCCCAGTTCCGATACCTTTATCGAAAAAGACGCTTCAGTAAATGAACATATTGAACAGATGCGCTTGTCTGCAACGAAAGCCTTGCTGGAACGCCGTGATGTTGTTGTGGTGGCTTCTGTCTCTGCAATTTATGGTTTAGGTGATCCTGATAGCTATTTGAAAATGATGCTTCACTTAACTGATGGTATGTTAATTGACCAACGTGCCATCTTACGTCGCTTGGCAGAACTGCAATATACCCGTAATGATCAAGCATTCCAGCGCGGAACATTTCGGGTACGTGGTGAAGTGATTGATATTTTCCCGGCAGAGTCGGATGAACATGCTTTGCGCGTGGAATTATTCGATGATGAAGTTGAGCGCCTTTCCTTGTTTGATCCGCTGACAGGACAGGTACAGTACAATGTCCCGCGTTATACCATCTATCCCAAAACTCACTATGTTACACCGCGTGAACGTATCCTTCAGGCGATGGAAGAGATTAAAACTGAGTTGGTACAACGGCGCAAGGTTCTGTTGACATCAGACAAGTTATTGGAAGAACAGCGTATCACCCAGCGAACACAATTCGATCTCGAAATGATGAATGAATTGGGTTACTGCTCCGGCATTGAAAACTACTCCCGTTATCTATCTGGTCGTTCCGCTGGTGAACCACCTCCAACGTTGTTTGACTATCTTCCGGCAAATGGTTTGCTGGTGGTGGATGAATCTCACGTAACCATTCCACAGATTGGTGGAATGTACCGAGGGGATCGCTCCCGTAAGGAAACATTAGTGGAATATGGTTTCCGTTTGCCGTCAGCGCTGGATAACCGCCCATTACGGTTTGAGGAATTTGAGGCATTGGCACCACAGACCATTTATGTTTCAGCCACTCCTGGTCACTATGAATTAGAAAAATCTGGCAATGAAGTTGTCGAACAAGTTGTACGTCCGACGGGGCTAATTGACCCAGAAGTTGAAGTTCGTCCTGTGGCAACCCAAGTGGATGATTTACTGTCTGAAATCCGTATTCGTGCGGCAAAAAATGAGCGAGTGTTGGTAACGACCTTAACCAAACGGATGGCGGAAGACTTGACAGAATACTTGGAAGAGCATGGTGAGCGAGTACGTTATCTCCATTCCGACATTGATACCGTTGAACGGGTAGAAATTATCCGTGATCTTCGTCTCGGTGAATTTGATGTTTTGGTTGGCATTAACTTATTGCGTGAAGGCTTGGATATGCCGGAAGTTTCCCTTGTGGCAATTTTAGATGCAGATAAAGAGGGCTTCCTTCGTTCAGAGCGATCTCTAATCCAGACTATCGGTCGTGCAGCACGTAACCTGCATGGTAAAGCAATTTTATATGGCGACAAAATCACTAATTCAATGGCGAAGGCTATTGAGGAAACAGAGCGCCGTCGTGCCAAACAACAGGCATTTAACACAGAGCACGGTATTGTACCGCAAGGGTTGAACAAAAAAATCGGTGATATCCTGAAAATTGGTCAACCAGTTAATGGTAAAGGAAGAACCAAAGGAAAAAGTAAAGTTGCCTTGGGCACGGATGATTACCACAATTTATCGGCCAAAGAGCTAGAGAGCAAAATCCGTGAGTTGGAAGAAAAAATGTACCAACATGCCCGGGATCTTGAGTTTGAAAAAGCGGCCAGCATTCGTGATCAGGTTCAGGAATTGCGAGCACAATTTATCGCTAATTCCTGATTGTCGCCGATTTAACCCAATTTTTGCAGGGTGTGCTCAATTGCTTGGCGCAATAATTCACGATCATGGCGGTAAGGGATATCCTGTGCTTCCAAAACTTGTTGTGTCACAATCCGGTCACTGAAAGGGCGAATATCGGTACGTGGGCCGACAATAAGCGCATTAATCATCTTACGGCCAATCTTACTCTCCATGATTTCGATTTTATCTTCTAACGATAACTTAGTCGCGGCATGGCTAAGTTCTTTCCCTAAGTTACCGATATAAATCATATTAGCGTTACTGCGTCGCAGGGATTGCGTTAAATCTTCTAATAACAACAATGGCATCAGACTGGTGAAAAAACTACCGGGGCCGATCAGAATCAAATCTGCTTGCTCAATGGCATCCAATGCTTCTTTAGTGGCGTTGACGCGAGGGTAAAGCGATAGCTCCTGTGGTATACAATTGAGCTGATCGACATTCACTTCGCCATGTACGGTATTGCCTTGATCATCAATTGCCATTAAATCAACCGATTGTTCCGACATGGGAATCAACTGTGCATTGACTTTCAACAGATTACGGATCAAGTTAATCGCTTCAAGAGGGCGGACACTTAAATGATCCAGTGCTTTCAACATCAAATTGCCCAAATTATGCCCGGATAATTCGCCATTGCCACTAAAGCGATATTCAAACATAGTCGAAGCAATAGTGGGTTCCGTGATTAACTGATTGAGGCAATTACGCATATCTCCCCACGCGATTCCGCCTTCTGAGCGTCGTATTCTACCGGTTGAGCCACCGTTATCAGTTGTCGTTACAACTCCTGTCAGGCGGGTTCCGAGGGAAGAAAGGGAAGACATAACGCGTCCAAGTCCATGGCCGCCACCGAGGGCGACAACGCGATCCAAATCAGCTAATGTGCGATTTCGCATAGGATTCCTGTTACTGACTAATTGCTGGCTAAACGTAGAATTTAATAAATCTTATCTAATTTATCATAAAATATAATGCTTTCAGAAACTGATGTAATCTTGTGCCGTTTTTTGCTTGATATTTTCGCGCGACAGCTTGGAAATACCGTAATAATCTGGTGCCATTGTGAATGGTTAACTCGTTGTATAATAAAGTATATATCGGTTTGAGCATTAGCTTTTTGTTATCTTAAGAGTTAAAATCTTTGGTGGGCACATCGTTACTCGCGTAATTATTCATATAAAAATTTAACTGATATTAACTCCTAGCCTCTGTGTCTAAGTCTCTGTTCTATCAAATGGATACCACATTGATATGATGCTCTGGCCGTGGCTCCTGAGTCACCAAGATGCAAGGTAGAAATGCCGGCATCTCCCGTACTTGGAAGGTGTTATTGTGGAACAACTTGTAGATGCATTCTTGCGCAAGTTCTATTACTTGAGATTATCTATTACCGATGTGTGTAACTTTCGTTGCACATATTGTCTACCTGATGGATATCGGCCTCATGGCCATAAATCATTTCTTTCCCTGCCAGAAATTCGTCGCGTTAGCCGGGCATTTGCTGAACTTGGCACAGAAAAAATCCGCCTGACGGGAGGAGAACCCACCATGCGCC
Source organism: Xenorhabdus yunnanensis (assembly GCF_028598805.1). GTDB lineage: Bacteria > Pseudomonadota > Gammaproteobacteria > Enterobacterales > Enterobacteriaceae > Xenorhabdus > Xenorhabdus yunnanensis. Next base: position 90,183 of record NZ_JAQRFI010000011.1, on the reverse strand, counting down.
GTGATTTTTGCGACATTATTGCAGCGGTTCATGAAAATCCGCAAATTAAAAAAATTGCTGTTACAACTAACGGCTACCGTATGGAGCGGGATATATCCCAATGGAAATCGGCTGGCCTGACAGCCATTAACGTAAGCGTTGATAGTTTGGATCCCCGGCAATTTTACGCCATTACCGGACAGGATAAATTTTTCCAGATTATGCGTGGCATTGACGCGGCTTTTGAGGTGGGATTCAACACAGTGAAAGTTAACGCAGTGCTGATGAAGAATGTAAATGATATCAACCTGTCAGCCTTTCTTGATTGGATTAAATACCGCTCTATCCAGTTGCGTTTTATTGAACTGATGGAAACAGGGGAAGGTAGTGACATTTTTCATCGTCATCATGTTTCTGGGAAAGTGATTCGCCACCAACTGTTGCAACAGGGTTGGCAGCAGCAGCAGCGTGAGCGCAGTGATGGGCCGGCTCAAGTTTTCCATCATCCCGATTATCAGGGGGAAATTGGCCTTATCATGCCGTATGAAAAAGATTTTTGCCAAAGCTGCAATCGCCTGAGAGTATCCGCGATTGGCAATCTTCATTTGTGCTTGTTTGGTGAACAGGGCATTCCATTGCGTGATTTATTGTCTGATGACACATCACTTGATGATTTGAAACTACGTATTCAAGGTGGGTTGCATCATAAGCGTGAGACTCACTTTTTACATCAGGGTGACAGTGGTATCACCCAGAATCTTTCTTTTATTGGTGGTTAACCTAACTGCAAGATTCATTTTCAGGAGCAATTTTTTTAGGAGCAAAGAATGTCTCAATTAACCCATATCAATACTGCGGGTGAAGCCCACATGGTGGATATTTCTGCCAAATTGGAAACTGTGCGTGAGGCACGGGCAGAAGCATTTGTTGAAATGCAGGCTGAAACTTTGGCCATGATTATTGCTGGTGAACACCATAAAGGAGATGTTTTTGCTACTGCCCGTATTGCAGGTATTCAGGCGGCAAAACGGACATGGGAATTGATTCCGCTTTGCCATCCGCTGCTACTGAGTAAAGTAGAGGTTCAACTGGAAGCACAAACAGAACACAACCGTGTCAGAATCGAATCTTGTTGCCGTTTGACCGGAAAAACAGGTGTGGAGATGGAGGCTTTGACAGCGGCATCGGTAGCAGCTTTGACGATTTATGACATGTGTAAAGCCGTGCAAAAAGACATGGTCATCGGGCCTGTACGTTTATTGGAAAAAAGCGGTGGCAAATCAGGGGATTTTAAGGTGAAAGCATGATAAAGGTACTATTTTTCGCTCAAGTCCGTGAACTGGTGGGAACAGATTCCCTTGAATTACCGAATAATTACCCAACTGTAGCGCACCTTCGTCATGCACTGATTGAAAAAGGTGAAAGATGGGCGCTGGCATTAGAAGAAGGCAAATTGCTGTCTGCTGTGAATCAATCTTTTGTTCATGCCGAACATGCCTTAAATGATGGTGATGAAGTGGCGTTTTTCCCCCCTGTGACGGGGGGATGAAATGGGGAATACGCGGATTAGTGTTCAACGGGAGACATTCAACGTTGGTGAAGAATATCAATGGCTCTCGCAGTGTGATGAAGATGGTGCTGTTGTGACCTTTACGGGTAAAGTTCGCAACCATAATTTAGGAAATAACGTTAAAGCGCTAACATTGGAACATTATTCGGGCATGACAGAAAAGATGTTGCAGAAAATTGTTGATGAAGCGCGCCAACGTTGGCCTTTGCAACGTGTCAGTATTATCCACCGCGTTGGTGAACTTTACCCAGGGGCTGAGATTGTATTTGTTGGTGTTACCAGCTCTCACCGCAATATGGCTTTTATGGCGGCTGAATTCATCATGGATTATCTGAAAACCAAGGCGCCATTCTGGAAAAAAGAATCTCTTGCAGAAGGAGAGCGTTGGGTCGAGACGAGGCAGAGTGATCAGGATGCGGCAAATCGCTGGTAAAATAAATTATTGGTAATAATTACTGATAATAAATAAGATGCTGAAATCAGTCTGGTGGCCATATTGTGGGTTATCTCGAAACTGGACAGATAAATAAAATGTCACAGGCCATTAATTGGCGGATGGTTTTGCTAATATACTATGCTAATGTATAGTTTTTGAGTGGGTTGTTTTTTTAAACAGTCTTAATCTTTAAACTTTGTCATGAAAAGGTAATCATCATGGATCGATATCAACGTTCTAATGATTCGATTGTCCAGAAAGCTGGTTCTGGTGTACAAACTTACATGGCGCAAGTCTATGGTTGGATGACTTGTGGCTTGTTGTTAACAGCATTTGTTGCGTGGTATGTGGTAAGTACCCCTGAAATTTTATTTGCCATTATTTCAAACAAAGTTGTTTTCTATGGTTTGGTTATCGCACAGGTTGCACTGGTGTTTGTATTGTCTGGTTTGGTTCATAAAATGAGTGGAGCATTGGCAACCGGGTTGTTCATGCTGTATTCCATGCTGACGGGATTGACACTTTCCTGTGTTTTGATTAGGTATACGGGTAGTTCTATTGCCAGCACGTTCGTCATTTCAGCGGGGATGTTTTGTGCACTGAGCGTTTATGGTTATACCACTAAACGTAGCTTGAGCGGTCTGAGTAGCTTCCTGTTTATGGGGCTAATCGGTATCCTTCTGGCTTCTCTGATAAACATCTGGTTGAAAAGCCCAGCATTGATGTGGGTAATTACTTACATCGGTGTTGTAGTTTTTGCGGGTTTGACTGCATATGATACCCAAAAACTGAAAGAAATGGGTGAACATCTGGATGTGAATGATAAAGAGAATTTGCGTAGATATTCTATTATTGGCGCGCTGACTCTATATCTGGACTTCATTAACTTGTTCTTGATGTTGCTGCGTATTCTGGGTGATCGTCGTTAATCGCTGATATATCAAATTATCTGTTAATATAAAAACCCTGCTTTGGCAGGGTTTTTAGTTGGAGATAAAAACTTCATTTTCTGAAAAAAGAAAAAATTGAGGAAGAGAGCCAATATCTACCAATATTCGCTCTCTTTCCTATTATTGAGGTCTGATATTTTGAACTATTATTACGCAATCTTACTGCGGAATAGCCGATAAGCAATCCCGCCAGTTGTTGCAGTAATCACTAATAAAGGCCATAAATTCGGCCAAATAACGGATAGATCCGCTCCTTTCAAATAAATCTGCTTGGTGATATCAGTAAAATGCCTGATTGGATTAATCCACGTTATGTTCTGTAACCAGACGGGCATATTTTCAACCGGAGAGATATACCCAGAAAGCAAAATAGCGGGCATCATAAACACAAATACACCGATAAATGCCTGTTGCTGAGTGGAACAAACCGCAGAAATCAGCAAGCCGAAGCCAACCAAAGATAACCCATAGATCAACATGCAGCCATAAAATAACAATAATGAGCCAGCGAAAGGAATTTGGTAGAACAGCGTTCCAATCAGCAAAACAATGCTGGCTTGCATAGTTGCGACGACCAGAGCCGGAATGGCTTTGCCAAGAAAAATTTGCCATGTTGCCAGCGGAGAAACCAGCAATTGATCCAGCGTTCCTTGTTCTCGTTCACGTGCGACTGACAAGGCCGTTACGATCAGAACGCCAATAGTGGTAATCATGGCAACCAGCGATGGCACGACAAACCACTTATAATCCAAATTGGCGTTATACCAGTTACGGATGATTAACTCACTGTTATTGACGTTGGGGGGATTTCCCAATAGCTGTTTCTGGTAATCCATCACAATTTGTTGAATATAGTTGGCAGCAATTTGGGCACTGTTTGAATTACGTCCATCCAGCAAAACTTGAATTGAGGTTGGCGTCTGGTTGGCGATATTCGCGCTGAAATTCTGAGGAAAACGCACCAGCAGTAGTGCATTACGGTTATCCAGTGTAGGACGAATTTCTTGCGAGCTGGTTAGCAAGATAACATCAGGAAATGCTTTCGATTTTGCCAGCCGTTGAGTCAATTCAATTGATGCCTGTCCTTTGTCTTCATTATAAATAGCAATGGCGGCGTTTTTGACCTCCAGTGTTGCTGCCCACGGAAACAGGATCATTTGTATAATCACTGTCAGAATCAAAATATTCCGTGTTTGCGGTTCTCTCAGAAGAGACTGCAACTCTTTCATGATAAGTGTATACAGACGATAAAACATGCTCTTTCCTTTTTAATCCAGATGCCGACGGGTTTTCCACGCAGTCAGGCCAATGAAGACGATGGAACTGGCAATCAGCAAAAGCAGATTTGTCATCAACACAGTGCCAATGTTTCCAGCCAGAAAGAGTGTCTGTAGGCTGCTGACAAAGTAACGAGCAGGTATAACATAAGTCGAAGCCTGAATAAGCACAGGCATACTGTCTATTTCGAAAACAAAACCAGACAACATAATAGCAGGCAAAAAAGCCGCATTTAGAGAAATCATCGCCGCATTGAACTGATTACGTGTCAGGGTAGAAATCAGCAAACCCATACCCAAGGCAGTGGCAAGATAAAGGCTGGAGACCAGCGCCAGTACCCAAAGCGAACCACGGTAGGGAACGTCCAGCACAAAAACCGTGAATATCATGCAAAGTACCATGACAAAAGAACCCAGCATTTGATAGGGCAATAATTTGGCGAGCAGTAATTCGGTTCGGGTGACTTGGGTTGAAAGTAGTGCTTCCATCGTTCCGCGTTCCCATTCACGAGCGACCACGAGTGAGGTTAGAATTGCGCCTACCACCGTCATGATAATTGAAACGGCACCGGGAATAAGAAAATGTCGGCTAATGGCAGCAGGGTTAAACCAATAGCGAATTTCTGTATCAATCAAAGGAGCGGTTGATACACCACGATTTTGCCCTCGTTGCTGTAACCAGATTTGCCAGATGCCTTTGGTATAACCCTGAACAAAATTGGCTGTGTTGGGTTCACTGCCATCGGTAATAACCTGAATGGGAGCGTGGCCGTCTGCGCGGGCAAGCTGGGCATCAAAATTGACTGGGATTACGATAATGCCGCGGATTTGGTTTTCCTGCATTTTTTTGATGAGGAGCTGGCGGTTGTCGCTGATAGTGGCATCAATATAGGGCGAACCTGTAAATACATTCACTAATTCACGGGCATCTTCGCTCTGTTGTTCCATTAAAATACCGAGACGAAGTTTGCTGGAATCAAGGTTAATGCCATAACCAAAAATAAACAGCAACATTAAAGGGATAACCACTGCAATCAAAGCACTGCTGGGATCACGGATAATCTGTTTAGTCTCCTTGATGCAGAGTGCTTTCAACCGGCGCCATGAGAAACTCACTGCTTTTTGGGAGGTTGCAAGTTCAGATGTGACATATTCATGATGACTCATTGTGACTCCTTATCGTAATTCACCACGAGATCGATAAAAGCATCTTCCATGGAGGGGTTAGGGAGTTCATCCGTGGCGACCAGCTGTTTCAGCTCATCAGGTGTCCCTGCTGCAATCAACTTGCCGCGGAATACCAGCCCGATACGGTCACAATATTCTGCCTCATCCATAAAATGGGTTGTTACCATCACTGTTACCCCTTTATCCACCATGCCATTGATATGCAGCCAGAATTCACGGCGGGTCAGAGGGTCAACGCCCGAAGTGGGTTCATCCAAAAACAGAATGTCAGGCTCATGCATTAATGCGCAGGAAAGGGCAAGTCGTTGCTTAAATCCAAGCGGAAGGCTATCAGTCTTTTGATATAAGATTGGTTCGAGATTGAAAGCACGGATCATGCCAGACATCTTTTCTTTTTGATGGCGACCTTTCAGGCCGTAAACACCAGAAAAAAACTTAAGATTCTGCTCAACAGTCAGATTGCCATAAAGTGAAAACTTCTGAGCCATATAACCAAGACGTTGGCGAGCTTTGCCTGAACCGGTTTTTAAATCCATATCCAGAACCAGTGCCTTGCCTGACGTGGGGATCATCAAACCACACATCATTTTGAAGGTAGTCGATTTTCCAGCACCATTCGGCCCCAATAAGCCGAAAATTTCTCCCCGCTTCACCTGAAAATCCACATTATCAGTGGCAGAAAAATCGCCAAATTTTTTAGTCAGGCTACACGCTTCTATCACGGTTTCTGTCGGATTTGGCGGGATTTGTGGCATGATTTCAGCCAATTCGGAGCGATGAGAGGGACCGCCTCCCAATAAATCGATAAATGCATCTTCAAAACGTGGTTCGGCATCAAAGATATTGGCTTCAGGTAGCCCTATTTGTTGGAGTAATTCGCTTTTATCTGCCTCTTCTTTTAAGATCAAACGAACATATCTCCCCTGAATTACACCATCAGTAACTTGTGGCAAGGTGAGGGCATGTTGCAGCATCTTGCGTCGGGCACCTTGTTTGACATCAAGCAAAAAAGATCGGCCCGCAATGCCTTGCGTTAAATCTTGTGGTTGACCGCGATAAAGCAATTCACCCCGATTCATGAGCAAGACATCACGACATAATTCGGCTTCATCCAAATAAGAAGTACTCCACAGGATCAGCATACCGTCGGAAGCAAGTTCATGTACCATTTGCCATAACTCACGACGGGCGATGGGGTCAACGCCTACGCCCGGTTCATCCAGTAACAAAATTTTCGGGCTGCCCAATAATGTACAAGCAAGCCCCAGTTTTTGTTTCATGCCACCAGATAGTTTTCCCGCCAACCGCTCGGTAAAGTGAGTTAAGTCCGTGAAGTTCAGTAATTTTTGAAATGTTGTTTTGCGTTTCTCGCCAAGTACACCACGGAGATCGGCATATAAAGTCAGATTTTCCATTACGGTTAAATCTTCATACAAGCCAAATTTCTGTGGCATATAGCCGAGTTCAGCACGTACTTGAACGCTGTCCTTGATGGGATCAAGCCCCATGATTTCAATATTGCCGCTATTAGGTTTCAATAATCCGGCTAACATTCTTATCAGCGTGGTTTTTCCTGCGCCATCAGGACCGACAAGACCCGTCACTGATCCGCCCTGAATTTCAGCCTGGAGATGAGATACAGCAGGAATCTCCAAACCTGGAAAATTTTTCTCTACGCCGTTCAGTTTTATCGTATAAGCTGAACTGGTCATGTTATTGCCTTACTTGTTTGTTTCAGTAAAGTTTTTTGTTTCAGTAGAATTAGCTTCAGTAAAATTTGCATCGGCAAAACGCAATGTGACAGGCATTCCTTGTTTCAGGCTGTTATCGGGATCAAGGACAATGATTCGCAGGCGATAAACTAAGTCTGTTCTTAAATCAGGTGTCTCGACATTTTTAGGGGTAAATTCGGCGGTTGGAGAAACAAAACCGATTTTGCCATGATAAGGCTGATTTTTCCGTCCATCGGTATAAATCAGGATTTCCCGCCCAGCGATGGCCTGATTGAGATTAGGCTCATCAATGTACGCCCTGATCCAAACGGGATTGGTGAGTGACAAAGTAAAAACAGTATTGCCAGCTGCCAGCATTGTGCCCGGTTCAATGGCTCGGGTTAGGATCACTCCTGCTGATGGTGAAGTTAGTTGGGTATCTTTTACATTAAGTTCAGCCTGTGCGACGGTCGCTTCTGCTTGGCTAAGCTGAGCTTTTGCCGCTGTAATTTCTTCTATGCGATAACCCGTTTCGAACTGACGCAATTTATCTTTTGCTGCTTGATAAGTGGCCAGTGCTTGATTGCGCCCGGTTCTGGCATTTTCCAGATCATTGGCTGAGATTGTTTTACTTTGCCACAATCCTTGCTGACGTTTCAGGAAGTTATCAGCAAAACGGAATGCTGACTCTTTTTGAGCAACTTCAGCACGTACTTGGGCAATTTCTTCGCTACGATAACCTGCTTCGGTTTTGGCTAGATTTGCCTTGGCGACATCACGAGCGGCTTTGGCTTGATTCAAGGCATTAATAAAGGGAGCTTTGTCGAGGCGGCCCAGCGTCTGGCCCACAGTAATGGCATCACCTTCATCCACTTGCAGAGCCGACAGCTTACCTGCAACCCGAAAACTAAGGTTGACAGTCCTGACATCAACGTTGCCATACAGGGTCTGCTCCCTGCCGTTTTGTTCCTGATAATAATAAATACCAACAATAGCACCGATAATTACAATGAGCGCCAATAGGGCAAGAGCAAACTTTTTACTGTTCATACTATCCCTTATGCCTTGTTCAATTTATACCCTCTATCTTCCAAATGGTGGCTTCGTTGATTATTCCGCTACTTGAGAGCTATTGGGTATATACGTTTTTAATGCCTGTGTTTTTAATGCTTATGTTTTTAATACCTAAGCACTGAGTTTATTGCTTACTGAATGACTGCTTTCTTAACCCATCAAGTAATAAATTAATGTGTTGGGATAAAACCTGATTGATTAATTCGTATTCTTTGGCACCAATGTTGTCCCATCCTGTTTGGCGCAATAAGGCTTCCCGAGCCAGACGGAAAGAAAGAATCTCACCCAATAAGGCATGGGTGTGGATTTGGGTTGAAATCTGGCGTTCATCAGCGCCGATATAATTGGCGATGAGTTTATTCAGCCGGGAATAAATTGGAGCCAGTCCCTGATCATGTATGACACTGTAGGCCTCTGTTGGAGTCAATTGTTCATGGGACATAATCCGGCTGATATTGATACTACTTTTCTCGAAAATCAGTCGGTTATAGCTAACCATTCCTTGATGAATAAATTCCAATATTTGGTCTTGTGGATAGGGTTTCAGTGTTTCAGAAAAAAAACGATCAATTGTTTCAATAAGGGGGGAAAACTCCGATTTTAGCTTATCGGCAATATGCTGCACGACTGCAAGGTATAATCCTTCTTTGGAACCAAAATAGTATGCGATGGCTGCGATATTTTGTTGTGCGTGTTGGGCAATGTTGCGGGTAGTAGCACCATCCAGGCCTGATTTACCAAAGATTTCTATTGCTGCTTCTAGAAGTTGCTGCCTGGCTTGTTCGCCTCGTAATGTCTGAGCCGTCTTCGCTGCCATGTTAAAATATTTCCTGTTGCAAAGCATTTTCAAAAATGTCGAAAAAATATATCAATCGTATGATTAACTTTAAAACTAAAGTAAGTCGGTGTAAAGTTGATACAAATTGTCTTTTTAATAGACACCAATAAAAAAGCTAAATTCCCGTTACTAACCTGTCACTGAGGAGCTTCAATCAACTTTATCCTCAATTATTCAACTTTATCCTCAATTATTGGCTTCTTTAGGTCTGCGTGGAAAAACATATCTGTTATAATGCCGCGCTACTTATGGTGCATTGCAGTTTGTGTAATTTCTTTGCGTTTAATCGCGTCTGTTTTCTTCCCATAAAACTGCCCCTGAATTGATATCAGGAATGGTGAAGTCTGGAGCATTTCTTATTTATGAATTTTGAGTCACTCGGCTTGAAGGCTGATATTTTGCGTGCCGTTGAAGAACAAGGTTACGCGGAACCTACCCCTATTCAGCAGCAGGCCATCCCTGTTGTGTTATCTGGTAAAGATCTACTGGCCAGTGCCCAGACAGGTACGGGAAAAACAGCAGGGTTTACTTTACCTATCCTGCAACTCTTAAGTGAATCCCCGGTTCAGGCAAAAGGTCGCCGTCCGGTCAGGGCATTGATTTTAACTCCGACTCGAGAACTGGCGGCTCAGGTGGGTGAAAATGTACGTAATTACAGCAAGTATCTTAAATTACGTTCGTTTGTTGTGTTCGGCGGCGTCAGCATTAATCCACAAATGATGAAGTTACGTGGTGGCGTGGATATTTTGGTCGCAACACCAGGGCGTTTGTTGGATTTGGAGCATCAAAATGCCGTGGATCTTTCTCACATTGAAATTTTGATCCTGGATGAAGCGGATCGCATGTTGGACATGGGATTTATTCATGATATTCGTCGTGTGTTGAATAAGCTGCCAGCGAAACGTCAAAACTTACTCTTTTCTGCGACGTTCTCTGATGAAATCAAAAGCCTTGCCAGCAAATTGCTGAAAGAGCCAGTAAGCGTGGAAGTTGCACGGCGTAACTCGGCTTCTGAACAGATTGATCAATCAGTCCATTTTGTAGACAAAAAGCGCAAGGGTGAGCTGCTTTCTCACATGATAGGCAGCCAGAACTGGCAACAGGTGTTGGTATTTACGCGTACCAAACATGGTGCAAACCGGTTGGCAGAACAATTGAATAAGGATGGCGTGACGGCTGCCGCGATCCACGGTAACAAGAGTCAGGGGGCGAGAACCCGTGCATTAGCTGACTTCAAGACAGGGCAAATTCGTGCGTTGGTAGCAACAGATATCGCTGCTCGTGGGCTCGATATTGACCAGTTGCCATATGTCGTCAACTATGAGTTGCCAAACGTTGCCGAAGATTATGTTCATCGAATTGGCCGGACTGGTCGTGCAGATGCTACAGGGCAGGCAATATCGCTGGTGTGTGTCGATGAACATAAGCTCCTGAAAGATATTGAGCGTTTATTGAAGCGGGAAATTCCACGTATTGCTATTCCGGGTTATGAACCTGACCCTTCTATTAAGGCTGAGCCAATCCAAAATGGACGCAGTAGCCGTGGTAATTCTCCTCGTAGTAATGCTTCTCATGGTAATTCTTCTTATGGGAATGCTTCTCGCGGTAATACTTCTCGCGGTAATGCTTCTCGTAAAAATAGTTCTCAGGGTAATGGCTTCCGCGATCATCACCCACATAGCGAACAGCCTAATGGTCAACGTAAAAATGGCAAACAAGGCCATTCCAAACAAAGTCAGGCTAATGCTAATCAAGGAGACGATCGTCCACGTAGTCGCAATCAAGGTGCACCATCGCGTCAACGTCATCAGCGCACAGCAACCAAAGCTCCACGTGCTTCGGTAGCAGGAGAGTAATCCATGCGCGTTTTGCTGGCTCCGATGGAAGGGGTTTTGGATTCTCTGGTTAGGGAATTGTTGAGTGAAGTCAATGATTACGACCTTTGTATCACAGAATTCCTGCGTGTGGTTGACAGCTTACAGCCGGTAAAATCTTTTTACCGGCTGTGCCCTGAACTACATCATCAGAGTCGTACCCCATCGGGAACTCCGGTCAGAATTCAACTTCTGGGGCAATATCCAGAATGGTTGGCAGCAAACGCAGTTAGGGCAGTTGAGTTGGGCTCATGGGGTGTTGATTTAAATTGTGGCTGTCCGTCCAAGGCCGTAAATGGCAGTGGTGGAGGTGCTACGTTACTGAAAGATCCCGAACTCATCTATCAGGGAGCCAAAGCTATGCGTGAAGCCGTTCCTGCACATTTACCCGTGACGGTAAAAGTACGTCTGGGATGGAATACTGATTCACGCCAGTTTGAGATTGCGGATGCAGTCCAGCAAGCAGGAGCAACTGAACTGGTTGTGCATGGACGAACCAAAGAAGATGGTTATAAAGCAGAACGCATTAATTGGGAGGCGATAGGCGAAATTCGGCGTCGCCTTTCCATTCCAGTGATTGCCAACGGTGAAATCTGGGATCGGCAAAGTGCTCAGGAATGTATCAAAATTACAGGATGTGATGCTGTAATGATAGGTCGTGGCGCACTGCATATACCAAACTTGAGTCGAGTGATTAAATATAACGAACCGAGAATGCCTTGGGACGGTGTGCTTAAGTTACTGCAAAAATATACTTATCTGGAAAAGCAGGGAGATACAGGCTTGTATCATGTTGCCCGTATCAAGCAATGGTTGGGATATTTGCGCAAAGAGTATAATGAAGCAGATGAATTATTTATGCAAATCAGGGCATTAAAAAAGTCTGCTGAAATTGCCAATATTATCTCCTACGCAGTGAATAGACGTTTACCGTTATATGAAATCGAGCCAGAGTTTCAGGTTTGTTAAATTGAAAATAGTCATTGAACTGGCAGATGAGTCTGGTTGCCTTTTCTTTAAAAATGATATCCCAAATGTGATGAATGTTAATATCATTCAACTGAGCTATTAAATACAGAATTTGATTACAACAATCCTGCATTATTTAATAGTTATAGGTCGGTAATCAAAAAAGTCAGCAAGTAGAAAATAGTGAGAATAAATAATAAATTATTTTCTTCACTGATGTAGTTATGAATGTAGTTATGAATAATGTAGTTATGAATAATGTAGTTATGAATATAGTTATTATTTGCTGTGCAGTTATGAATAGCCAATCTATTTATATTAATATTGCTAATTATTGATACATGTCTTTTCTTATAATTTGCAATTCTTTTCATTAGTGTCTTAAATTAGGACATAGAAATACAATTAAACATGTATACTAAGAGGCTAATCAATTTTTTGGAGGAGTATATATGGGTATCCTGTCGTGGATCATTTTAGGCCTACTTGCTGGGGTTCTTGCTAAATGGATTATGCCGGGAAATAACAGCAGTGGTATCATTATGACGATGATTCTAGGTATTGTGGGGGCAGTTGTCGGTGGGTATATCAGTACGTTCTTTGGCATGGGAAAAGTAGATGGCTTTAATTTTGGTAGTTTCATCATTGCTGTCGTTGGCGCAATGATTGTCCTATTTGTATACCATAAAATTTCTAACCAATAATTTGACCTGTTTTTCTTAATATTCAGAACTCATATGATAAATAATAAGAAAGGGCATAATATTCTGATGCCCTTTGCTACTATCTATTTTTAATATCTATTTTTAAGCCTATTTTTTCAGTATTTATTTTTCTAGTGGCAGTGAATCATTGGCTCCCCATTCAGCCCAAGAACCATCGTATAATTCTGCTTCTTTGTGACCAATCATATCAAGCCCTAAGACTAAAACAGCGGCGGTCATTCCAGAACCACAGCTGGTAATAATAGGTCGGTTTAAATCAATACCTTGTTTACGGAATATCGCCGCGATTTCTTCTACTGATTTATAGCTTCCATTATCAATCAAGGTTGTCCATGGAACATTTTTAGCACCGGGGAGATGCCCCATTCTCAAACCCGGGCGGGGTTCTGGCACTTTTGCCTGAAAACGATCTTCCGCTCTGGCATCAACAAACTGCACCGACATATTGTTATGGATGACATTCAGGATCTGTGTCTGAGAGCAGATTTTTTCAGGGGTAAACTGGATATTGAAAACCTCGGATGAACGGGTAATTTTTCCCGATTCAGTTCGATAACCTGCCTGCTGCCAGCCTTGTAATCCCCCTTCAAGAATACGGATATGGAGTGCACCAAAGATTTTGAATGTCCACCATGCCCGTGGGGCGGAGAACATATTTCCCTGATCGTAAATTACCACCAGATGATTTTCGCTGATGCCCATTTTGTTAACGGCTTGGCGGAACGTCTCCGGCTCTGGCAGCATGTGCGGTAGGTTGGTCTGTAGATTGGCGACTTTATCAAGATCAAAAAACTGTGCACCCGGGATATGCTTCTCTAACCAGAGTTGGTGATAGTCAATGGATTGATTGGGCATTGGTGCACTGGCATCAACGACAACGACATTCTCATCATGGAGATGCTCGTTTAACCATTGTGGACTGACAAAATATTCATTTTTCATGCGCTTCCTCATCTGGTGTTACGATAAAAGCCAATGTATTTAATGTTGCCCTGTCGGAATATGTTCCTGCTGAGTCTGTTGTGACTCTTCTACTGGTGTTGTTGACCGAGTATACATATTTAACCCCGCCAGAAAGACTCCACCGATTGAGCCGATAGAAAATAATATGATGATAATGAGCAGGATTTTTTTCATTTTTGTATCCAATAAAGTTTTAATAAAAGGTCTTAAGAAAGATGTAACAGCTATAAGAAGCTAAAAGATAGAAAGCCAAAAGTATATCGGCTTCTACACTCCAGACAAGCGATAACCGCTTTTCTTGCATTGACTGTCTCGCACTGGTTTTCTTGCATTAATTTTCGCACTAAATTTTTGCACCAATAACAAAAAGCTGGAAACATCTTCCCAGTAATGACCAGATAAGGCTGCTTTGAGAGCAACTCTATGGGAGAATAGCCCTCTCATTTTTAAGTAATAAATCTCATGGCACTTTCCAGTTCAACAAAAAATCAAATTAGTCAGTGGTATAAGGCATTATCTACCCATATTGATGGTTTCATTCCACGCGCACCCCAACGTCAGATGATTGCAGAGGTTGCAAAAACGCTGGCGGATGAAGAAGGGCGGCATTTAGTAATAGAAGCGCCAACGGGAGTAGGAAAAACGTTGTCATACCTGATTCCGGGAATTGCCGTCAGTCGGGCAGAACAGAAGCCGTTGGTAGTAAGTACAGCTAATGTTGCTCTGCAAGATCAAATTTACAGCAAGGATTTGCCGTTGCTGCGTAAAATTATTCCTGATCTTAAATTCACAGGCGCTTTTGGTCGTGCGCGTTATGTCTGCCCGCGTAATCTGGAGGCAATTTGTGCTGTAGAGGGGGAGCAGATTGACTTGATGTTTTTGGTCGAAGACCAAACAGAAATTGCTAATAGTGAAGAACGGGAACTATGCCGGCGATTACGCAGCGATTATACGACATTTGTATGGGATGGCTTACGTGACCACCATACACTGGCATTATCGGATTCGTTGTGGAGAAAAATCAGTACAGATAAAATGAACTGTTTGGCACGAAACTGCCAGTTTTACCATCGTTGCCCATTTTTTCTTGCCCGTCGAGAAATTGAAGATGCCGATGTTGTCGTCGCCAATCACTCCTTGGTTATGGCTGCACTAGAAAGTGAATCTGTTTTACCGGAGGCAAAAAATCTGCTGCTGGTTTTGGATGAAGGGCATCATATTCCTGAGGTGGCAAGGGATTCACTGGAAGTTGGAGGAGAAATTACGTTATTCCAGCTTAATGGACAGTTAGATTTATTTATCCGTCATGTGGAGCAATACCTGATTCAATTTCGGCCGACGAAACCGCCTGCTTTGGCAAATATCCCCCGATTACAGACTCATTGTGAAACAATTCGTGAATACTTTAAGGAGTTGGCGGAGATGACTCAGGCGCTCTTGCCTGAGCGCGGTGAAGCGGAAGAGTATTTGTTTGAGCTGGGGAAATTACCGGATAGTTTACTATTGTGTTGCCAGCAATTATTTAAGTTCACTGATGGATTACGTGGTTTAGCAGAAGCGATTTTAAATGATTTGAGCGATCAAACTGCCAAACAGGATATTGTCCGATTGCATCGTACTATTTTGCAAGCCAGCCGAACACTGGGCTATTTTGAGAATATGGCAAAATTGTGGCGTTTGGCTTCACAAGAAGAATCTTCCCATGCGCCGATATCAAAATGGTTAACGCGCTGCTATGAGAAAAACCAATCACATCTTTATTTTCACTGTTCGGGAATTCGGGTCAGCGAGCAATTAACCCAGCTATTATGGCGCAGCATTCCCCATGTTGTAGTGACATCGGCTACGTTGCGTTCATTGAATAGTTTCTCTCGCATTCAGGAACTCACCGGATTACACGAAAATCATGATGATCGTTTTGTTACTTTGTCATCGCCTTTTGAACATGTTCGGCAAGGGCGTTTGATTATTCCCCAAATGACACAGGAACCGACCATTCAAAATGAAATGCAGCATCTTGAGGAGATGTCGCGTTATTTTCGTTCTCAGGTGATGGAAGAGAAGCATCGGGGAATGTTGGTGCTTTTTAGCAGCCAACGAGCAATGGAAGGGTTCCTCACTTTTGTCACAGATTTGCGGTTAATGTTATTGGTACAAGGTGATCAGCCCCGCTATCGATTGGTAGAAACACATTGCAAGCGTATTGATGAAGGACAAGCCAGTGTGCTGATTGGATTGCAGTCGTTTGCAGAAGGATTGGATCTAAAAGGTGAATATCTTTCACAAGTCCATATTCATAAAATCGCATTTCCCCCTGTAACCAATCCAGTGATTATTACTGAAAGCGAATGGCTGAAATCTTTGAAACGCTATCCATTTGAAGTGCAGAGTTTACCCAGTGCTTCTTTTAACTTGATCCAACAAGTGGGAAGGCTAATTCGCAGCCATGAGTGCTATGGTGATGTGGTGATTTATGATAATCGATTATTGACCAAACGTTACGGGCCGCGTTTATTGAATTCTTTGCCTGTATTTCCAATTGAACGACCAAATGTGCCATCAGAAAAAGAGTTGGAGATAATGAAAAAAGATAAATAATATAAAATTTAATATTATTTATCTTTTATTCAAAAATGGGTTTGTAACCGTTATTTATCCTATTTTTTTCAGGAAGCAGGTTTTTAGAACTAACCCTTTGATTTTATCAGCATTACATTCAATTTCATCTTCGCGATGGGTCAGGCGGATGTTTTTGATCAGTGTGCCGCGTTTCAGCGTCTTGGATGTGCCTTTGACTTTCAGATCTTTGATAACCTGAACTGAGTCACCATCATCCAGCAACGCGCCGTTAGAATCTTTGACTTCGATATCCATCTTATAGAGCCCTCATATCTATTTTTAAATCAAACAGGGATTATAGAGAGAAAAATGATTTTTTTAAAGGTTAGTGTAGTTTTTAAGGTTATGACTTCTATTTTTTAATGTTTTTTCTCATTAATAATGAGAATTGATGTAAGAAAGGCCACGTTGTGGCCTTAACTTAATGAAAAATAATATTTTTATTTTATTGCTCAATATTTGCTTCTATAAACCATAAAAATTTGTCTAAATCACGGGATGCAGCAGTGAATATATCCGCAGTATCTTCGTCTTCCGCATCAATAATCGCCTGACGGATATCATTGGCAACGACAGAATAGCGATCTGCCAAAGCCTGTAGATGATCCTGTACATTGTGAATATCCGTTGGATAGCTTTCCAGTGTTGTTCGTTTATATACTTCCTGAACAGTACCTAGTGCTGTTCCGCCTAATTGAACTGCACGTTCTGCAAATATATCAAGATGTTCCGTGACGGCGTTGCGAAAATCATCCAGCATTTCATGAATGGCAATAAAATTCCGGCCACGCATGTTCCAATGGGCCTGTTTAGTTAGCATGGATAGATCGATAAATTGGGCCACCATATGATTCAAGGCAGAAATCGTTCTCTGTTTAACACCTTCGTCAATATTGTTTCGGGTATAAATCAGGTCAGAAGGTTGGGTTTTGATTAATTTTGCTGTATTCATAATAATGCCCTCTTAATTCTGATTAATGAATTATTTCATTAGATAGAATAAATTTAGATGATTATCTACCGGAAGTCATATTACTTATCTCTATCGAATTGATAGCTATTATATTGCTCGGTAACACATTGATAATTTATGAAAATAAAAAACCGGAGAATAAAATTTTTCCTCCGGTTTTAACGAATAGCAACAGTATTTTTAAATTAATTATTCTACTCTTTCTATTTTGGTTTTTTGCTTAATGGTCAAGGTAGAGCCTATAGAAGCACAAATAATGCAGAAAAGAGCAACCCATTGAATTACTGCCAAATGTTCATTAAGGAAAATTATACCTGATAATGCTCCCAATGCAGGTTCAAGGCTCATTAATGTCCCGAATGTTTTGGCTGGAAGGCGAGTCAGGGCAATCATTTCCAGAGTGTAGGGAAATGCGGTGGATAAAATGGCGATTCCCAGGGCAATAGGTAGTAATGAAACATTAAACAGTACTTCAGGGCCAGTCTGTATTAACCCGATTGGGAAGAAGATAAAGGCCGCTATCAGTGAACCAATAGAGACAGTCGCAGCACCATAGCCCGCTCCAGCACGTTGCCCGAAGATAATATAAAGCGCCCAAAAAACACCGGCTCCCAGTGCGTATAAAATCCCGATGGGATCGAGGGTATTGACGCTACCTCCAATTGGTAACAGGAAGCCTAATCCGGTAATGACCAAAGCAATCCAGAGAAAATCCAAAGGGCGACGAGAAGAAAACATTGCGACCGCCAAAGGCCCAGTAAACTCAAGTGCAACAGCAATACCGAGAGGAATTCGGGATAATGACATATAAAACAGGTAATTCATTGCCCCGAGTGAAATGCCGTAGGCAAAAAGAGGAATTAATGAAGATCGCTGAAATTTCAGACGCCACGGTTTAAAAATCAGAAATAGAATAATCGTTCCTAATGCAAGTCTCAGGGCTGTGACACCAGGCGCTCCAATGACAGGGAATATTGTTTTAGCCAGTGAGGCTCCAGCTTGAATTGATGTCATTGACAGTAATAATAAAATCACAGGAAGCAATGGAAAAGAAGCGGCCCGATGTTTGGAAAGAGACATTTAGAAAACCTCAGTTACAACATGTTATTTAAAGGGTGTCATCTTCGCAGTGAAACAGATATAACTCAACTGTATTATTAGTTGTATGCTTGTTAGGCTATCGTATAATAAGAAATTAAAACAACAATAATGGAATTTGGCAATGAAAGAGGTTATGGTGAAAAGTTCCTTATAAATAAATGGTTCTGTAAATAGTATTGTAGTTTATTGTGGCTCAAGTTTGGGTGTATCTGAAATTTATAAAGAAAGTACGGTATGTTTTTCGAAAGAGCTAGTTAAACGTGGTATTACTTTAGTTTATGGTGGCGCCAGTGTAGGGATCATGGGGATTGTAGCGGATACTGTTCTGAAAGAAGACGGTAAAGTTATTGGAGTGATCCCAACGTTGCTGGAAGAGCGAGAAATTTCCCATAAGAGCCTATCTGAACTCCATGTTGTGGAAACCATGCATCAGCGCAAAAGCAAAATGATCGAACTGGTAGAGGGTTTTGTGGCTTTGCCGGGGGGATTTGGTACATTGGAAGAATTCAGTGAGGTTTTGACTTGGAGTATGATTGGCTTGAACAGCAAGCCTTGTGGCATCCTCAATATTAATCAATTTTATGACTCCCTGATTTCCATGTTTAATAAAATGGCTGATGAGCAATTCCTGCAAGAAAAATATCGCCATATGACAATTGTTGAACAAGATCCTGCTTTATTACTTGATCGCTTTAATGATTACACAGTTCCTTCAGTAAAAACCTATACTAATTGATTGAGAATTAACTAATTGGAAAACTCGGAAAAATATTATGGTAATAAGAACAGCTTCTATGCAGGACATTGAGACTATTTTATCTCTCTATAATATATTGTTCAGTGAAATGTCTGCGTTGCAGCCAGATAGATTGAAATCCACTGAACAAGACAGAGATTTCATTGTTTCCAGTGTCAATAATGATAAGTTTCACTTGCTCGTTGCGGAAGATGAAAATGGCGATATTAAAGGTTTTTCCATTGCACAGGAGCAAAAGACACTTCCTTTTAACTGTATTGTCCCCAGAATTTATGGCTACGTTATCGATTTAGTTGTCAGTCCAGATGCCAGAAATCTCGGAATCGGTCAGAAGTTACTGGCTGGAATAAAAAGGTGGGCGCAGGAAAACCATTATTCACATCTTGAACTGAGTGTATTATCTAAGAATGTTGATGCAATACGCTTTTATGCAAGAGAAGGGTATCAAGAAGTAAGTAGAACCATGGCGGTTGCTTTGTGAACTAAAAATAATATATTAACTATCAAATTAGCCCTTGGTGGTTAATATATCCTTTTAGTACCTCATCAATAACCCAGTTAGTGCGGGCGGCTGATTCTCCATTGGATGGGCAACTGTCATTACCTTGTATTTCGTTAATAACTGACTGAATTAACGGCATTTGAATATGTTTCGGGTTTTCGAAATGATATTGATGTAGTTGGTTGTTCTCATCATAGTATGAAATAGGAGAATCGCCAAATGTTGCAAAAATTATTTTTCCTTTTGTCCCGATAATTTCGACTTTATCTTCACGAGAGCCGGCGACAAAATTCCAAATTCCAACACCTTGGATATGATTCTCGAACATAAATGACATGGAAACACAATCTTCGGCAGGATAAGCTTTTGCCTGTGAGTTGGCATGGCCTTTTACTGAGATAATTTTACCAAGCAGAAAATCCAATATATCAAGTGTATGGCAAGCTAAATCAACAAATAAGCCACCACCAGATATTTCTGGTTTTACAAACCATGGTAAATTATCAGGATCCTGATAGATAGAAGCCATTTCTCTGAATTGCATACAATTTACAATTCGTGGTGTACCAATTTTTCCAGAGTCAATTAACTCTTTTATTTTGATAAACCTAGGCAACGCTCTGCGATAATAAGCGACGAATAGTGGGACTTTTTGAAATCGGCAGATGGCAATCATTTCGTTGCATTCTTCGAATGTTAATGCCATGGGTTTTTCAACATAAACACTTTTTCCGGCTTGTGCTGCCAAAATAGTATATTTTTTATGGGATGAGGGCGGGGTAGCAATGTAAACAGCATCAATTTCCGGATCATTAATCAGAGATTCGGCATCCGAATACCATTTTCGGACATTGTGCCGTTCAGCAAAATCTTTAGCTAAATCTGCATTGCGGCGCATGACTGCGACTAATTCAGCATTTTCCAATTTATAAAAAGCAGGGCCACTTTTTACTTCAGTGACATTACCACAACCTATAATACCCCATCTTACTTTTTGCATTGTGTTTTTCCGGTATATCAAATTGTTGAGTCTTAACATTCAGTATATTACTTAATGTGTCACTCTGATTTTACAGATAGGTAACGCATTCTGGCGATACTTTTTTCCTGTTGTGGCATAATGTGCGGCTATCGATTTTATAAACTCCCTTTTTACTCACTTTAAGAGCAACAGTTGTGTTAAGTACAAACAACATTACTATGCAGTTTGGCAGCAAGCCACTGTTTGAAAACATTTCTGTCAAATTCGGCAACGGCAACCGTTATGGTTTGATTGGTGCGAATGGGGCAGGTAAATCTACTTTCATGAAAATCTTGGGCGGAGATTTAATCGCAACTTCCGGTAATGTCAGCCTTGATCCTAATGAGCGTCTGGGTAAGTTACGTCAGGATCAGTTTGCTTTCGAAGAATATACCGTGTTGGATACCGTCATCATGGGGCACAAGGAACTGTGGGAAGTCAAACAGGAACGTGACCGCATTTATGCGATGGCAGAAATGAGTGAAGAAGATGGCTATCGTGTGGCTGATCTGGAAGTCGCTTATGGTGAGATGGATGGTTACAGTGCTGAAGCGCGTGCTGGCGAATTGTTGCTGGGTGTCGGTATTCCCGTAGAGCTGCATTATGGCTTGATGAGTGCAGTAGCTCCGGGCTGGAAATTGCGTGTATTGCTGGCGCAGGCACTGTTTTCCAATCCTGATGTTCTGCTGCTCGATGAGCCAACCAACAACTTGGATATCGATACTATCCGCTGGTTGGAGCAAGTGCTCAACGAACGTAACAGCACCATGATCATTATTTCCCATGACCGCCATTTCCTGAATACCGTATGTACTCATATGGCTGATTTGGATTATGGTGAACTGCGTTTGTTCCCTGGCAACTATGATGAGTATATGATCGCGGCAACACAAGCTCGCGAGCGTCTGCAAGCAGATAATGCGAAGAAAAAGGCACAGATTGCTGAATTGCAGTCTTTCGTTAGCCGTTTTAGTGCTAACGCTTCCAAATCTAAACAGGCAACTTCTCGTGCCCGTCAGATTGATAAGATCCAGTTAGTAGAAGTGAAGGCTTCCAGCCGTCAGAATCCTTATATCCGTTTTGATCAGGATAAGAAACTGTTCCGTAATGCACTGGAATTGGAAAGTTTGACCAAGGGTTATAATAATGGCCCACTGTTCAAAAACCTGAATCTGCTGATGGAAGTCGGCGAAAAGATGGCGGTAATCGGTGAAAACGGTATCGGTAAAACGACATTCCTGAAAACGCTGATTGGTGAAGAAAATCCAAACAGCGGTACGATCAAATGGTCTGAAAACAGCACCATTGGCTATTATGCGCAGGATCACGCCAGTGATTTTGACTGTGATATGACGGTCTTTGAATGGATGAGCCAATGGAAGCGCGAAGGCGATGATGAACAGGCAGTGCGGGGTATTCTCGGTCGTTTGCTGTTTGGTCAGGATGATATCAAGAAGAAAGTTGGTGTGCTTTCCGGTGGTGAACAGGGCCGTATGCTGTTCGGCAAGCTGATGATGCACAAGCCTAACATTCTGCTCATGGACGAACCAACCAACCACTTGGATATGGAGTCCATTGAATCTTTGAACCTTGCGCTGGAACTTTACCAAGGAACGTTGGTTTTCGTCTCCCATGACCGCGCATTTGTTAGTTCACTGGCCAGCCGTATTCTGGAAATTAAATCCAATAAGGTTGTTGATTTTAAAGGTACTTACGATGAGTATCTGAGCAGTCAAGGGATTGCTGAATAATTTTACCTGATGTGAAGTTAATAGCCCCGATGATTTTACGGGACTATACCCATCGTCTTTCAAGTTGCAGCTTTGTTGGCTGCATCTTGAAATTCATAAGGGATATGCTCAATGAATCCGACAAATCTCACATTGAGGATCTTTAGGCAATTTTATTTCCCGAAATTGCATTGTCATGGCATCGAATAGTATCACCTTACCATGACAGCTTTTTCCATATTGAGTCAGTAGCTTAATTGTTTCCATCGCCTGTAAGGAACCGATAGTTCCTACTAGCGGTGCCATTACCCCCGCCTCAACGCAAGTCAGACTGTTTTCACCAAATAAACGGCTCAGGCAGCGATAACAAGGTTCTTCCGGTTGGTAAGTAAAGACAGAAAGCTGGCCTTCCATACGAATGGCTGCACCAGAAACCAATGGTATTTTACGTCCATGACACAGATGATTGAGTTGTTCGCGGATGGCAACGTTATCTGTACAATCGAGCACAATTTCGTGTTGGTTGATTAATTCATCTAATACTGGATCATCCAATAGTTCTTCTATGGGATTGATAGTGACGTGTGGATTGATCTCCCGCAGGGTCAGTGCCGCAGAATGCACTTTTGCCATACCAATGCGCTTATCGCGGTGGAGAATTTGCCGTTGTAGATTGGAAAGGGAAACCGTATCAAAATCCAGCAGGGAAATTGTTCCAATGCCAGCCGCAGCAAGATATTGGGAAGCCGAGCAACCGAGGCCTCCCGCACCAACTATCAGCACCTTGGCAGATTTTAGTTTTTCCTGCCTGTCGAAATCAAAACCACGCAAGACAATTTGTCGGTTATAACGCAAGGTTTCTTCATCGGTCAGTTCGGTAGTCATTGTTTATTATCTTATTGATTTTTCAGTAAGTGGTTGAAAAATTCGATTTGTACTGTTTCACCCGCTGCAATGTGTCCACGTTCCCGCTCCAAGACGATAAAACAGTTACCGAGACTATAGGAACTAAAGATATGGGAACCCTGATGTCCTGTGGTTTGTACCTCTAGTTCTCCGTTTTTATTGATGGCAGCGATACCGCGTTGGAAATCCAATCTGCCGGGGGTTTTTTTCAATGGCGTTGTAGTTTTGGCTGTCAGGCGTACAGGCGATTGCCATGTGGTGAAACCCGATAGATGGGCAATCAATGGTTGCACCAATTGATAGAATGTGAGCACGGCAGAAACGGGATTGCCCGGCAAGCCGCAGAACCAAGCATTTTCCAATTTACCAAAGGCAAAAGGTTTACCGGGTTTAATGGCGAGTTTCCAAAAACTGATTTTTCCTATTTTATCTAAAATCTGTTTGGTGTAATCCGCTTCACCAACAGAAACACCACCGCTGCTGATCACTAAATCAGCTTGTTTATCTGCTTCGATAAAAGTTTGGCGCAAGGTATCAGGGGCATCGCGGATCATGCCCAAATCGATAACTTCACAGTCCAGTTTTTCCAGCATTATGCGAACAGCAAATCGGTTGGTATCGTAAATTTGCCCTGCCTGTAAGGGTTCTCCGATGGTTTGTAACTCGTCACCGGTAGAAAAAATGGCAACTTTCAGTTTGCGGACAACATCAACAGTTGTAATGCCTAGTGAAGCAACCAGCGGTAATTGTGCAGTGGAAAGCTTGGTTCCTTGTGGCAGTACTACTGCATTTTGGGTGATATCTTCCCCAATGGTACGAATGTTTTGCCCCTGTTTTACCGGATGCGAGAAGAAAACTCCCGTTTCAGTGACCTCAGTTTGCTCTTGCATTACAACGGCATCAGCGCCAGAAGGAATGGGGGCACCAGTCATAATGCGGATGCAATTGCCTGTTGGCCATTCCCCTTGAAATGGCACACCAGCCAACACTTTTCCTGCCACTGGCAAGATCTGATTTTCATTAAGATCGGCAAGACGGACGGCATAACCATCCATTGCTGAATTATCAAAAGGGGGGACGTTGATTGGGGAAATGATGTCAGTAGCAGTAATTCGACCCGTAGATTCGGTCAGGTTAATAGTTTCTGTAGTTACCAGAGGGATAGCAGTCAGGGGGACAGTTTGTGCCAGTAATTTTTCCAGTGCCTGTTTAAGTGAGATTAAGCCTGAAGTATGACAGTGATCCATAAGAAACTCCCTATATGCCGCACATTGCGGTTATCACAGATTGTGGACAAGCATTTATTTTTGAAACAATTATTTCTGCATTGAATGCATTATGGCAAAGATTGCGTTGATGGGAAATGTTGCTGGCTGTAAAGAAAAAGGGAGTTAAGAAAAGATGTATATTATATTTATGATTTGTTATAAACGCATAAAGCCTGCTAACACAACTAGTTCCATTACTATTTAATCACTATGAGAAATCAAATTGTTGCACCTCAGAGTCGTAACTATCAAGCTTTTCAGATTGCATTAAGCGGTTTTCTCGCTTTGGTTGTAGCAATGGGGATAGGACGTTTCACTTTTACCCCACAAGTTCCATTGATGATCGCAGAATCCCAACTCACATTAACAGGGGCGGGAATCGTTGCAGCATTCAATTACCTCGGTTATCTGGCAGGTTCTTATGATGCAATGCGGGCGCAGCGTTGTGTGGAATACCGCTTGTGGAGCGGATTATGGGGAGCTGTAGTTATCACTTTGCTTTCTGCATTGTTGAATGGGCCGATATTGCACAGTATTGCCCGTTTTTTTATTGGCTGGGCAAGTGGTTGGTCGTTGGTACTGGTAGCTGCATGGGCAAATGAGGAATTGGGAAGGTTGAACCGCCCGGGATTGAGTGCGGCTGTTTTTTCGGGGCCAGGAATCGGGATCTTTATCAGTGGCATACTGGCAATTGGCATCCAATCTTGGCAGATGAGCGCAGCCAGTGCATGGCTGCTATATGGCATTTTGGCGCTGTTGTTCAGTATTTACGTCAGCTGCCATCTGCCCCGCAATGGTGAATTGCATCGTCCGCAAACTGCGATCCAAGCCCTGAGCCTAACACCGGAAATCAAGCGATTGGTGTGGAGCTATAGTCTGGCTGGGTTTGGTTATATTTTGCCTGCGACATTTCTTTCTCAAATGGCGACAGAGCGTTTTCCTGATAGCTTGTTTGCTCAATTTGTCTGGCCAATATTTGGTGGCGCATCGGTCATTGGCATTATGCTGGGAATTTTTCTGCGCAATGTATCTACACCTCAAATCCGTTTGGCGTTTATGTTATGGCTTCAGGCGTTGGGCATTCTGATTGCGGAAATATTGCCAGGTATTAGTGGATTGATGATTGGTGCATTGCTGGTAGGCGGCGGATTTATGTGTGTGGTACAGCTGGCTTTGCAGTATGGTTGTGAATTGGCTCCCAATCATGCCCGTTATATGGCGGGACTGTTGACCACGGGCTATGCGCTGGGGCAATTGGTAGGGCCAATGTTATCAGCTGCTTCGACATGGTTGACAGGTAAATTGGAACCTGCTTTGTATATTGCATTTATTGGATTGCTTATTGCCGGGTTATTGGTATTTTATCGCACCAATACTCGTCGTGAATCACTCTGATCTGGGTGATTGATGATGTACAGGTATAATCGGTATAGTTGTGCGCGCATACGGTATATGCATAGAACAGGATGCGTAAAACAGTATACGTAGAACAAAATAAACAGATATTGTGTGGTGTTACATTCACTATATGTTCGTAAAATAAACTTCCCAATTGCCTGTCAATTAATAGAAAGTCAATTAACGGAAAGTATTACCTTGGAGAAACTGATGTCATCCCTAAGTACAGAAGCTGAGCTGGTGCATTCGGCACTGATTGCCCGTGGTCTTGAAACCCCATTGCGTGAACAAACTTTGGAGCCAGAGGTGCGTAAAGTGCGCATTGAGGAACACATGACAGAAATTATGAAGCTGTTAAATCTCGATCTGAGTGATGACAGTTTGGCGGATACGCCGAGCCGTATCGCAAAAATGTATGTGGATGAAATATTCTCAGGGTTGGACTATAACAATTTCCCCAAAATTACGCTGATAGAAAATAAAATGAAAGTGGATGAAATGGTAACAGTGCGTGATATTACGATGACCAGCACTTGTGAACACCATTTTGTCACTATTGATGGCAAAGCCACAGTTGCTTATATCCCTAAGGATAAAGTGATTGGTTTATCAAAAATTAATCGTATCGTCCAGTTTTTTGCGCAGCGCCCACAAGTGCAGGAGCGTTTGACACAGCAAATCCTGATTGCACTACAAACACTGCTTGGCACGAATAATGTTGCCGTTTCCATTGATGCTGTCCATTACTGTGTGAAAGCGCGCGGTATTCGCGATGCAACCAGTACCACGACAACGACTTCGCTGGGAGGGTTATTTAAAACCAGTCAGAATACACGGCAGGAATTCCTGCGAGCCGTGCGTCATCTGCATTTATCATGATGAATTTCTATTTTTATTTTTATGGAGCGTAGCTTGAATGAGGTAATGAGTAAGAGAATTGAGGCAATTGATAGTTTACGTGGTTTTGCCATTTTGGGGATATTGTTGCTGAATATTTTCTCTTTTGCCTTATTCTCTGAAGCTGGTATGAAGCCGTTTTATAAAGATTCAGTTCCATTTTCTGATGTGGCGATATGGTCTGTTTTGAACATCTTTGCTGAGGGAAAATTTCGGTTCATCTTGGCGTTGTTGTTTGGGGCATCACTTGAATTGCTTCGGCAGCATGGGCGTGATGGAAATATTTCCAGATTACTGGTTTTGGCTGTTATTGGTTTATTGCACGGAGTTTTGCTGTGGGAAGGCGATATTTTGCTGTCATATGGCATTGCTGGCTTGCTGGCATGGTATTTTATCAACACCCGTCAAAAGTTATTTGGTAAAGCGGTTATTCTCTATTTGTTCGGCGTGGTGATGCTTTACCTTTTGCTTCTGTCGCTTTTTCTGATAGGAGAAGGTAATGCAATGTTTCAGGCTCAGACTGCACCCGAAGAAATTTTTTATGAAAGCTACTGGAAAACGTATGGTGGATTATGGGCCATAGAACACCGCATTAATGAAATAGGTGGTGTGATGGTTATGGTAATTGTGCAATACGGCTGGCAAATAGCGGGTACTATGCTTTGTGGTGCAATGTTAATGCGTAACGGCTGGTTGAAAGGGGAATTTAGTCGTAGGCATTACCGCCGATTGGCATTATGCCTAATTCCTGCTGGTATGGCGATTCAATGTATTGCGTTGTCAATACGATATTTAGATCACGACAATTATTCTGTATTACCAACTATCTTCAATACCATTCCTGAATTGGCAATACCGTTGTTTGGACTGGGTTATATCGCGTTGATTTATGGATTTTGGTCTGCCATTTCGTGCTGGAGAATCACCTTTTGGCTCCGGCAGGTCGGGAGAATGGCACTGAGTAGCTATTTGTTGCAAACATTGATTTGTACCACGATTTTTTATCGCTTTGGGTTATTTGAGCAGTTTAGCCGTTTAGAGTTGATGGTATTTATTCCCTTTATTTGGGCATTGAGTATCTGGTTTGCTTGCTGGTGGTTGAAACGTTATTCTCAAGGGCCAATGGAAAAGCTCTGGCGCAGTTTAACAGCAAAATTAGCGGGTTTGGCAGGTAAGGTTATAGGTAGTAAGTCTTAAGGGAAATACTTTGCCAATAGTTCTGAATCTACTAGATTTCAAGTTGCAGTTTGGCAGGCGAACTGCAACTTGAAAGATTTAGGGCATAAAACTGATTAAACAGATCGTATTGATTTGTTATCCATTTTTATTTTTTGTGTGGCTTTCTTTCTAATTCCTGTAATTCTTCCGGTGATACCGCAGGATACCCTTGTATTCCTGTTGGTACACTATGTTGGGTAGGAATGGACTCTGGTTTGCCCAAATAGCGAGGCTCGCGTTTTAAAATATAAAGATCAGTCAAAGCACCGAGACGTGCCAATACTTCTCTGAAACGAATCATCATCATATTTTTAGGAGAGGGAACTGCATAACACTGTGCTTCTATGCCTGAATACATAGCAATAAACACAGCTCGTTCACAATGGAAACGTTGAGTAATGATAGTAAAATCGTCGGTATTGAACACTTTTTGGGTTCTGACAATCGAGTCTAATGTCCTGAAACCAGCAAAATCCATGACAATTCTGCTGGCTGGAACTCCTGCCTTGATTAAATCTGTCTTCATAGTCAGTGGCTCATTATAACTTTGTTGAGAGTTATCTCCACTCAATAGCAAATATTTAACTTTTCCACTGTTATAAGCGTTAACAGCGCCTTGGATCCGGTAGAAATAATATTGATTATATCTGCCGCCTTTATAATATTTGGATGTGCCAAGTACTATACCGACTTTTCGCTCAGGAAGTTGCCTGAGATCATCAAAAATGTAAGGAGAGGTTTTCCAGCCAATCCAACGATCAAGCATAATAGCTGTCAGAATAAGGACAGCAATGATAAAAATGAGGCCAGTAATCAAGCGCTTCAACATGATTTTTGTTTGCCTTATATGTGCTGATGAGCTAATGCCCTAAAGGCTACTTTACTTGAAATACCGAAGCAAGTTTTGAATGAATGATATCAGAACTAACTTGATTCGATTTTGGTCGCTTTCATTAATATAAATCGAATAGCTTACTGTAAAATAAATGACCAGAAATATGAATGTTATATTAATATCTGTTCAATCTTCTACAGGTCATGATTATATTAATAGTTTGATAAAGGAGAGGGTTTTAACTTTTGAAAATAAGAAATCTAAAGAAATTAAATTAAAGTTAATGACAAAAAAGGTCTTTAGAAAAATAATTTATCGCTTTACCTCACTCTTTTATTATGAAGGCTTTAAGTGAAAATACCACCGCCAATATCTGAAAATTTTTGTTAAGCATGATTGTTTATCTATTTTTTGGTACAAGCGTTAGTGTGTTATACCCAATGGATTTCAAGATACATCGCGGCGGCAAGGGAGCGAATCCCCGGGAGCATAGATAACTATGTGACCGGGGTGAGTGAGCGCAGCCAACAAAAAGGCAACTTGAAAGACGAAGGGTATATATGCGTTATTTCATTTGGGAAACTAAAGCCTGCCAAGGTTACAGGCAGGCTTATTAAGAATATTATCAGAATGAAGTGCGTTTATAGACGCGATACTCTGGTTTCCAGAAATTGCGCTCAATGGCTTCATCCAATGCATCTTCCGATGTAACAATCGCTACACCTTGAATCTGGGCTTTTTTTGCCACTTCTTTGGCTATTTTACGGGAAACATCTTGGATATCATCAATCAGCGGCAATAATGGCCCAGAGCCTGTTTGCGCCAGCGGTGAACGATCCGCCAATGCACGGCTGGCAGCCATCAACATATCATCTGTAACACGTTTAGCACCGGAAGCGATAACACCTAACCCGATCCCCGGGAAGATATAGGAGTTGTTGCATTGTGCAATGGGGTATTCCTGACCGTTATATTTTACTGGTACAAATGGGCTTCCTGTAGCAACCAGCGCTTTGCCATCCGTCCATTTGATGATGTCTTCCGGACGAGCTTCCACACGTGATGTCGGATTGGATAGAGGCATCACGACTGGACGTTCACAATGTTTATGCATTTCACGGATGATCTCTTCAGTGAACAGACCTGACTGACCAGAAACACCAATCAAAACAGTAGGCTTGGCGTTGCGAACTACGTCCATCAATGAGAGGGAATCATTGGCGACATCCCATGATTGCAGGGCAGAGCTTTTTTGTACCAACGCATTTTGGAAATCCAGTAAGTTTGGCAGCTTGTCTGTCAGGAGACCAAAGCGATCAACCATGAACACACGGGTACGAGCCTGCTCATCACTCAATCCTTCCGATTTCATTTGGGCAATGATCTGCTCTGCAATACCACAGCCAGCAGAGCCGGCACCAAGGAATGCCACGGTTTGATCCTTCAACTGACGGCCTGCGGCCCGGCTGGCTGCAATCAGGCTACCCAAGGCAACGGATGCGGTGCCTTGGATGTCATCATTGAAGCAACAAAGTTCATTGCGATAGCGGGTCAACAGCGGCATGGCGTTGTTCTGGGCAAAATCTTCAAATTGCAGCAGTACGTTAGGCCAGCGACGCTTTACGGCCTGAATAAATTCATCCACAAATTCATCGTACTCTTTGCCAGTAATGCGTGGATGGCGCCAGCCCATGTACAGTGGATCATTTAGGCGTTGTGGGTTGTTTGTCCCTACATCCAGAACCACGGGCAGGGTGTAAGCAGGGCTTATTCCGCCACAGGAGGTATACAGTGACAGTTTACCGATAGGAATACCCATGCCACCGATTCCCTGATCCCCCAGACCAAGAATGCGCTCACCATCGGTAACAACGATAACTTTGACATTCTGCTTGGTTGCATTTTGCAGCATGTCATCAATGTACGCTTTGTTTGGGTAAGAGATAAACAGACCACGGGCGCGGCGGTAAATATCAGAAAAATGTTCACACGCTTCACCAACGGTTGGCGTGTAAATAATAGGCATCATTTCGCTGAGGTGGGCGTCAAGGAGTCGGTAGAACAGTGTTTCGTTGGTGTCCTGAATATTCCTTAAATAAATGTGTTTATCAGCGTCATTTTTGAAATCGCGATATTGACGGTAGGCGCGTTCGGCCTGCTCTTCTATTGTTTCAACGGCCTGCGGCAATAAGCCATGTAAGTTGAAATTACTGCGTTCTTCTTCTGTAAAGGCACTGCCTTTATTCAACAGAGGAAATTCCAACAAGATAGGACCAGCGTAGGGAATATAGAGAGGACGTTTACTTTCGTGTTCTAGTTCCATGATGCTTACTCTTTGAACTTATCAATAACAAAATCGGCTACAGATCCTAAGAAGATAAAAAAAATAAGTACAGTAAATGTTACTTAAATATGATTATCATGAGTAAAAATGAGAGATAACATACAGAATTGGCTAATTAAATGTTATTTAGTTTTTTCATTTTATCCCTCTTGGACGATATCGAGGGAGGGATTGCCATTTTGTTAAGTCACTACTCTTTTCTTATTTTAAAATGTGTACCGTTGTATTTTTGTACAACCAAGAGCGGTTAATGTGGACTCTGTAGCATTCCATTGTGATAAATGGTTATTTTCGCCTTCCACCAAGACGGCCCGTTTGATGGATTGACAATTACCGCCAGCCATATTCATAAATATCAGCGCTGCCTGTAATGGTGGCAAGCTTGGGTTGAATGCGGCATTTTCCGCATAACGGCCAGTATAAATTTTCCCTTGTTCATCCTGTAGGGCAATCCCTGAGTGGGATTGGCTATAAGGTGCATGGCTACGGTTTGCCGCAGCCAATCCAGCTTGTACCAATTCGTCACTGATAGCCAGTTGATAGCCATGATTAACTGTATCCAGTAGCAATGGTGTATCGGTTAGATCTCCTGGGCCAAAGGCTTCTGGCAGGTAATCGGCCAGAGTTAATCGTGGACGGTTGGGGAGGTAAACTTCCAATTGTGTTCCACTATTCAGTTCATTCATAAATTGCCGGCAATGACCGCAAGGTGAATAGTTGATAGTGATGGAAACCAACTTCTTCTCACCATGTAACCAAGCATGTGTTATGGCTGATTGTTCTGCATGGACGGTTTGCTGTAATGGCACTCCAGTGAATTCCATATTGGCACCGAAATAAAGATTGCCACTTTCTCCCCGTGCAATTGCACCGACATAAAAATGGGAGATAGGAGCAAGGGAGCAGGCCGCAGAAAGTGGCAATAAGGCCAATGCCAGTGCCTGATCATCAAATTCGCTGCTCTGTTTGATTGACTCCACTTGCTCTGCTGTCAGCATAGCTGGAAAATCGTCGTTGCCAATATAAGGTAATAGGGCCTTTTGCAGTTTAGGCGTGATTTCTGACCAAATAGCGTGAAAACGAGCTTGCATAGAATGATCTCCAAATTGGTTGAAGGTCATTCTAGGACGTCTATTCAGATTTGTAATGTGATAAAGGCCATATAATTAATGAAATTTGTGTAATTAAGATATTATTTTAGTGATTTATATCAAATTTTCACTATCCTGATAAATACGCTTACCTTTTTGTTACAGTTTTACAACGAATAAAATCATCTCAAACCATTACTGTTGATCGCAATAGTCATTAATAGAATGATTAACCAAACATATGCAGCAATATCGGAAATAGAAAAGGCGCGATCAGTGAGGTAATAATGCCGCAGGTCATTAAGGCCAGTGAGCTGTACGCCCCTTCAATGTGATCCATTTCCGCACAGCGGGCTGTTCCCAACGCATGGGCAGCAGTACCCATAGCCAACCCTCGTGAAGCCTGAGTTTTTATTTTTAGCATGTTAAATAGATTGTGACCAAAGACCGCGCCAAAAATACCTACCGTAATGACACAAGCTGCGCTAATGGCAGGAATTCCACCTATGGAATCGGCCACAGCCATGGCTATTGGGGTGGTCACAGATTTAGGTAGAACAGAGGCTGCAATTTCAGGCGTTGCACCTGCCCATAATGCAATAGCTGTTCCCGTGACCATTGCGACAATACTGCCAATAAAACAAATACTAATAATTGATTTCCACTGAGCACGGATTTGATGTAGTTGTTCATACAGAGGGAAAGCTAAGGCAACAACGGCAGGTTGCAGCAAATCGTTCAATATCCGGCTGCCAGAAAAATAGTGCTTGTAAGGTGTATGGGTCATGAGCAGCAAGGGAATGATAACAGCCATTGATATCAATAACGGATTGAATATAGGCAGTTTGAGTCGCATTGCTAGTTTTTTAGCAAAGTAAAAGACAATTAAAGTTAATGGCAGTGACCACCAAATATGGCTTAACATTTTTCTTTCTCTTCCGATTCTTGTGATAATTGCTGTGATGGGGTTGTTGGTGTCGGGATGGGTTCTTGCGGTTTAGTACAAATAATGACGCGTTCACGATGAATATAGTGGGAACTGTAAGCAACGATAACCATGATAATAACGGTACTGACGATACAAGAAAGGAGAATTGGAAACATCTGTTGGCTAAGTTGTGAGTAATAATCCATGATTCCTACGCCGATGGGCAAAAAAAGCAGTGTCATGTTTTTCATCAGCAGGCTACAGCTTGGTTTCACCCAGTGTGAGGGAATAATTTGGAATGCGAGTAAACAAAACAGAAGAAGTAAGCCAATAATGCTGCCGGGGAGAGAGAAGGGAAGTAGTGCTGAAATGATATTCCCCGCGATCAGGCACAAATAGAGCAGCGCGAATGCGCGCAGATATTGCCAACCTATCATCAGCACATTTTGAAAAGACATAATCGATAATTCCTCAATATAACGAGGGTTTTATCATACGACTAACGTTGTAAATGTGCCATACATCACATTAAAAAGCGGGCTTTTTTTGAGCCCGCTTTGTTATCTGGTTGATAATATTAATATTTTTTTAAGAAATGCAATTATTATTTAACCTGCATACCAGGTTGAGCACCGCTGTCTGGGCTTAACAAGAAAATATCTTTTCCACCAGAGCCTGCTGCCAT
Source organism: Xenorhabdus yunnanensis (assembly GCF_028598805.1). GTDB lineage: Bacteria > Pseudomonadota > Gammaproteobacteria > Enterobacterales > Enterobacteriaceae > Xenorhabdus > Xenorhabdus yunnanensis. The sequence continues at coordinate 56,355 of NZ_JAQRFI010000011.1, read as the reverse complement.
TACCATACCTTCTGAAATACCGAAGCGCATTTTGCGTGGTGTGAGGTTGGCAACCATCACCGTCAGACGATTTTCCAGCGCTTTTGGATCAGGATAGGCTGAACGAATACCGGAGAAAACTTGGCGAGTTTCACCACCGATATCAAGAGTCAGTTTCAACAGCTTATCTGAACCTTCGACAAAATCAGCCTGTTTGATCAATGCGATTCGCAGGTCAACCTTGGCAAAGTCATCAAATGCGATAGTGTCCTGAATCGGCTCATCGGCTAACGGGCCTGTCACGGTTTTTTGTGGTTCGATGCTCTCTTTTGAGTCAGCGACCATTGCTTCAACTTTAGCCATCTCAATGCGATTGAACAGTGCCTTGAATGGTGAAACATCATGGTTCAACAGAGGTTGTTGGATTCCATCCCAAGTCAGTTCAGTATTAAGGAAAGCTTCTGCACGCGCAGTCAGGCCTGGAAGAACAGGTTTCAGGTAAGTCATCAGTATGCGGAACAGGTTAATGCCCATGGAGCAGATAGCTTGCAGATCAGCGTCGCGGCCTTCTTGTTTAGCCACAACCCACGGTGCTTGCTCATCAACATAGCGGTTGGCAAGATCAGCCAGTGCCATAATTTCACGGATTGCTTTGCCGAATTCACGGTTGGTAAAGTCTTCTGCAATAACCTGTGCTGCATCGACAAACTTCTGGTACAGCGAAGGATCAGCGAGCTGATCTGCCAGTTTGCCTCCGAAGCGTTTATTGATGAAGCCCGCATTGCGTGAAGCAAGGTTAACGACTTTATTAACGATATCGCTGTTTACACGCTGAACAAAATCTTCCAGATTCAGATCGATATCATCAATACGGGAAGAGAGCTTCGCCGCGTAGTAATAACGCAGGCAGTCTGCATCAAGGTGTTTCAGATATGTCTCAGCCTTGATGAAGGTTCCACGGGACTTGGACATCTTAGTGCCGTTAACGGTGATGTAACCGTGAACAAACAAGTTAGTTGGTTTGCGGTAGTCACTACCTTCCAACATAGCCGGCCAGAACAGGCTGTGGAAATAAACGATGTCTTTGCCAATAAAATGGTAGAGGTCTGCTTTGGAATCTTTCGCCCAGAACTCATCGAAATTCAGGTCATCACGTTTATCACACAGATTTTGGAATGAACCCATATAACCAATTGGGGCATCTAGCCAGACATAGAAATATTTACCCGATTGATCTGGGATTTCAAAGCCAAAATAAGGCGAATCACGGGTGATATCCCACTGTTGCAGACCAGATTCGAACCATTCCTGCATTTTATTTGCCACTTGTTCCTGCAAGGTGCCGGAACGAGTCCATTTTTGCAGCATATCGCTGAAAACAGGAAGATCGAAGAAAAAATGCTCTGTATCTCGCATTTGTGGTGTTGCACCAGAGACAACGGAGCGAGGGTTGATTAGTTCCGTTGGGGAATAGGTCGTTCCACAGACTTCACAATTATCGCCATACTGATCTTCTGCCTTACATTTCGGGCAGGCGCCTTTGACGAAACGGTCTGGCAGGAACATTCCTTTTTCTGGATCATACAATTGAGAAATTGTCCGGTTTTTAATGTAACCGTTCTTTTTCAGTTTCAGATAAATTTTGGAGGCAAGTGCTCTGTTCTCTTCGCTATGCGTAGAGTGATAATTATCATAGCTAATGGCAAAACCGGCAAAATCCTGCTGATGCTCTAGGTTCACCTTGGCAATCATTTCTTCTGGTGAGATCCCAATTTGTTGGGCTTTCAGCATGATTGGTGTACCGTGGGCATCGTCGGCACAGACAAAGTGAACCTCTTTGCCGCGCATTCGATGATAACGAACCCAAATATCAGCCTGAATGTGTTCCAGAATATGACCGAGATGAATTGGACCGTTAGCATAAGGTAACGCACAGGTCACCAATAATTTTTTCGCGACTTGAGACATAGTTAGGATCTGACTTCCATTAAATTAAAAGGGTTTTTGATGTTACCTGATAAGGAGCATTGTCGCTAGGGTAACGCGAGATCTTCATCACTTTTACGTTGCCTTATCCGAAGCCGTGAGCTTCTGTTATGATGGCTGAACAGTTTTAGGTTGAAAAAGATAAATCAAAAGGAGCCGGGATGAACTCACAATCCCCCGAGCAGACCAATCCTGACCTGCTGAAAGCACATGTTGCGAAAATATTGGCAACTTTCAAACATCCGACATTAGAGCGAGATTTGATTGCCCTGAAAGCATTGCATCACTGCACTATACTGGATGGGATACTGCATATTGAATTAATCATGCCTTTTGTCTGGAAACGCACTTTTGAAGTATTGAAGAAAGAAATAACCCAACCGTTGCAATCCGTGACGGGAGCAAAATCCGTAGAATGGCGATTAACCCATAATATCAGCACATTGCGTCGTGCCAATAATTTGCCGGGCGTCAATGGCGTGCGCAATATTGTCGCCGTCAGTTCAGGAAAAGGCGGAGTGGGGAAATCCAGTACAGCGGTGAATCTGGCGCTGGCGCTGGCACAAGAAGGAGCGAAAGTGGGCATTCTGGATGCGGATATCTATGGCCCATCTATCCCCAACATGCTTGGTACAGCGAAAGAGCGTCCGACTTCCCCTGATGGTCAGCATATGGCGCCAATTATGGTACACAGTATAGCGACCAACTCCATCGGCTATCTTGTTACTGATGATAACGCGATGGTCTGGCGTGGTCCGATGGCAAGCAAAGCCTTGATGCAGATGCTGCAAGATACGCTGTGGCCGGATCTGGATTATCTGGTGATTGATATGCCACCGGGAACGGGGGATATTCAGTTAACGCTGTCCCAGAATATTCCGGTGACAGGTGCGTTGGTTATTACAACGCCGCAGGATATTGCCTTGATCGACGCGATGAAAGGCATCGTCATGTTCCAGAAGGTCAATGTGCCAGTATTGGGCATTATTGAGAATATGAGCACCCATATTTGCAGTAACTGCGGTCATCATGAACCGATTTTTGGTACGGGTGGGGCAGAAAAACTGGCAGAAAAATATAATTGTCAATTATTGGGGCAAATCCCGTTGCATATCTCATTGCGTGAAGATCTCGATCGTGGTGAGCCAACGGTGAGCCGTCAACCTGACAGTGAATTTGCGGATATTTATCGTGAAATTGCTGACAATATTTCTGCAAAGATGTATTGGCAGGGCGAAAAAATCCCAACTGAAATTTCCTTCCGCGCAGTTTGATTTGAGTAGTCATTTAATCATCTGTGTAACTAATATACGATAAACGCCGTTTTGATTAATGATTTTTGTGGGCGGCGTTTTCTTAGCGTTTCAAAATGTATTTTATTCACCTTAAAAAAATTATGTATAACTCCAGGGTGTAAGAGCGCACCTGTAGGATAAGGGATCACGTTCCTTACTTATAGAATATCCTCTATTTGAAGCATAAAATTGCGGAATTTTTATGCGAATCGTATCGAAAAAAACGAGACTTATCTTGTTTACTCTGGAATAGAAGTCATTAACTCCCTATAATCCGCCAAACGTGGTATTAGCGAATACCATGTTCCCACTTTATTTTTTTCTTTTTTAACCAGGTTATTTCTACTATGGCTGATGAAGCACATAAGTGTACAATCGTAGGTATTTCAGGTGCCTCTGCCTCAGGCAAAAGCCTTATCGCCAACACACTTTATAGAGAATTACGGGCTCAAGTTGGTGATCACAATATCGGTGTTATTCCAGAAGATTGCTATTATAAAGATCAAACCAATACCCCGATAGAAGAGCGTTATAAAGTTAATTATGATCATCCAAGCTCAATGGATCACAGTTTACTGTTTGAGCATCTTCAGACATTGAAAGCCGGAAAGCCCATCGAACTGCCGCAATATGACTACGTCGAGCACACCCGCAAATCTGAATCCATTCATTTTAAACCGAAAAGAGTCATTATTCTTGAAGGTATCCTACTATTAACGGATAAGCGTCTGCGTCAAGAGCTGGATTTTTCCATTTTTGTTGATACGCCACTGGATATCTGTTTGATGCGCCGCATTAAGCGTGATGTGAATGAACGCGGACGTTCATTGGATTCTGTTATGGAACAGTATAAGAAAACCGTACGTCCAATGTTCCTGCAATTTATCGAGCCATCAAAACAATATGCCGATATTATTGTTCCTCGTGGTGGGAAAAACCGTGTGGCCATTGATATCTTAAAAGCTAAGATTGGCCAATTTTACGAATAATCTGTTGTTCAGGTATTCATAAGTATCATCGTATTTGAGAGGAAATAATGCGACTCTGTGACCGTGACATTATTAAATGGCTAGATGAAGGAAAGTTGGTAATTACCCCACGTCCCCCTGTTGAACGTATTAATGGGGCAACTGCTGATGTGCGCCTTGGGAATCAGTTTCGCGTTTTTCGTGGTCATACTGCTGCTTATATTGATTTGAGTGGCCCTAAGGCTGAAGTCAATGCGGCACTAGACCGAGTCATGAGCGATGAAATTACTTTGCCGGCGGGAGAAGCATTTTTCCTCCATCCTGGTGAATTGGCTTTGGCGGTAACGCTGGAATCTGTCACACTGCCTGATAATTTAGTGGGGTGGTTGGATGGACGCTCATCTTTGGCGCGTCTTGGCCTGATGGTCCATGTGACTGCGCATCGTATTGATCCGGGTTGGCAGGGGCAAATTGTTCTGGAATTCTATAATTCAGGCAAACTGCCTTTGGCTTTACGTCCTGGTATGGTTATCGGTGCATTGAGCTTTGAACCGCTTTCAGGTTCAGCTGAACGGCCTTATAACCGACGTCAGGATGCTAAATATAAAAATCAGCAGGGAGCCGTAGGTAGCCGCATCAGTGAGGATTAACCTTTTCTGGTAAAGCTTTCTGGTAAGACTAGCTTTTTAGTGAAAATAGTCTTCTTGTGGACATGAGGCTGGGGAAGTCATGAAAAGATTGTTGACGACACTCGTTATTTTGTTGGTAGTCATTGTTACTGGCTTAACTGCACTGGTTATGTTGGTTAATCCAAATGATTTTCGTGGCTACATAGTTAAACAGGTACAAAAGAAGAGTGGTTACCAGCTCGTGTTCCGGAATGACTTACGTTGGCACGTTTGGCCAAAATTGAGCATCCTGACTGGTGGGATCTCTTTAACCGCCGAGAATGCTAAAGTACCGGCTATTGTGGCAGAAAATATGCGTTTGGATGTGGAGTTACTGCCACTGCTGTCTCATCAACTCTCAGTTAAAGAAGTGATGCTGAAAGGAGCTGTCTTGCGGCTCACTCCAGATAGCCAACCGAAAAAACGGTCAGAGGCCCCAATTGCACCAGAAAGCGATACCCACTATCCAATCATTGCGGGAAGTCAGGCTTGGAAACTGGATATTGCCAGAATCAGGGTAGCGGATAGCTTATTGATCTGGCAATCCAATGAACATTCCCAAATAAATGTCCGTGATATCAATTTATTGTTGGAACGCAGTGATCAGGATCACGTTGATCTTAGCCTCCGCAGTAAAATCAATAAAAACCAACAAGAACTGTCACTTGAACTCAACTCATCAATAGATATTTCTGATTACCCGCAGCAGCTATCGGCTGACATTGATTCCTTTGAATACCAATTGCAGGGAATTGGGTTACCGTCTACGGATATCCAAGGGAAGGGAAGTGCCACAGTGAAATATCAGGCTTTATCTAAATCAATTTCGCTGCAAAAAATGGCATTGACGCTGAATGATGGGGATGAGCTTAAGGGAAATATTACCGCTATTCTGACAGATAAGCCGCAATATTCTATCAACCTGAACTCACCAAAGTTCAATCTGGATAATGTGCTGGGGTGGGAGGCTTTATCGAAAAAGACACCACGGGAAAAACATGATTATCGGGTTGAAAATAATTCATTAAAACCGGTGATTGCGACATCAGTCTCGGCATTATCCAACTATGATCTTACATTTTTGCAAGGGTTTGATGGCGATATCTCGTTCACAGCAGATAAATTCATTTATCAGGGGATGGCTATTGATAATTTTGCTCTGAAAGCAGCCAATAACAGTGGCGTGGCGGAAATCACTAAATTAAATGGCAACGTGTTTGGTGGATATTTTGCGTTACCGACATCGATTGATGCTACGGTTGTTCCCGCAAAACTGCACACAAAGCCGCGCTTGCAGAAGATTGAGATACAACCTTTGTTAAATGCACTGGCATTACCGTTGATATTCAAAGGTCAGCTTAATGTAGACGGTGATCTTCTGGGAGAAGGTTATGACGAATATGCCATTTCTCATTATTGGCAAGGTGGTTTGAATATCGACCTGAAAAACGCGCGTCTGGAAGGGTTGAACATTCCTCAGCTTATTCAACAATCTTTTGCACGGGCAACAGATCAAGTTAGCCAACCCTTGAATACAGGTGACTTCACTGAAGCTACTAGTATGTTAGTAAAAGCACAATTGGATCGCGGTGAGGTTAAAATTAGTGAACTTGCAGCGAATTCAAGTGTGTTCAATATTAAAGGGCAGGGGAAAGCCAATTTACTGAAACAGAACACCGATGTTTCATTATGGGTGCAATTGACCAATGGATGGGGCAAACAGAACGAATTTGTCCGTCGCTTGGTGCAATTAAAAATCCCATTGCGGGTTTATGGTGACTGGAATAACCTGCAATATAAGCTGAATGTGGAATCCATGTTACGTGATGAATTACAACAGAAGGCCAAAAAATCTATCAGAGATTGGCTCGAAAATAACAGCGATAATAAAGATCTTAAGAAGCTAGAGGATCTACTGAATAAAAAGTAGGATCAGCCATGTGGAGAGAGAAAATAATGACTCTCTCCGCAGAGTAATATTCTATCGTTCAAAATTTGTTATTTTCTCCCCTTTACCTTATTTGTTGATGGTTGCGGGAGTATTTGCACAGGGGTAAGTGCGATTAAGTTTATCAGCGGCCTCAGGTGATCGCCGGGGCGATCACCTGATTTATTGGGATCTTAGCGAAACTATTCTATTTTACAATATTGTTCCATTCTAAAATAACGAACTAGTTCTGAACTTACTGTTTCTGCTAATACCCTACAACCTGATAATAAAAATGTGGAACCCAGCCCGTTTGAGGAGTCGTGACAGATATTGTCAGTGTATCCTTAGATAATCCGATTCCATTTGAATTATCTCTCTGTATTTTGACATCAGCCAGATAACCGGGGCGTTGGTGATCAAAAGCATCTCCGACAATACTTGCCTGACATGAGATAATGCCATTTGGCAAAGTCGTAGGCAGTTTGATTTTGTAGAAGTGGGTATAGTAAGTCACTCCACCGATCATAGATTGGTTAAGTTCACCAATTGGTTCACTGGCAACGGCAAGCCCGTTGATCATGAATATCTCACCGATCTTGATGATGGTGTGCTCGTCCATGATTCGTCGTGACTCAATACCTAATCCAACCAGATCACCTAAGCCTAAATTCCTCACAAAGGCCTGTTTATCTAGGATATCCGCCCCGTTCTTACTTTTCTCCAGTCGGTTTTCAGCGTCAGCTTTAGCTGCTATCGCATTGACATTGGCATCATTTGCTAATTTCTCAGCTTTGCCAACGCGAGTATCAACTTCTACTTTGCCATAAGCTCCTACATCAGAGGCAGTAAGTTTAATATCAGTTAACAGGGCCTTGCCATTTACAGTACGCGTGAGTGGTACTCGGCTATCCGTATTGTTGTTAGCCTCATTTGCTAGTTGTTTAACGCTTTCAATGTGAAGATCTACCTCTCCTTTGGTATAGGCATTCATATCAGATGCGGTCAACTTAATATCGGATAATAGAGCCTTGCCATTTATGGTACGGGTTAATGGAACTTTGCTATCCGCATTGTTATTGGCGGTGTTTGCATGATCTTTAATTTCGTCAATAAGGATGTCGATATGTGCCCTGTCATAGGTATCTACATCATGGGCAGTTAATGTAATATCTGCTACCAGCTCTTTATCATTCACTTTACGTGTTGATGGTACTCTGTTGTTAGCATCCTGAATGGCCGTGGTGGCGTTGTGATTGGCGGTTTCGGCCAGCTTATCCACTTTGCCGATACGGTTATCGATTTCTGCTTTATTGTAGGTATCAACATCTGCCGCCGTTAATCGAATATCTACTGACAGCTCTTTGTCATTGACCTTGCGGGTTAATGGAACTTTGCTGTTTGCCTCCTGAATGGCTGCATTGGCGTTGCTATTGGCGGTTTCGGCCAGCTTATCTACTTTACCGATATGATCATCGATTTCTACTTTGTTATAAGTACCGACATCAGCCGCATTTAGCTCAATATCAGTTAACAGTTCTTTGCCATTCACTTTGCGGGTTGAAGGGACTTTGTTACCCGCATCCTGAATGGCCTGATCAGCTTTCTTATCGGCGTGCTCAGCCAGAGTCCTAACGTCCTTGATCTGGCCGTCAGTTTCTTCTTTATTGTAAGCATCAACATCTGCCGCCGTCAGCTGAATATCTGTTGCCAGCTCTTTGCCATTGACCTTGCGGGTTAAGGGAACTTTGCTGTTTGCCTCCTGAATGGCTGTGGTGGCGTTATTACTGGCAATATTAGCCAATTGTTGAACACTATTGACTTGTGTTTTGACGCCATTAATAAGGTCATCAGTTTCCTTCTTGTTATAGGAATCGACATCCGCCGCCGTCAGTTGAATGTCGGCGATCAGCTCTTTGTCATTGACCTTGCGGGTTAATGGGACTTTGTTGTTCGCATCCTGAATAGCCGTGGTAGCGTTGTGGTTGGCGGTTTCAGCCAGTTTGTCCACTTTGCCGATATGATCATCGATTTCTACTTTGTTATAAGTACCGATATCAGCGGCACTTAGCTCAATATCAGTTAACAGTTCTTTGCCATTCACTTTGCGGGTTGAAGGAACCTTGTTACCCGCATCCTGAATGGCCTGATCAGCTAGAATTCTAACATCCTTGAGCTGGGCGTCCGCTTCTTCCTTACTGTAAGCATCAACATCCGCCGCCGTCAGTTGAATGTCAGCGATCAGCTCTTTACCATTGACCTTGCGGGTTAAGGGTACTTTGCTGTTTGCCTCCTGAATGGCCGTGGTAGCGTTGTGGTTGGCGGTTTCCGCCAGTTTATCCACTTTGCCGATACGCTCATCGATTTCCACTTTATTGTAGGTATCGACATCCGCCGCCGTCAGTTGAATGTCGGTGATCAGCTCTTTGCCATTCACTTTGCGGGTTAAAGGAACTTTGTTACCCGCATCCTGAATGGCCTGATCAGCTAGAATTCTAACATCCTTGAGCTGGGCGTCCGCTTCCTCCTTACTGTAAGCATCAACATCCGCCGCCGTCAGTTGAATGTCGGCGATCAGCTCTTTGCCATTGACCTTGCGGGTTAAGGGAACTTTGTTGTTTGCCTCCTGAATGGCCGTGGTGGCGTTGTGGTTGGCGGTTTCGGCCAGTTTATCCACTTTGCCGATACGCTCATCGATTTCCACTTTATTGTAGGTATCGACATCCGCCGCGGTCAGTTGAATGTCGGTGATCAGCTCTTTGCCATTGACCTTGCGGCTCAGGGGAACTTTGTTGTTTGCCTCCTGAATGGCCGTGGTGGCGTTGTGGTTGGCGGTTTCGGCCAGTTTATCCACTTTGCCGATACGTTCATCGATTTCCACTTTATTGTAGGTATCGACATCCGCCGCGGTCAGCCGAATGTCGGTGGTCAGCTCTTTGTCATTGACCTTGCGGCTCAGGGGAACTTTGCTGCTCGCATCGTTGATAGCTTTGATTGCGTTAGTATTGGCAGTTTCCGCCAAATTATTGACATCGCTGATCTGTATTTTGATATCTTTGAGCATGCCATCAGTTTGTTCTTTACTGTAAGCATCGATATCCGCCGCGGTCAGTTGAATGTCGGTGATCAACTCTTTGTCATTGACCTTGCGGGTCAGGGGGACTCTGTTGTTTGCCTCCTGAATGGCAGCAGTGGCATTGTGGTTGGCGGTTTCCGCCAGTTTATCCACTTTGCCGATACGCTCATCGATTTCCTCTTTATTGTAAGTATCGACATCCGCCGCGGTCAGCCGAATGTCGGCGACCAGCTCTTTGTCATTGACCTTGCGGGTTAAGGGGACTTTGCTGTTTGCTTCCTGAATGGCTGTGGTGGCATTGTGGTTGGCGGTTTCCGCCAGTTTGTCCACTTTGCCGATACGCTCATCGATCTCCCCTTTATTGTAGGTATCGACATCCGCTGCCACCAGTTGAATGTCGGTGGTCAGCTCTTTGTCATTGACCTTGCGGGTCACTGGGACTTTATTACTAGCATCTTGGATAGCCGTGGTGGCAAGTTGCTCAGCAGTTTTAGCCAATGCCTCAACGGGAGCGATAAGTTCATCGGTTTCCTTCCTGCTGTAGGCATCCACATCAAGCGCTGTAAGTTCAACATCTATTACCAGCTCTTTGCCATTAACCTTGCGGGTCAGAGGGACTTTGTTATTTGCAGTATCAATAGCTTTATGGGCTAATGTCGTAGCTTTATCGACAAGAGAATCTGTTTGGCTCTTGTCATAGGCATTGACATCTGCTGCTGTCAGTTCAATATCTTTGGACAGCTCTTTGCCATTAACTTTACGTGTTAGTGGCACATATTTATCTGTCGAAGATATTGATGTAGCCAATTCATAAGCTTTATTGGCTAATTCATACGCCGTTTTTATTGCTTTGGGTGTTGCAGCATGAGCTTCGCTATCACTGTTTACTGCGTTACTTAACGCAACAAACCCTCTTTCTTTTAAGGTTGCATCAGGATGGTTGCGGCTTTCGGCGTGTTCTTTAATTCTTTCTCTCACATATCTGCGAGTGGCAAGGCCAGAAATTAGTTCTCTTACCCACTCAGCCAAGCTATTATCGCCAATCGTCAATGCCATGCGGATAGTTTGTTCCTGAGATTCTGGCTTATAGAGGTCAGCGCAGTTTCCTACCGCAATCAGTGTGCCATCTTTATCGAATAGGCCAATTTCACGAACCCACCAATTACCTTCACCTTCAGGAATTATCTGTTCGGCGATAATTTGGTGAGGTTTTTGGGGAGCGATGGTCAGGGCATCAAGTTCAGAACGATGCTTTTCATTAATCAGACAGGATTGCTTGGCATTGGGAGTGGGTAAACTACCACCACCGTCGCCTACAGCCATATGGGTAATTTCAAGCTTGGTGCCTGATGAGGCTGCTTTCTTCAGTTTTTCTGTGCCAGTATGTGTTAATAATGCAAAATATTTTGTACTCATATAAAACCCTCACTTATCAACAATAAATGTATGTATTGCTAACTCAGCCACAAAAGAGCTTTGTAAAGCTCTTGGGCCATATGAAGGCGGTGCGACATCCCCGCTAACTGCTATTTTCTGTTAACTTAACTGCTATTGAATCGGGGTCATTGTACTTGGTGTAATCGTGAGCAAATATCCTAAAAATTAACTCAAACTGATAAAACTTATAGGAATAAAAAAACCGGCCTTATGCCGGTTTTTTCTTAGTAGGTGTTGTGGTTTTAAGATTTCTGATTATATTTCAGCGTATTCTTCCACTTTCAGTGAGGTAATCTTCACTTTATTGATGCGGTGGCTGGTGATTTCCAATGCTTCAAACAGATAGTCACCAATCTTCAATTGCTCACCTTGTTGTGGAATATGTTGCAGATATTCCATTAACAGGCCTGCCAATGTCTGATATTCTCGTTTTTCATCCAATGGCAGTGGCACGTAAAGCACTAAATCTTCCAGTGGCATAAATCCATTGGCAATCCAATACCCCTCTTCCATAACCTGAATATCATGGCGAGCATCAAGCTCTCCGCTACCGACAGGGAGATTGCCTGTAATGGTTTCCATCACATCAGTTACCGTAACTACCCCTTCAACAGAACCGAATTCATCAACAACAAAAGCAAAGTGTGTTTGTGCCTGACGGAACTGTTCCAACGCTTGTAGCAGGGAGAGAGATTCAGGGAAAATCAACGGTTGCTGGACTAACTTCCTTAAATCAAAAGTATTGTGAGTCAGCTGTTGATTAAGGATATCAATCACATGTACAACACCAAGAGGCTCATCACTGGTCTGTTCGTCTGTGACCACAATTCGCGTGTGTGGCTTTTGTTCCAGTAGCGTAGTTAATTTTTCTGTAGGAGCATGGACATCAAGATAAACCACATCATGGCGTGAAGTCATGATACTGCTGACGGTACGTTGTGCCATGCTGAGAACGCGGGCGATCATCTGGCGTTCTTGAGGCTCAAAGACTTCTTTGTTCTCTGTATGATCCGCAATCAGGTTGGAAGTATGGTTATCAAGTGCAGCGTTTTCACGTTTACCATTTAAAATGTGAAGAACAGCCTCTGCGGTTCTTTCGCGCAGGGAGCGGGAAGCACTCAAGAATTTGCGGCGATTGAACTGAGCGAACTGATTCAGTGCTTCAATCATGATGGAGAAGCCTATGGCTGCATAGAGATAGCCTTTCGGAATGTGATAGCCAAAGCCTTCAGCAACCAAGCTGAAGCCGATCATCAGTAAGAAGCTGAGACACAGAATAACGATTGTGGGATGCGCATTGACGAATTTTGTCAGAGATTTGCTAGCCCATATCATCAGGATCATGGCGATGATCACAGCAGCAATCATAATACCAATGTGATCGACCATCCCCACGGCAGTGATAACAGAATCGAGAGAAAATACTGCATCCAAGACAATAATTTGCACAACTACTGCCCAGAAGCTGGCTCCTTTGCGTTGTTGATTGGTATGCAGGTTTTTTCCTTCTAACCGTTCATTCAATTCCATTGTTGCTTTGAACAGCAAGAAGATACCCCCTATCAACATAATTAAATCACGGGCGCTGAGAGGATGTTCCCATAAAGTAACCAATGGATTAGTCAGGGAAATGAGCCAGGATAGGCTGAATAGCAGCAATATCCTCATGATAAGGGCACAGGAAAGCCCTGTCAGGCGAGCTTTATCTCTCTCTTTTTCAGGAAGTTTATCTGCCAGAATGGCAATGAATATTAAGTTGTCTATTCCGAGAACAATTTCTAAAACGATAAGTGTGGCCAGACCTGCCCATATCGTCGGATCAGCGATCCATTCCATACAATTTGTTTTACCTTTTTAATAGGACGGCATTTGCCGACTATTAAATAATGCGTATTGAAGTGCGAAATATCAATAGGTGATTTATCTCAGTTGGAAATTTTTTCAGCAAAAAAACATCTCGACGGTATCGGTTGCATCAATAACTACCCTCTATGGCCTTTCCTGAGTTAACATGTGACCTCATTAACAAATTGCTCACTCTGTTTTGTTGCATACGGCATGTAATACACTTGGTATTACGTATGCATCTTGGGTGGGCAGCAGTCATTATTAGACGGGAGTTATTCATGTCCAAACAACAGATCGGTGTTGTCGGTATGGCGGTAATGGGGCGCAACCTGGCGTTGAATATTGAAAGCCGTGGTTATTCTGTATCTATTTTTAACCGCTCAAGCGATAAAACTGATGAAGTTATTGCTGAAAATCCAGGGAAAAAATTAGTTCCAAGTTATTCCATTGAAGAGTTTGTCGATTCGCTGGAAAAGCCACGTCGTATTCTGTTGATGGTTAAGGCTGGTGAAGCTACGGATAAAACCATTGCATCACTGACACCACATTTGGATAAGGGTGACATTCTGATCGATGGTGGCAACACCTATTTTCAGGATACTATCCGCCGTAATCGTGAGTTGTCTGCTCAGGGTTTTAACTTTATCGGTACAGGTGTTTCTGGCGGTGAAGAAGGCGCATTGAAAGGCCCTTCAATTATGCCGGGTGGTCAGAAAGAAGCTTATGAGTTGGTGGCACCAATTCTGAAAGAGATCGCTGCCCAAGCTGATGGTGAGCCTTGTGTTGCTTATATCGGGGCAGATGGTGCAGGCCATTATGTGAAGATGGTTCACAATGGCATTGAATATGGTGATATGCAGTTGATTGCAGAGGCCTATTCTCTTTTGAAAAATTCATTGAACCTGAGTAATCAGGAATTGGCTGAAGTATTCAGTAATTGGAACCAAGGCGAGCTGAGCAGCTATTTGATCGAAATTACTGCTGATATTTTCCGTAAACAAGATGAAGAAGGAAAATATCTGGTTGACGTGATTCTGGATGAAGCAGCCAACAAAGGCACCGGTAAGTGGACCAGCCAAAGCTCGCTGGATCTAGGTATCCCGGTAACACTTATCACGGAATCTGTATTTGCACGCTATATCTCTTCCCTGAAAGATCAGCGCGTCGCTGCATCCAAGGTGCTGTCAGGCCCGGAAGCCCAGCCATTTAACGGAGATAAGGCTGAATTTATTGAGAAAGTTCGCCGTGCTCTGTATTTGGGTAAGATTGTGTCTTATGCGCAAGGCTTCCAACAGTTGAAGGCGGCATCGGATGAGTACAACTGGGATCTGAACTATGGCGAAATTGCTAAGATCTTCCGGGCTGGTTGTATTATTCGTGCACAATTCCTGCAAAAAATCACGGATGCATACAATGAAAACCCAGCTATCGCTAACTTGCTGTTAGCACCTTATTTCAAACAAATTGCAGACGAATATCAGCAAGCTCTGCGCGATGTTGTTTCCTACGGTGTGCAGAATGGTATCCCAACGCCAACATTCTCTGCTGCTATCTCTTATTACGATAGCTATCGTTCTGCTGTATTGCCTGCTAATTTGATTCAGGCACAGCGCGATTACTTTGGTGCGCATACTTATAAGCGTACTGATAAAGAAGGTGTTTTCCACACTGAATGGCTGGGTTAATTATTAGATATCTTTATAATAAATAAACATGTTTAAAGTTAAGGTGCTGAGTTATCAGCACCTTTTTTACTAAGTTAAACTAAAGTCTCAAGTTGAAGGTTGCCACTTAAGCAATCGTTGCACAAATATCTCCAACCATTGTGCTATCTCTGCATCGTGAAGGAAAAGGAATATAGCGAGGCTGAGGATAGCAAGACCGAGTATTACCAGAACAAAAATATTACTCATATAATAATCGCTCATTTTTGTCTGGTTAAATTATAGCAAAATGTAAACTTTGTTTAATTTAGTTTTAATTTATTGGGTAATTTCTTCGAGTTAGCCTCAATTGGCTATTTTCCGAAAAGCAATTAATTCTGGTACAGCGATGCGACGGTAATCTTGCGTATTCAAAATAATCGAGCGCTCCAAACTACCCGCATTAAATGCCAGTTCATCATAGCGCTCGAATAATAGTGGATCGGCAACTAACTTTAGGTCTGGGTGGAAACTAAATGGTGGAATGGCACCAAAAACGCAGTAAGTCAATTCAGAAACTTCTTTGGGGCTTGCCAGAGAAGCCCGGCTTCCTCCCACTTGTTTGGCAAGAGCTGCAAGATCGGCCTGTTGATCCGCAGGCAAGACAGCAAGGACATACTGCCGATAGCCATTTCCTTTCACATGGCAGACCAGGCCCTTAGCTCCTTGCCCTAGATGGGTTCCCCGTATTTTTGCCACTTCTTCTGAACGACCACCAGTAGTATGTTCTATAATACGATAGTGGGCATTGTTAGTGTCCAATAAGGCAGTGAGGCGTTCAAAAATGTCGTTTTTTAGCAAAATATTCTCCTGCATAAACTCAAAGTAAAAATTGATACCTATTTTTTTAATTTTACATAGGCAATTATTGATTCTGGTCAAAATTACTGAGAGAGATAAATGTCACATTGTAATCTAATTCTCTTACATTGAGCTTTGAAATACTTCAGTAAAATCTAAGGAGTTTCAAATGGCAGCATCAACTTTCTTTATCCCGCCAGTGAATAAAATCGGCATGGGATGCATGACTGAAGCTATCGAATTAATGAAAAATTATGGCTACAGACAGGCTTTGATTGTTACTGACCGGGTGCTAAATGAGATTGGTGTTGTTGGAAAAGTTCAGGCTTTACTGGCGGATGTCAGGATAAAAAGTGCAATTTATGATGGAACAAATCCAAACCCAACGACGATTAATGTTGCGGAAGGTTTGGAAATTCTGCGTCAACATAATTGCGATTGTGTGATCTCTTTAGGTGGTGGCTCACCGCATGATTGTGCAAAAGGTATCGCATTAGTGGCAGCTAATGGTGGGGATATTCGTGATTATGAAGGGGTTGATCGTTCAGCTAAACCACAGCTACCTTTGATTGCTATCAATACGACTGCGGGAACGGCATCTGAAATGACACGCTTCTGTATTATTACGGATGTGGAACGCCATATCAAAATGGCAATTGTGGATAAAAATGTTACGCCTATTTTGTCAGTCAATGATTCTGCGTTGATGGCAGGAATGCCAAAAGGATTGACTGCCGCGACGGGGATGGATGCATTGACCCATGCGATTGAGGCTTATGTCTCTACGGCGGCTAACCCTATCACTGATGCTTGTGCGTTGAAAGCCGTGACAATGATTAGTCATAATTTGCGTCGTGTCGTTGAAGATGGAAATGATATGGAAGCGCGTGAGAATATGGCTTATGCCCAGTTCTTAGCAGGTATGGCATTCAATAATGCGTCTTTAGGATATGTCCATGCTATGGCACACCAGTTAGGTGGATTCTATGATTTGCCACATGGTGTCTGTAATGCGGTCTTATTGCCACATGTACAGAGATTCAATGCAAAAGTTTCTGCTGCACGTTTGAAAGAGGTTGCCGCTGCTATGGGCGTTGAGGTTAATACTTTAAACGATGTGCAAGGTGCTGAAGCCTGTATTCAAGCGATCTCTGAATTGGCAGAAGATGTAAATATTCCGTCAGGTTTGTCTGAGTTGAATGTAAAAGAGGAAGATTTGCCAACACTGGCGACCAATGCATTGAAAGATGCTTGTGGGTTCACTAACCCAATTCAAGCTTCTCATGAAGAAATCTTTGCTATCTTTAACGCGGCAATGTAACTCACTGAGTCGCGATTTTAGTCACTGAGTGTTCTGGTAACATGAATTCTAATCCTTTGAAAAACACATTTTCCCTCAGAGAATGTGTTTTTCATTAGATGACAGGCAAATTATGCTATAAATGATAAAAAATCTTCACTATCAACCACTAATAGTAATTTTTTCTGGCAGTAAGTATCTGTTTTCAAAAGTGTACAGATGCACTGCACGTATCTGTTTTTCCTTTCAGGTATACTGTGACTTTATTCCGTATCCTTGACAGAAATATCGCCTTCTTCTAACACTTCTGTTTTTTATATAACCCACATGATTGTTCGGTGAAGTGTTCAACCGAAATTCCCACACAACACTCTTCTTGCAAGAAGTTGATCAAGTTTTCCAAGTGCTGGTATTCAGGTATACATACAATAGTACGACTGTGCTTCTCTTGACGGATTAGCCCAACCTTCACCATGCGGGCGAGATGATGTGATAGTGTTGAAGCAGGAATATCCAGGGCTTTCTGAATTTCTCCGACGGAAGCTCCCTGATGGTCGGCCTTAACTAAAAAGCGAAATATGGCTAATCGGTGACTATTCCCCAGTTCAGCCAGACTAGATGCGACTTCTTCATGTTTCATGTGCGTCTCTAAACAAAAATTTCTATGTTTCTAGAAATATAATTGACAGGAACGGTAATGGCAATCTAATATCTCCAATATTTCCATAAAACTAGAAATATAGATATTTGGAGGTTTAGAATGTCTTCTCAATTGCAAGAAACTTTAAACATGTTTGTCTTTCTCGCCATAGAGTTATCAGCTTTATTCATTGGTATTAGTTTATTGGTTGGTATTCTCCAGCGACATATACCCCCATCCAAGGTGGAAGCTTTACTGAGTGCTAACCGGAAAAGAGGATATTTTTTGGCTGCAATCCTCGGATCTATCACCCCTTTTTGTAGTTGTTCGACCATTCCTATGTTGAAAGGGCTAATTCGTGCCAAAACTGGTTTTGGTCCGATGATGGTATTTCTATTTACTTCCCCTCTATTGAACCCCATCATCGTTGTATTGCTTGTTGTTACTTTTGGTCTGACGCTAACAGCTATTTACGTACTATCAGCTCTTCTGGTCTCACTTGGTGCCGGATGGTCGCTACAAAAATTGGGATTTGAACGTTATATACGCCATGAAGAGGTGTCTGGTTGCGGGGTTTCTGGGAGTAGTTGTGACGTTAAGCCAACGGTATCAAACAGTTGTGAATCAATAGCGACTTCCTGTTGTCCTGCTCCCCAGATCACCACGCAATCTACAGGTTGCTGCGATAACCAAACCATCAAAACTGAGCGTCCGAAAAGTAAGTATAGTGGTTTGTGGCAGGAAGCTTGGTCAGATTTCAAGGATGTCCTGCCGTATCTAATTATTGGTATAGCAATCGGCAGTGTGATCTATGGCTATGTACCTACTAGCCTGCTCGAACAATATTCTGGCTCAGATAATCCTTTTGCTATTCCAATTGCTGCTGTCATTGGCGTGCCGCTGTATATTCGTGTCGAAGCCTTGATACCGCTTTCAGCAGCCTTGATGGCGAAAGGGGTCGGCACCGGAACGATTCTGGCGTTAATTATCGGTGGTGCTGGTGCCAGCCTGACTGAGTTAATTTTATTACGCTCCCTATTTACATTTAAGCTCTTGGCGACCTTTGTGGCGGTTATTTTTGCTATGGCAATGATTGCGGGTTACACGACTTTCCTATTTTTCTGAATGCTAATCCGAATGAGTAGATTGCCACTCATTTTCACTGAAGGTTACTGATCATAAATATATGAATAAATACAGAAGGGAACGTTATCGGCGTGGATGCTACTCTTGAACAAATTGAATTTGCTGAGAGTTACGTTGAATATCACCGGGAAGCCTATGGCTACAACGAAAGTAATGTACATTTTATACACGGAAATATTGAGTCCTTGGAGCTACTCAATTTACCGCCGAATAGTGTCGATGTCATCGTCTCCAATTGCGTCATTAACCTAGCGGCTGCAAAATCTGATGTGCTTCAGGGAATGGCCCGGTTACTCAAACCTGGTGGAGAAATTTATTTTGCTGATATTTTCTCTGATCGCAGACTTTCACAAGAGTTGAAAAATGATCCATTACTGATTGGATAGTGTATTGGTGATGTATTGTATTATGGCGACTTTGTGCGAATGGCGCGTGATGCTGGCTTTCGGGATGTACGAATTGTTGCAAGCAATTTAAAAACTATTAATAACAAATCCATTGAAGAAAAATTGGGTGGTGCAAGACTGTATTCAATGACTCTCAGGTTATTCAAGATTGATCTAGAAGATAGCTGTCAAGATTATGGTCAGGTCGCCATATACAAAGGTAATCTCCCTGATGCCCCCATTTACTTTATGTTTGATCAAGAACATGTATTTGCAGCAGGGAAAGCGGTGCCAATATGTCGAAATACAGCAGATATCATTTGCAAAAGCCGATACCATAGTTTGTTTAGTATGATTGGTGAAGGCCGTACACACTATGGAGTTTTTAACTGTGGAGCAGTCCCAAGCAATTTTGTAACTTCAATTGAGCCCCCTATGAGCGCAGCAGGAGTCTGTGGCTGCTAAATAGCCTCTAATCCATTGGCAATGGGTTTACAATTTGCTGGACACTTTGAGTGGCAGAAGAGGGCGTTAATTTGAATAGCTACCGTTATTGATGCTACATACGATCTCAGATATAAAAAGCCATCTAATAAGACAGTAAGAAGCCACTTCGTGCATATCACTTGGCAAAGTGGCTGACATTTTTCAGATTTTCAATCTTTGCTCGGAACTCTATCTGCTCGGAATTCTACTGTTGAGTAGAGTGCCGTTCCCGCAATTGACTGATGATACGACTAAGATCGAGTTCTTGATCTTGGAGTAAAACCAGCAGGTGATAGATCAAATCTGCGGCTTCGTTGGTCAACTCTTCTCTGTCATTTACTGTAGCCGCTAATGCGGTTTCTACACCTTCTTCGCCAACTTTTTGGGCGATGCGTTTTGTTCCGCTAGCATATAAGTGAGCAGTATAGGAACTGTCCGGTGAGGCGTTTTTTCGGCTTGCCAGTAATTGTTCCAATTCATAGAGAAAGCCCCATTCGGTTTGTGCAGGCGCAAAGCAGCTCTCAGTGCCTTTATGACAGGTTGGACCAATAGGATTCACTAAGGCCAGCAGAGTATCGTTGTCGCAGTCAGGATAGATCTCTACCAGATTCAGAAAGTGGCCGGAGCTTTCGCCTTTTGTCCATAATCGCTGCTTAGTGCGGGAAAAAAAAGTCACCTTGCCAGAATTGAGCGTTACATTCAGTGCTTCCTGATTCATGTAGCCCATCATTAACACCGCTCCAGAGGTGGCATGTTGAACGATGACGGGCATCAGATTATCTACTTTTTTCCAATCTAGTTTCTCAATTTCTTGAGCTGTTAATCGTCGTGTTGTCAACATGTTCTAACCTCGACATTCTGTGTAGCAAGATATTGTTTAAGTTCACTGATATTGATGATCTGTTTGTGGAAGACGGATGCAGCCAAAGCTCCATTAACATTTGCAAGTTGAAAAGCATCCAGGAAATGTTCTGGTGTACCGGCTCCCCCGGAAGCAACCAATGGCACAGAGCAGACATCGCGCACTAATTTTAGCTGAGTAAGATCATAACCATTACGGACACCATCTTGATTCATCATGTTCAGAACGATTTCACCAGCGCCACGTTGTTGTACTTCTTTGACCCAATCCAATGTCTGCCAGTGCGTTGCGGCTGTGCGCTTTTCATCTCCTGTAAACTGGTAAACCTGATAGCTGTTGGTTTTCTCATCAAACCACGTATCAATACCCACAACGACACACTGGACACCGTAGCGATCAGCCAGACGGTTAATCAAATCCGGATCAGCTAAGGCTGGAGAGTTGATGGAGATTTTATCTGCACCGAACGCCAATATTTGCCCTGCTTCTTCGACAGTTTTAATTCCACCTGCCACGCAGAAAGGGATATCGATGACTTCAGCAACTTTCGCCACCCAGCTCTTATCTACCACGCGGCCATCGGAAGAGGCGGTAATATCATAAAACACCAACTCATCAGCCCCTTCTTGTGCATAGCGCTGTGCGAGAGGAACAATATCACCAATAATTTCATGGTTACGGAATTGTACGCCTTTGACGACTTGCCCATTACGGACATCCAGACATGGAATTATGCGCTTTGCCAACATTGGATAGCCTCCGTCAGTGTAAATTTTCCTTCCAGTAATGCGCGACCGACGATAACACCTGCGACACCAGATGCAGGCAGGGGCGAAATATCGGTGAGGCTGCCAATACCACCGGAGGCTTGAAATTGGATTTGTGGATATTGTTGGCTGATCTCCTGATAGAGCACAATATTGGAGCCGCTTAATGTGCCATCACGGGAAATATCGGTACATAAAACATGCTTTAGCCCAACAGGGAGATATTGTTCAATCACATTCTCAAGGGTAGCATTGCTGTTTTCCTGCCAACCACTGATGGCGACTTGCTTAATTCCATCTGCATTGATGCGGATGTCCAGCGCCAGCACAATTGCGTCAGCACCGTATTGATGAAACCATTGCCTGACTAATTCAGGTTGTGTAATAGCGGTAGAACCAATTACAACTCGGCTTGCTCCTGCTTCAAGCAATGCTTTTACATCTGCCTCTGAACGAATTCCTCCACCGACTTGAACGGGAACAGTAACCCCTGCCAGTAGCTTTTTCAAAAGTGCAATTTGACGTCTGGCTGGATCTTTTGCGCCAGTGAGATCCACCAAATGCAGCAATTTAGCGCCTTCCTGTTCATATTGTTGTAAGCGGGAGAGCGGAGAACTGCCATAATCCCGACGCTGATCATAATCTCCTTGATGCAGGCGCACCACATTACCATCAATTAAATCTAATGCAGGTATAATCATGCGCTTACATCTCCAAAAAGTTTTTTAGTAATTGTGCGCCTGCTGCACCTGAACGTTCAGGGTGAAATTGCACACCAAAGAAATTGTCTTTTGCAATCGCACTGCTAAATGTATTGCCATACTCAGTTTGGGCAATCGTATATTCCCCAACGGGCAGAGCATAGCTATGAACAAAATAGAAACGGGAATTGTCGGCAATATCCCGAAACAGTGGATCACCTGACTGTGCTTTCACTTGATTCCATCCCATATGTGGTAATGGCAGACCTGCGGTCATTATTTTTTCGACTGGGGCGTCAATTAATTTCAGTAGGGGAACGTTATCTCCTTCTGCACTGACTTTGGCAAGTAACTGCATGCCGAGGCAGATACCCAATACAGGTTGGGTAAGAGAATTAATCAAAGGAATTAATTGTCGCTGCTCAAGCTGTTTCATTGCGGCAGTAGCCGTGCCTACTCCCGGTAGAAATAGTTTATCGGCTGTTCGTACAATATCCGCGTCTAAACTTACAATGGGCTTATAACCTAACCGACGGATAGCATAGGTAACAGAAGCAAGGTTAGCGCAGCCTGTATCTAGAATAACAACGTTCATCATGACTTCCTTTATAGCATTTCCTATAAAACACCTTTGGAGCTAGGCAAGGTATCGCCTTCTATGCGAATGGCTTGCCGCAATGTCCGGCCAAAGACTTTAAACAGGCTTTCTGCCCGATGGTGATCATTTTTGCCTTTGGTTTTCAGGTGCAGGGTGCATCCCATGGTGTAAGAGAGGGAACGGAAGAAGTGTTCGATCATCTCTGTGCTCAAATCTCCAACACGCTGATGTTTAAATTCGGCTTTATATTCGAGGTGTGGACGACCGGAAATATCCAGAGCGCAGCGTGCTAGACATTCATCCATTGGCAATGTGAAGCCGAATCTGGCAATGCCACGTTTATCTCCCAATGCTTGTTTTAAAGCTTCTCCCAGTGCGAGACCGGTATCTTCAACAGTATGATGATCGTCAATATAGAGATCACCTTTGACTTGTATATTCATGCGGAAGCCGCCGTGAGTCGCAATCTGATCCAGCATGTGATCGAAGAAACCGACACCTGTATTGATGCGACTTTCTCCTTCACGATCCAGCCAAATTTCAATATCAATAACAGTCTCTTTGGTTTTTCGTTCAACGTGAGCATGGCGATCTTTACAGGTTAATTCTTTACATGTTAATTCATTGCGGAGTAATTGATCGCAAATAGTTGACCATCCCAGTGATTCGGGTTGATAACGAATGCCTTTGATCCCCATGTTTTGGGCTAATTCCAGATCGGTTTCCCGATCGCCGATGACATAACTGTTTTCAGTATCAATGATATTTTCGACCAGATATTTTTGTACCAATCCGAGCTTGGGTTTACGGCAAAGACAGTTATCTTCTGGTTTGTGTGGGCAGATCAGCACCTCTTCAAAATGGATACCTTGTGAAGTGAAAACCTGCATCATCAGGGCATGGGGTGGTTCAAAATCCGCTTGTGGAAAACTGGCCGTACCTAACCCGTCCTGATTAGTGATCATCACTAATTTGTAATTGGCTTTTTGCAGGGACAGTAAGGCGGGGATCACACCAACCTCAAAAGCCAATTTATCAAGGCGATCAACTTGATAATCACTAGGTGGCTCGGTGATCAATGTTCCATCGCGGTCAATAAAAAGCATTTTCTGGCTCATGGGGTCTCAGTTTCCTTGATTTGTTGAGTTTGGTTGAAAAGTGCACTAATGGCACTGACTAACTGTTCACATTCATTCCGGCTGCCGATGGTAATGCGTAGGCAATTCTCTAATCCCGGTTGTTTACTTTGATCACGCAAGATGATTCCTTGTTTCCATAGCGTTTTGAAAACGAATTCTGCATTGATAAATTTCACCAAAATATAGTTAGTTTCGCTTGGAAACACGTTTTCAACCAACGTCAATTTGCTGAGTGCTTGCTGGAGATAAGCCCGGTTGCTGACAATTTCTTCCACTCGATTTCTCATTGTTTGAATACCCGTTTCAGTTAGCGCTTGTGCAGCGATATCTGCGATAGGTGTAGCAAGTGGATAAGGGGTAATCACTTTTAGCATTAGAGCGATGATATCGGCAGAAGCCAACGTAAATCCACAACGCAATCCAGCCAAAGCGAAAGCTTTCGAGAGGGTTCGCAAAATGACTAAGTGAGGATAGTCTTGTAGCCAACGGGTGGTAGCATAGGTAGTTGCATGTTGTGGGCAAAATTCGATGTAGGCTTCGTCAATAGCAACGATGGCACGGTTACGGGCCAATTCAAGGATCTGATGTAATGCAGCCGGATCAATGAGGTTGCCTGTAGGGTTGTTGGGATTACAGATATAGATCAACTTGACGCGATTCAGATTACTTTTTATGGCGGCAATATCCGGTTGCCAGTCGACGCTGACAGGGATCTTTTTCTGCTCTATGCCGAAGGTTTCGGCACTAACGCTATACATGCCATAGGTGGGTGGGCAAAACAGTACAGCATCGCGTCCCGGCTCACAAAAAACTCGGAGCAGCAATTCGATAGATTCGTCTGCGCCACGACTGACAAGAATTTGCTCCGGTTGCAGATCAGCGTAATCGGCATAACGTTGAATTACTGTTGCTGGTTGGCATTCAGGATAGCGATTGAGTGTATTTTCAGTGAGTTGGAAATTGGGTGCGATGGGGTATTCATTCGCATTTAACCAAATATCACCATGACCGCCCAGACGGCGGGCAGACATATAAGGGACTAATTTGCGAACGTTTTCTCTTGCCAGTGAATTGATATCAAAAACCGTACTCATGATTGTTCCTTAACTTTTTATGGTTATCAAACCCCGTGGTTCTCAGTCTGAGTTATTCAAGGCAGTCATGCGTAACGTAACGGCATTTTTGTGCGCGATGAGCTGTTCTGCCTGTGCCAGTGTTTCGATAGTTGGTGCGAGGTTTCTTAACCCTTGAGGAGTGAGCCGCTGAACGGTCATTCTTTTCAGGAAATCAGTCAGGCCAAGGCTGGAATAGGTTGAAGTATAGCCATAGGTAGGCAGAACGTGATTAGTGCCTGAAGCGTAATCTCCAGCAGATTCAGGCGACCAGTCACCGAGAAAAATGGAACCAGCACTGGTAATCTGCTCAACCAGTTGCTCAGGCTGACGAGTTTGAATGATCAAATGCTCTGGGCCATATTGATTGCTGATCGCCACACATTGAGTGAGATCTTCAGTAATAATAATCCGGCTGGCTTGCAAGGCTTGTGCTGCGATCTGCTGGCGTGGCAAAACTGCAAGTTGTATTTCAATTTCACGGATAACTTGTTCTGCCAAGTTTTCATTGGGAGTTACCAGTATTACTTGGGAATCGGGGCCGTGTTCTGCTTGTGACAATAGATCTGCTGCTGTGAATATGGGGTTGGCTCCACTATCAGCGATAACCAGTACCTCAGATGGACCTGCGGGCATGTCGATCGCTGCACCGTCGATCTGTTGGCTTACCTGACGTTTGGCTTCTGTAACCCATGCGTTTCCGGGACCAAAAATTTTGTCTATTTTGGGAACGGATTCGGTTCCGAATGCCATTGCTGCAATTGCTTGTGCCCCACCGATTTGAAATATTTCACTGATCCCACATAGTTGGGCAGCATAGAGGATTTCATCCGCAATGGGAGGAGGTGAACACAGGATGACTTTACGGCAACCCGCAATATTGGCAGGTGTACCTAGCATTAGTACGGTGGAAGGCAAAGGGGCAGAGCCTCCGGGAATATAGAGCCCCACTGAATCTATTGGACGCGTAACTTGCTGGCAGTGAACGCCCGGTAATGTTTCAATGTCAATCTCTGCTGGTTTTTGGGCATTGTGGAACTGACGGATATTGTTCATGGCCTGTTGCATAGCCTGCTTGATTTCTGGCGTCAGGCGAGCGGCGGCGGCATTCACTTCATTTGCAGAAATCTGAATGGTTCCAATAGTTGTTTTATCGAAGCGTTGACTGAATTCTTGTAATGCTTGATCTCCGCGTATTTTTACGGTTTCCAGAATCTGTTTAACCGTGTTGGAAATATCGTCGGATGCGGCAATCGCCGGGCGTGTCAGTAATATTTTTTGTTGTGCTGGCGTGCATTTTTGCCAGCGAATAATGGTCTTAAAATTGGTGTTCATCAAGGTTACTCCATCATTTTTTCAATTGGCAGAACCAGAATGGAACTGGCACCTAATGCCTTGAGCTTTTCCATCGTTTCCCAGAACAGAGTTTCACTGCTGACCATATGCATAGCTACACGATTTTGTGCACCTGCCAGTGGCAAGATAGTGGGGCGTTCTGCGCCCGGAAGCAGGGATATAATCTCTTCCAGTTTGTCATTGGGAGCATGTAGCATGATGTATTTGGATTCTCGCGCCTGAATGACGCCTTGGATGCGGAGCATCAATTTGTCAATAAGCTGTTGTTTGGTTGCTGGCATTTCTCCATCACGCTGGATCAAACAGGCTTTTGAGCGATAAATGACTTCAACTTCCCGCAAGCCATTGGCTTCCAATGTAGCGCCCGTTGAAACTAAATCGCAGATAGCATCGGCAAGCCCTGCTCGAGGGGCAACTTCAACTGAACCATTGAGAAGGCAGGATTTGAAGCGAATGCTTTTTTGATCTAAATAACGTTTTAATAAATGCGGGTAAGAGGTAGCAATGCGGGAATCTTGCAGACATTCCACACCTGTATAATCGCAATCAAAAGGTGTTGCCAGAGAGAGGCGGCAATCGCCAAAATCGAGGCGACGCAATGTTAAGTAGCGAGGGTCTTCTCCTTGTGCCCGGCGAGTCAGTAATTCTTCTTCGAGGACATTTTCCCCAATAATACCTAAATCGACAATACCATCCATGACAAGGCCTGGGATGTCATCATCGCGGACACGCAGAATATCGATAGGCATATTTTCAGCAAATGCAATCAGGCGTTGTTGCTGTAAGTTAATTTTGATACCACAGAGAGCCAGTAATGCTCTGGAGTCATCACTAAGGCGGCCTGATTTTTGAATGGCTATGCGTAAGCGTGTTTTATCTAGCATGTTGTGTTTTATCCTATCTCAGTATTCAGTCAGTAATTAATTCGTAAAAATCAGGAATAAAAAAACCCCCGGAAAATCTTCCGGGGGTTTTTCATCATATTCATGCCACCGGAAGACGGGTCAAATGTCTTCCAGCACACAGCAGCCTGAAAGACTAATCAGGATGATGGTGGTGATGATGGTTAAATTGAATACGATTCATGTATACGAACTCTCTATCTGCGTTTGATGTTATTTTCAGTACTATTTTTCAGTACTATTTTTCATATAACGTTCTTATATAAAGCTGTTTTTTTATAAATCTATTTTTATACAAAACGATATTTATACAAGGGTACGTTGTACTGAATGATACCTGTACGTAACGTTATATTTACGTCTAAGGATTGGTTGCTTGTTGTTTAACCTATCCGATTTTATGTATAAAAAGCAAACTTTTTTTTAAAAAAGATGTTTATTTTGTATTAATGTATTGTTTTTAAATTGAAATATGTTCGGTTGCCATTAAGTCAATATCTGAGTAATGTTAGTCATGGTCACATAATGACCTACGGGTAAAAATGGTATTGCTCTTGGGAGAATCATGGTGAGAAAAGTTTCCATTATTGGATTGGGCTGGTTAGGAATGCCATTGGCCCAAGCATTACAAAGCGGAGGGATGCAGGTTGTAGGTAGTAAAACAACACCAGATGGTGTTGAAGCTGCATGTATGTGTGGGGTAGATTGTTACCTATTGAACTTGGAGCCTCAAATTATCTGTGATGCAGATGCCCTTGACCAACTGATGTCTGTTGATGTGCTGGTTTTGGCACTGCCCGTTAGTGGTGTTGCTGGTGGTAGGGAAAAATATGTACAAGCAGTGCAATTGGTTGTTGATACTGCGCTTGCGTATTCGGTTCCACGGATTATCTTTACTAGTTCAACTTCAGTTTATGGATCGTCTGTTGGCTATCTCAATGAAGATGGACCATTGCGCCCTGAAACTGCATCAGCCAAGGCGTTAGTAGAGTTGGAAAACTGGCTGCATCAACTCCCCAATACATCGGTCGATGTATTACGTCTGGCTGGTTTGGTGGGCAATGGACGTCATGCTGGGCGTTTTCTTACAGGGAAAAAAGCACTCAGGGGAGGAAACAATGCGGTCAATTTGGTTCATCAAGATGATGTTATTTCTGCCATTAAGCTTCTTATTCAACAACCGGAAGGCGGGCATATCTTTAATTTGTGCGCGCCAATACACCCGAAAAGATCGGAATTTTATCCGTTAGCCTGTCATCAGCTCGATCTGACTCCACCAGAATTTTTGCAGTCAGAAAGTGTAGAAATCGAGAGCAAGATAGTTGATGGTAGCCGTATCTGTCGGGTACTAGGGTTTGAATACCAGTTCCCAGATCCCGGCAGAATGCCAATGAGCTAACAAGAAAAAGCTTAATTTATTTCTATCATAACAATTTTTTTAAAAGCAGGTCTTTCGGTCAGTAATTGATACCAGCGCTCTAGGTTTGGCAAGGATGGGCGCTCTACTTCTACGTTTAATGAATTTTTACGACCCCAGATTGTCAACATGGTTTTCTCCTTAATGTCAGAACATTCTTATCTATTGATAATATGACAATAAACCAGTTGGATAACAGAAAAACCTTTACGTTATGGATTGGAGTCTTCTCTTATAACATCCTATATTAATAGAGTTTTTATTTTTCATATTTACTCTGTAGATACGACACAAAGTTGAGTAGAAAAAAGGGCGAGCGACGATGAAAAAAAAGCAGCAGATACCGATAATTAAATCTTTTACTTTTAGCTTGAGTGTTTTCTGGTTGGTAAGTGTCAACGCATACGCAATGGAACAGCCCGCAGCACCTGGAATTGATGCAAAAGCTTATGTGTTGATGGATTATTCTAGTGGAAAAATCTTAGCCTCAAATAACGCGGATGAGCGGTTAGACCCTGCCAGCTTAACGAAGATGATGACCAGCTATGTAATTGGGCAGGCGATTAAGTCAGGGAAAATTTCTATGGAAGACATGGTAACCGTTGGCAAAGATGCTTGGGCTACAGGGAATCCAGTACTTAGGGGATCATCCCTGATGTTTTTGAAGCCGGGTGACAGGGTTAAGGTGATTGATCTGAACCGCGGTATTGTAATTCAATCCGGTAATGATGCCAGCATCGCACTTGCAGATTATGTAGCAGGCAGTCAGGATGCTTTCGTTGATTTGATGAATAAGTACTCGGAAACACTAAAATTGACGAATACTCACTTTAAGACAGTGCATGGCCTCGATGCAGCAGGGCAGTATAGTACCGCCCATGACATGGCTCTTTTGAGTCAGGCTATGATCCGTGATGTGCCGGAAGAATACGCCCTGAATAAAGAAAAAGACTTCACTTTTAACAACATCCGCCAACCTAACCGCAATCGTCTGTTGTGGAATAAAAACATGAATGTGGATGGTGTCAAAACCGGACATACAAGTGGGGCTGGCTATAACCTTGTTGCATCGGCAACTGAGGGGCCAATGCGCCTTATTTCAGTAGTATTGGGTGCTCCCAGTGATCGAGTGCGTTTTTCTGACAGCGAAAAACTTTTGTCATGGGGATTTCGTTTTTATGAATCTGCCACACTGTTGAAGGCCAGTGATACATTGGTGACGGAAAAAGTATGGTATGGGACTCGTTCAAAAGTAGCATTGGGAGTGGAAAAAGATGCTTCTGTGTTAGTTCCCCGCGGACAAACAGGAAATCTGAAAGCGAGCTTTACTCTGAATAACGCTTCACTTGAAGCGCCATTGGCTCAGAATCAAATTGTAGGCACAGTGGACTTTGTGCTGCATGATAAAATCATTGACCAGCGCCCATTAGTAGTTAAAGAAGCAGTGGAAGAAAGTGGTTTCTTTGGACGTATGTGGGATTTCATTGTAAAAACGGTTATTGGTTGGTTTAACTCTATTTTCGGTTAGTAAAAATGCCAGTCACCAAAAGGTTGACTGGCATTTTTTAGGTTCTACCGCCGAAAAAGACAGTACATGGGTTTTGATTACATGACTGAATAAATTGCTGCTGAAATAGCAATTGAACCCGTTACAATAACAAAAATATTGCTTGGTTTACCTGCATATTTGCGCATAGCTGGAACTTTGCTGATTGCATACATTGGCATGATAAACAGGATCATCGCAATAATTGGCCCACCCAGTGACTCAATGATATTCAGGATACTTGGGTTAAGTGTAGCTACGAACCAAGCACTAATTAGCATAAAGAGACTGGTGATACGATTCAGCGTTTTGTGCTGAATAGTTTTTCCTCTAGTGTTCATCATTGCTTTGTTCATAATGCCGTTGAAGCCTTCACGAGCACCGAGATAGTGGCCAAGGAAAGACTTGGTAATAGCAATAAAAGCGATGAGTGGAGCAATATACTCAATAGTTGGTACGCGGAAGTGGTTAGCCAGATAGGACAGAATAGTGATGTTCTGTGCTTTTGCTTCTGCTAAGTTTTCAGGTGACAAGCTTAGTACACAGCTGAAAACAAAGAACATGACTGTCAACACCATCATAATATGGGCATAAGCCAGAATGCGTGAACATTTTTTCTCTGCATGCTCACCATACTCTTCACGTTTTGCAACTGCAAAGGCTGAGATGATTGGAGAATGGTTAAAGGAGAAAACCATAACAGGAATTGCCAGCCACAGGGTAAATAGCAGACCATTATTGCTTGTGGAAGACATGGTATTGCTCAGCGACAGGGTATCAAAGATGGTTGTGTTCCAGTGAGGGATTAAATACAGTGCCAACAGCATTAAAACGGTGACAAATGGGAATACCAATATACTCATCGCCTTAACGATGGCTTTCTCACCGAAGCGGATAATGCTCATCACACCAAGAAGCAATACCAACGCCAGCAATGCACGTGGAGGAGCATCTATTTGTAGCTGATGCACAATAAAGCTCTCTACCGTATTGGTCAGTGCAACGCTGTATACTAGCAGGATAGGATAAATGGCAAAGAAGTAGAGGATCGTGATCAGGAAACCTGCAACTTTACCAAAATGTTCTTCTACTACGCTGGTGATATCTTCACCGCTGCTTTTACCTGATAAAACAAAACGACACATTCCACGGTGGGCAAAAAATGTCATGGGAAGCGCAAGAATTGCCATGATAATGAGTGGAATCAAACCACCGATACCAGCATTGATGGGGAGAAATAAAACGCCGGCACCAATCGCTGTGCCATATAATCCCAGCATCCATACAGTGTCTGATTTACGCCAGGTAGTGTAATCGCTTTTGCCGGAAGCAGAGGATGCGATCGAACCTGATTGAGATGTGTCCATAAATATCTCCGAAATAACGCGGTAAAGTAAAATTTAAAAACTGCTAAACCCGCACATTAATTAAATGCGCGAGTTGGATTTTTTTATATGTATAAGTTGTCAGATATTGCGCTGGTGTTTATCTAAACGTCTTTATTACTACATGATTACTACATTGTTACTACTACATTGTTATTACACTATTATTACATTAATAAGTTGACTAAAATCTGTTCATCTAAAGCAATGGGTTTTGCCACTCATCTGCTTTGTTTTTTTGATTCCTAAATCCAAAAACTTAACCACAGACTTTTGATGGGGAAAATATAGTTATTTTCAGTGAAATGTACCGTGATCACTCTCGCAATTGCAAGATTTATATAGAAAATGAAGGTTGTTATAAATATTTGTCTAAATGTTGATTAAATATTAAATAAAATAAATCTCAATCTCTGTTAAAGGATGTATGATTATTTTTATTTTAAACTCTAATACCTATCTGATTTTCCGTTCAGTGATATTTATATATTAATGAGTGCTATTTTTTGGTGTTAGCATGGGCTCAAATTGAATTATAAATGTCAATATTTTTATCTTTCTATATTTATCGGTAATCTGTGTTTGATTAACTAAATGATAAATAAGGTAAATTATTCTTTTCGTCTTTGTTTTATATGGCATTCTATCTTTAGATGAAAATTTGTTTTTATTTATTATTCATCGATAAGGGTTTAAGAATAAGCAATTTTTTCGTGTGAGGTTATTTCATTTATTCTATGTTTATGAAGAGATGGTAATCATTTATTAGGTTATATATTGTTAAATATAATGAAGGATTTTATTCTGATATCTAAAGTTACCATAAGTGGTAAATTTAATGTTAATAACTTGTTTGTTGTTGTGATGATATATTTAGTCATTTTGTTAACTGTATGCAGCCATATCAGTGACACCAGCCGCATAATCATTATAGATATGTGGCTGGTGCATAGTTAACCATGTACTTGAGAAACCTGTTTCTATGCCGCTATTTGAAATCTATTGAGGCTGTATTGGAGTTTGATTAATTCCTTATCCATCCTTTTTTGATAAAGAATGCACCGCAGAATTGGTAAAGCTGAATTAGTTTGTTTTGTAAACGTTCTCCATATTGTTTCCAAAGTATTTGGGAAAAGGCACATCCTAACAAGCTTACTAAAAATGCGCCTACCATATCTATTGGCCAGTGAACCCCCACATAGACACGGGACCAGGCAATTGCACAGGCAATGAGCATTAAAAATAAACCTGACCAAATCCGATGCCAAAATATAAATGCCAGGGCGAAAGTAAAAACTGCTGTGCCGTGGTTACTGGGAAAAGATTCCGTAGGAGCGTGGTAGAGAACGTTATAGCCAAAACCTTCAACAAATGGTCGGGAATGTGGAACAATTGTTCCGATGATATAGGAAGCAGTTATGCCAAAGGCAAAAGCAATGCAAGATTTACTGACAACTATGCGTTGAGAAGCAATAGCCCTTTCTTTTCCCCAAAGCCAACAAGTGGCTAATGTGATGGGGTAAATAAATACGCAATATTTCGCTATAAAGATGGCAAGCGAGATCATTACTGGTGGAGAATCTGGTGTTGCGTTGATAAACGTAAACAGATTGTGGTTAAGTTGTTCTAGCAAAGTAAGCCTCATAAGCGAGATATTATGCAAACAAGATGATTCTATTTTATCAACTTATTGTTAAAAACAGTAATTTTACAATATATAACCTATAAAAAAAGAGAATCATATGGATTCATAACTTTATTTAATGCTTGTTGATATTGCATAAGTCAATAATATATAGATTGTGATAGTAATGAAAGGTAACTTCTATCCTGCACGTAACTCGTAACCAGCATTGTGAACAACAAAAAACCCGATAGTCTTTAACCAAAGTGGATGACTATCGGGCTCCTCAATATGGGGACATCAAAGAAAAGCAGTGGCAATAATTAAGACTACATTATGATGTGAAAGTTCTCATCCTTGAGAAAAAAATCACAAAATTTTTTCAAGAGGATGGAATCTTTTTCGAAGGGTAGTATGGTTAAGGTTACCGCTATCCAGTAGGGATAAGGCTTATGGCTGGATAGCGGATTTTAAACGCCCGATTTTCTAGCTAATTATCTGGTTCAGTTATTTGTATAGTTCCAGATTTTCTTTGGCATAGGCTTCGAAATCTGTGCAACCACCGATATGTTTCTCGTCAATAAAGATCTGAGGAACAGTTTCAACAGGTTTGCCCACTGTTTTTGATAAGTCGTCTTTGGTGATGTTTTCGGCCCAGATATCCACATAGCGGTAATCAAAATCGTCGCGCTCTGTTTTTAGTTTTTCGGCTAGCTCTTTAGCGCGAACACAGTATGGGCAACCAGGGCGGCCAAAAATGACAGTATACATACAAACTCCTTAGTGGTAATGATCATGAACTTTATAGAGTGTCATCTGGAGTAACTATGCCTGTAAGTATTAATAAAAAAAAGCAGGAATTACCTTTTATTGTAATTAGCCCTGCCAATAAGTGGGCTCAGGTATGATAGGCTTACTATAATTTACTGAAGTTTATTGAGTAATGGAAAACCTATTTTCCAGACTGAAACAGGTTAAAGAATGAATATTAACCCATCAAAAGAGATGCGCTCATTGGCTGACATGCCTAAGTTAGTCATTTTATTGGAAGTATTGGGAATTGGTCTATTAGTTCTGGCTTACTTGTCGATAACTGATAGCATAATTTTATCACCTTTATTAATGACGACAGCAGCGCACATTGCTATGATCTTATTGGGTATCGGTTGCTTGATACCGGCAGCTATCCATATTATCTGGCGTGCGGTCTATAATCTTTC
The DNA here is from genome assembly GCF_028598805.1 of Xenorhabdus yunnanensis. Lineage (GTDB taxonomy): Bacteria > Pseudomonadota > Gammaproteobacteria > Enterobacterales > Enterobacteriaceae > Xenorhabdus > Xenorhabdus yunnanensis. Next base: position 22,080 of record NZ_JAQRFI010000011.1, on the reverse strand, counting down.
CTTTTTGGGAATCGATCATAAGAAAGCGGATAAAAATCATCAGATTGTCACTGATGATGAAAAAATAAAATAGATTAATTATTGTTCGTTATGCTACTTGCAGGGGGCCCTTTAGGTAGCATGTATAACTTCTCTGTCATATGAGGTTAATTCGATGGATTCTATGGTTATTCCCGATTTGTCAATTTTGCGCACGTGGCTTGAACAACTCAAAATCTCTTATTTTGAGAATGATTCAGGCTCAGTCTTGCATTTGCCTCATATGCAGAATATTGATGGCCTGTTTGATGCCAAGATCGATCTGTTGGGGGATGTAGTATTGTTTTCTGCTCTGGCTGAAGTTAGGCCAACTGCGATAATTCCACTGGTTGCTAATTTAAGTCAGATTAATGCCAGTTCCCTCACTGTAAAGGCATTTCTTGATATTCAGGATGAAAACTTGCCTAAGTTGATTGTTTGTCAGGCATTCCCAGTTGCTGCTGGAATGACTTTTAAACAGTTTTCCAATTTTATACAGCAAGGTGAAGAGCAAATTGCTAATGTGATTTTTGAGATTCACAGCAATAATCTTCTCTATGTCAATCATGATATGGAAAGTGAGATGGAAATTGAGGTGGAAGTTGAAGATGAAGATTCTTTGGCCTCGACGGAAACATCAACATTTACTTTGCACTAATATTTTTTTGATACGGTTTTTTACAATGCAATGTGTGCAGTATACCGCGGGGCATTGTCACTCCTGCCAGTGGCTCGATAAGTCCTATTCACAGCAATTATCTGATAAACAACAACATTTAAAACAACTTTTACAGGAAGCATCAGTAGTACATTGGCTATCGCCAGTGATCAGCAAAACGAGTGAGTTTCGTAATAAAGCCAAGATGGTAGTAAGTGGTAGTGTTGAACGCCCATTGCTTGGCATGTTGCATCGTGATGGCAGAACGGTGGATCTTTGTGACTGTCCGCTTTATCCAAAATATTTTCAGACAGTATTTGCAGTAATAAAAACATTTATCGCCAGAGCTGGTTTGGTTCCATACAACGTTGAACGTAAGAAAGGGGAATTAAAATATATTCTTCTGACAGAAAGTCGTGCTAATGGTGAAATGATGCTGCGCTTTGTCTTGCGTTCAGAAAAAAAATTGGCTCAGTTGGAGCGGGCTTTGCCTTGGTTAAAGGAACAGTTGCCACAAACAACAGTGATTTCCGCTAATATTCAACCAACCCACATGGCGATTTTGGAAGGTGAAAAAGAAATCATTTTTACTGAACGCAAAATGTTGATGGAAGTTTTTAACAATATTCCGCTGTATATTCGTCCACGTAGTTTTTTCCAGACGAATCCGAATATTGCTTCAGAACTGTATGCGACAGCTGGGCGTTGGGTTAGGGAATTGAGCATTAGCAGTATGTGGGATCTGTTTTGTGGTGCTGGTGGTTTTGGTCTGCATTGTGCAGATAAAAAGACTAGGCTGACGGGTATTGAGATCAGTGAAGAAGCGATTAGTTGCGCGAAAAGTTCTGCTGAAAGCCTTGGATTAGAACAGGTGGACTTTCAGGCGCTGGATTCCACCCATTTCGCCCTTGATAAATCACAAATACCTGAGTTAGTACTGGTAAACCCTCCCAGGAGAGGAATTGGCAAGGAGCTCTGTGAATATCTGAGCCGGATGGCACCAAAATTTATTCTTTATTCGAGTTGTAATGCTCAGACAATGGCGAAAGATATAACTATGCTTAAACAATATCGAATAGAGAAAATTCAGTTATTTGATATGTTTCCTCATACCGAACATTATGAAACATTGGCATTATTAGTTCTTGATGTAAATTAATAATTTTATTTATATTATTACCCGTGATAATTTATTGTTATCACGGGGTAGGGAAAGTAAAATCAGGTTATTCAGTACGGAGGTTGATTAATTTCGATGCTCAAATAATAAGGCTCGTTGTTCAATCATACGCATCAGCAGTGTCAAAAGACCATTTATGCAGAGGTAAATAATACCTGCAGCAACAAATACCGTTACATCATAACTGTGCCCGAATTGGAGCTGACTATATCCCATTATGTCTAATAGTGTGATTGTACTGGCCAGTGAAGTGCTCTTGAAAATCAATACAACTTCATTGGAATAAGAAGAGAGCGCTCGCTTAAAAGCATAAGGTAACAGAATGCGCATAGAATGCGCGTTGGACATACCAAGAGCTTGGCAGGATTGCCATTGTCCCGCAGGAATTGCTTTGACGGCCCCGTAAAATAGCTGGGTTGAGTAAGCTGCGCTATTTAATGCCAGTGTAACCATTGCACACAGCCACGGCTCTGACATAAGTTTCCATAACCACGGATATTCTTTGATTGACGGAAATTGCCCCGGCCCATAGTAGATCAAAAAAAACTGAACGAGGAGTGGGGTTCCGGTAAATAGGGTGATATAGCCTTTTATCAATTGAGAAAGCACAGGCAATTTCATGGTCAGAATCATGGTCAGGACAATGGATAGCATGAATGCAGCCAAAAGTGCAGAGAAAGTCAAACTGAGGCTGGTTTGCAAACCGGGTAAAATTTCCTTGATATGCTCAAACATCATGTAGCACTCCGTTCAAAATGGGTGGTGCGTATTTCAAACTGTTTGAGAATAAATTGGCTGATCAAGGTAATGATCAGATAGATCGCAGCAACAATCATATACCATGTGAATGGTTCCTGAGTTCGGGTTGCAATACTTTTTGTTTGTAACATTAAGTCATTAACACTAATTAATGAAACCAACGCAGTATCTTTTAACAAAACTAACCACTGATTACCCAGTCCTGGTAGTGCATGGCGCCACATCTGAGGCATAATCAAGCGAAAAAAGATACGACTTTGGTTCAATCCCAGAGCTTGTCCAGCTTCCCATTGCCCTATTGGAACTGCTTTCAATGCTCCCCGCAGCGTTTGTGAAGCATAAGCGGAATAGAGCAAGGACAGAGCAATAACGCCACATAGGAAAGGACTGACATTAAAATTGTCAATTTCCAGCTGTATTCTGAAGTGCCAGACAATAAGATTGATATCAAAACCGTCGGACAGCATAATCAGAAGTTGTGAGCTTCCAAAATAGATGAAGAGAACAACTAAAATCTCAGGTAGCCCTCGGATCAATGTGACCCAGCAGGAGCCTAAAAACGCGATAGGTTTCCAGCGAATGGATTCCCATGCAGCAAAAAGCATTGCCAGAATTAAACCGATGACCAGCGAAGAAATAGCAAGGCCGACGGTAATTCCGGCGGCACTGATTAAAGATTGAAGTTCATTCATTGGGGTTTAGTTTATTGTTTGAACCATTTTTTGTAGATGGTATCGTAAGTACCGTCTTGTTTAACTTCTGCTAGTGCTTTGTTCAGTTTACCCAGCAATTCAGTATTGCCTTTGCGAACTGCAATTCCTAAACCGATACCAAAATAGTTTTTATCTGTCACTTTATTGCCAACTGTATTTAATTCTTGGTTCTTTTTCAGCCATTCATTGACAACGGCAGTATCACCAAACACAGCATCAATACGACCATTTTTCAAATCCAGGATTGCATTTTGGTAGCTGTCATAAGGTACGGTCTTAATTTCTTTATGCTGCTCCATCAAATACTTTTGGTGTGTAGTTCCATTCTGGATCCCTACTTGTTTGCCTTTGAGAGCAATAATTTGGTCAAATTTCCCTTTGATAGCAATGAAAATAGCAGAGTTATCATAATAGGTATGAGTGAAATCAACTTGTTTCTGGCGGTCTGGTGTAATGTCGATACCAGCCATCAGAGCATCAAAACGGCGGAATTTCAGGCTGGGGATGAGGCTATCGAAAGCCTGATTGGAGAATGTACATTTTGTGTTGAGCTTTGCACATATGGCATTCGCTAAATCGACATCGAATCCTTGAATTTTATTGTTTGCATCAATAAATTCAAATGGAGGGTAAGTTGCTTCTGTTGCAAAACGGAGTGTGGTTTTCTCTGCTGCGGTTGCTGATAAGGTTACTGCACTCAACAAAGCTGCAAACAATAATTTTTTCATAGCAATATCCTGTCGTTCATGAGCTTTATGGTTGATAACTGCTTTGATGTTTGTTTTGTAATCGATTATCGATATATACACTTCATTTTTCAAGCTGCTGCTTTATTGGTTATGCTGTGGCTTGAAATCTATCGGGTTTACAGATTCAGTCTGGTATTTCAGTGTGATAAGTAATGAGCAAAGGCTTCTGTTTGAGGGCGCATAAAATGAGTTGCGTCACCTTTTTCAATAATGTGTCCTTGCTCCATATATACAACTTGGCTTGCTGTTTTGCGGGCCAGCTCCACTTCATGAGTCACGATAATTTGGATGATGCCGGTTTCAGCCAATTCTTTGATAATGTCAATGACTTGAGAGGTGATTCCGGGATCGAGTGCAGCAGTGGGTTCATCAAACAATAGAACCTGAGGCTCCATCATTAACGCACGTGCAATGGCAACCCGCTGTTGCTGCCCACCGGAAAGGTGCAGTGGAAAACGGTTGGCGAATTCATCCAAACGAAGTCGGGAAAGTAGTTTTACCGCTTTTTCCTTCGTTTGTTGTTTAGATTGCTTCAATACTCGGCAAGGCGCTTCAATCAAATTATCCATCACGGTTAAGTGTGGCCACAAATTGTACTGTTGGAAGACCATACCAACTTTTTGTCGCAATGCTAGAATTTCTTTGTGGTTAGGCTGCTGTTTGAAATCAAATTGGTGTGTTGCCACATTGAGCTGCCCAGAACGAGGCATTTCCAGCAGGTTCAAGACACGCAGCAAAGAACTCTTTCCAGCCCCACTTGGCCCTAGTAAGACAACAGTTTCTCCCGATGTACATTCAAAATTGATATCGAACAGAGCCTGGTGTGAGCCATAGAAACAATTTATGTTTTTTAGTTGAATGTTCATGCGAAAAATATGAATAGTTAATTGATTGGTGTGATGTTAATCTTACAAACATAACTATGCAATAATATACGCGAAAAATTGTTATTTTAATCGAATTAACAGGTTAAATAATCAAGTTGAAGCCATTTTTTAGATTGTTTTTTGTTCTTTCTTTGATTGGATAGGCTAACCTTTATAGCAGAAAAGCTTTTTTAGTCAGTTCGTGTATCAAATGAAGCTTGCTCTATTGAGTAAAAAATGCGATGAACAAAGGAGTTATTAAACTTAATATAAAACCATGAACGATGGCCGCCGGCACAATACTTACACCACCAAAGCGTTGTAAGATTGGTAAGGTAAAGTCGATTGAAGCAGCACCAGTTAAACCCAATGCGGTTGACCGGTAGCGGTTTATTAGCATGGGAATAAGCATGATTGATGCCAGTTCACGAGCCAGATCATTGAAAACCGCAGTACTACCAAGTACAGGCCCATAAGCATCAGAAATTAAAATGCCGGAAAGCGAATACCAACCATACCCGGACGCAATGGCAAGGCCTGTTTTGATGGGCAACCCCAGTAAAAATGCGGCCAATACGCCGCCAAGCAAAGAGCTGATGGCAACCACTATGGCGATAATTGTGCCACGGCGATTCAACAGTGTTTGTTTTAAGCTCATACCGTTATTACGTAGTTGAATTCCAACCAGAAATAGTAAAAGAACCAAAGCAATTTCACTGGCTCGGCTGGAAAAATGAAACCATGACCAGCCTGTTAACCCAATAAGAAATCCCAATATTAATGCACCACATAATTTGACGGAATCTAATGCCATATGTAATCGGGAAGGGGGCTTTTTCTGTTTATGTGCATTAATAATCCACGGATCGCGTTTATCCAAGAGGTAAAGCGCTAGTATGTTAATTATAAAAGTGCACAGGAAAAATGTCATCGCATACAGCAAAATAGAAAGTAAATTACTGCCTAGGTTTTCCAGCATGGCGAGGCTGACACCCATCAGAATGAGAATGGTATAAACCATGACATTGAGTAGCTGATGCACAAGGATTAGCATCGATTTATTATTCAGATGAATAAGGTAGCCCAGAGCCAAAGGCAGGAGAATAATCAACAGTCCTGAATACATGATTCATATCCTTATTCAATAAAAAAATCTTTTTATCTAGTCCTGATAACTAAAACCAGTCACAAAGGCTAGCAAACACATTGAAACAAAAAAATTACACTAAAGTAACAAGCAGGATAAAGGGAAACATACTGAAACTCAACGCATTTTTTAATCCCTAATAGAAGGGGTGTTATAAATAAAATTAAGTAAATCCGATATGGAAAAGGGAAATTTGTTGTTACCAACCATGTAGGAGAATGCGGCGTTGCCGCTATTATATTACTTTTAAGAGAGATGAAAGAAAATAATCAGACATTTTCTTATCAGAAATATCCCGTTGATAGGTTATGTTTATATTGTCTACAGTAAAGTGAAATAATTAGATGTCATATTTAACGGTGGGTATTTGTGATGAATCGTCTTTCTACCAAGTATCGCTGGGTTGGGGCTGGGCTTATCCTTATCGCTATTATCTCTGTATTGTCCTATCTTTTCTATTCGCCGAGGCCAGTCACATACCAGACGAATGCAGTGATCAAAAGGGATTTAGAGAGAAGTGTCCTAGCGATAGGGAAGTTGGATGCTGTCAGTAAAGTTGATGTAGGGGCCCAGGTTAGTGGTCAGTTGAAAGAGCTTTATGTGAAATTGGGGGACAAGGTTACACAAGGTCAATTATTGGCATTGATTGACCCACAAACAGCAAAAAATTCTGTGGCAGAAATACAAGAAACAGCAAAATCACTGGATGCTAATCTCCGTGGCGCGAAGGCAGAATTAAAACTTGCGCAGCTCAAAATGAGTCGCCTGAAGCATTTGTTTAAATTACATTTAACACCTCATCAGGAATTAGATTCCAGCATAACAGATATGCAGTCTAAGGCCGCTAGAATTGACGACTTAATGGCGCAAATTAAGCAAAATAAGGTCAAACTTGATACTGCAAAAACGAATTTGCAATATACCAGAATCACTGCCCCGATAGCGGGCACAGTGACAGATATCAAAACATTTCAGGGACAAACTGTGATTGCTGCGCAGCAAGCACCCACTATCCTGACACTTGCAAATCTCGATACCATGGTTGTTAACGCGGAGGTATCAGAGGCCGATGTCATAAATTTAAAGCCCGGACAAAAAGTATCATTTACCATCTTGGGGGCTCCGGGAAGGCAATTTCACAGCGTTTTGAAAGATATTCTAGCAACACCGCAAATTGTGAATAATGCTATTTTCTACTATGCTCGCTTTGAAATACCTAATCCCGGCTATATCTTACGCTTACAGATGACTGCACAAGTAAAAATAGAGCTACAGTCGCTGCATAATGTATTGATGATCCCGATTTCCGCCTTGGAGATATCTTCTCGCCAATATACGCCTTCAACCCAAAATGCATCATCACCTCAAAATATAGTTTCTACCCAATATGAAGTTAGTGTTTTACAGAATGGAAAAGCAGAGAAACGCAAAATTACGATAGGTGCCTTTGATAACACCAACGTTCAAGTGCTCTCTGGATTAAAGGAACACGAACGTGTGATCACTAAGCGCAGTGAGAGTGACATAGAGGATTAATAATGAGTGTGTTATTGGAACTGAAAGATATTAGCCGTAGTTATCCATCTGGAGAAGGACAAGTCAATGTCTTGAATAATATTTCGTTATCCATACAGGCTGGGGAGATGGTGGCTATTGTTGGCGCTTCGGGTTCAGGTAAGTCCACTTTAATGAATATACTTGGCTGCTTGGATAAATCCAGCAGTGGAGAATATTGGGTTGCAGGGAGAAATATTGCTGACTTGGATAGCAATCAGTTGGCAGAATTGCGCAGGGAATATTTTGGATTCATTTTTCAACGTTATCATTTATTGACTCATTTAACAGCCGAACAAAATGTTGAGGTTCCAGCAACTTACTTCGGTATTTCCAAAATACAACGTCGTGAACGGGCTATTGAATTGCTAAAGAGTCTTGGATTGGAAAATCGGATTAACTACCGACCAAGCCAGCTTTCAGGTGGGCAGCAACAACGGGTTAGTATTGCCAGGGCACTTATGAATGGCGGTCAGGTCATTCTTGCTGATGAACCGACGGGGGCATTGGATAGTGCTTCTGGTCAGGAAATGATGGACATCTTGAAGACGCTTTGTCAACGAGGGCATACTGTTGTGATTGTTACTCATGATCCTAATATTGCTGCACAGGCACAAAGAGTCATTGAGATTAAAGATGGGCGAATCATGAGTGATTCATGTACTTCTGAGCGTCAAACATTGCCTCATATCTCTTCTTTGGGGGAAAAGATTGCAGATGCAAAAACCTCTTCAGTTCAACAAAGCTGGGGACGTTTTAATGAAGCTTTATTTATGGCATGGTGCGCCATGAATGTTAATAAACTACGTACGCTATTGACAATGCTTGGAATTATAATAGGTATTGCTTCTGTCGTAACGATTCTAGTGATTGGTGATGCGGCAAAATCGATGTTGTTATCAGATATTAAATCTATTGCGACTAACTCTATATCGATTTACCCAGGAAAAGATTTTGGCAGTGATAGTGCTTTGAGTATGCAGGCACTGAAACTTAACGATATCCCCGTAATAAAATCTCAGCCCTATGTTCAGGCTGTTTCTCCAGAATTCACGTACAGCGAGCGTTTGCGCCAAGGAAATATAGATGCTAATACACAGATATCTGGTGTAGGAAATGAGTTTTTTCAGGTATATGCCATGAAGTTTTCCCAAGGCATACCTTTTACTGCAGAAATGATTTATCGCCAGTCTCAAGTGGTTGTCATTGATGATAATACACGTAAGAAGTTTTTTCCTCACCAGAATAATGTGATAGGCAAACAGTTGTTATTGGCAAATATACCCCTGACGGTGATTGGTGTAATTGTCGGTGGGCAAAGTCTTAGTAAGAGTAATTCATTACAAGTTTGGATGCCCTACAGTACGATGAATAGCCGTTTGATGAATCGAAATTACTTGAATTCGATCGTTGTCAGACTGAAAAATGGCTATTCTTCCAATGAAGCAGAAAAAAAACTTAACCAGTTGTTGATATTCCTTCATGGCAAAAAAGACTTCAACACTTATAACATAAATAAAATCATTAAAATAATGGATAAAACAACCCGGACGATGCAAATATTCTTAACGTTAATTGCGGTAATATCTTTGGTTGTAGGGGGAATTGGTGTCATGAATATCATGTTGGTATCAGTTACCGAGCGTACGCGGGAGATTGGTATTCGTATGGCGGTTGGTGCCAGAACCGGTGACATTATGCAGCAATTTCTTATTGAAGCTGTTTTGGTTTGTTTAATCGGGGGAATACTGGGGATCACCCTGTCATATAGCCTTTCTTTGATTGCACAGTGGATGCTGCCGAAATGGCATTTTGTTTATAACCCCATTGTATTTATTATCGCGTTTGGTTGTTCAACGGCAATAGGAATAGTCTTTGGCTTCCTGCCTGCGAGAAATGCAGCTCGTCTCAATCCTATAGAGGCCCTTGCAAGGGAATAAAATAGCACGCCACAAATAGTTCCATAACCTATTTGTGGCGTGGAAATTATGAGTTTATCGGGTTACTCTTGTTTCGATTTTGAGCTATCTGCCAGAGGCACAATAAGGCTGGCGTGGTTACCCTTGGGGCCTTGATGAACGCTAAAGTTCACTTTCTGCCCAGCTTTTAGCGTCCTATAACCATCCATCTGAATGGTTGAATAGTGAACGAATATATCATCGCCCCCGCTGGCTGGGCAAATAAATCCAAAGCCTTTTGCATTATTGAACCATTTAACAGTACCTGTTTCCATACTTCTCTATCCCTCGTATCTCGATTTCGGGTTTAAGAGTCACTAAAAATTTTTAAATATGAACAGACACCCAGACAGAAGGTGGTGTTCATAAAATATACTGTAGTGAAATTGATTACGTCGTCAAGCACATAAACAGCATCAAGTTGTCTCAAATGACCAAAGTTTGATATAGATAACGATATCCAATTTTTAAGCAAAATCTTTATTCGTTAATCAAAGAGGGGTAAGCAGAGTGCTTTATGAAGTGATAAAATATATAGCAGTAGAATGAATTAGTTCATACTAAAATTCAGCGGAAAGTTAATGCCCAATGGAAGAATAATGACTGAGTTTTATAACAACTTGAAAATTGAAGAATTTATTAGGGATGAAGCAAAACAAAAACTACAACCACCATCAATGTATAAGGTGATTCTTAACAATGACGATTATACCCCTATGGAGTTTGTGGTTGACGTATTGCAAAAGTTCTTTTCTTATGATGTTGAACGAGCAACGCAACTAATGCTGGATGTCCATCAAAAAGGGAAAGCAGTTTGCGGAATTTATACGGCAGAGGTCGCAGAAACTAAAGCTGCGCAAGTGAACATGTATGCTAAGGAGCACGAGCATCCGTTACTTTGCACGCTGGAAAAGGTCTGATCTGGCTCACTGAATTTAGGAGGAGGTGCTTATGCTCAATCAAGAACTGGAGCTTAGTCTCAACATTGCTTTTGCCAAAGCAAGGGATAACAGACATGAATTTATGACTGTAGAGCACCTGTTGCTGGCGTTGTTAAGTAATACATCAGCGCGAGAAACATTGGAGGCTTGTAAAGTCGATCTGGCAATGTTACGCCAGGAATTAGAAAGTTTTATTGCACAAACCACCCCCTTGTTATCTGAGAATGATGACAGAGATACACAACCTACATTAAGTTTTCAGCGTGTTTTGCAACGCGCGGTATTTCATGTTCAATCTTCGGGACGTTCAGAAGTCTCAGGGGCGAATGTTTTAGTTGCCATTTTTAGCGAACAGGAATCACAAGCTGCTTATTTATTGCGTAAGCACGATGTCAGTCGCTTGGATGTTGTGAATTTCATCTCTCATGGAACGCGTAAAGATGAATTCGATAATGATTCTCACCATAGTATTAATCCAGTTCAGGAAGAGCAGGTAGTTAGTGAAGATAGATTGGAAAATTTCACTACCAACCTGAATCAATTGGCACAGAAAGGGCAAATTGATCCGCTTGTTGGTCGTCAGAATGAATTGGAAAGGACAATTCAGGTACTGTGTCGTCGCCGTAAGAATAATCCTTTATTTGTTGGGGAATCGGGCGTTGGTAAGACGGCTATTGCTGAGGGACTCGCATGGCGTATTGTACAAAAGAATGTTCCCGAAGTGATGCTGGATTGTACCATCTATTCTCTGGATATTGGCTCATTGCTGGCAGGTACAAAATATCGCGGTGATTTTGAGAAGCGCTTCAAGGCTTTGTTAAAAACACTGGAGCAAGACAGTAAAAGTATTCTCTTTATTGACGAAATCCATACTATTATTGGAGCTGGTGCTGCTTCAGGTGGGCAAGTGGACGCAGCTAATCTTATTAAACCGTTGTTGTCCAGTGGGCGTATACGGGTGATTGGCTCAACGACTTACTACGAATTCAGCAATATTTTTGAAAAAGATCGGGCTTTGGCTCGTCGATTCCAAAAAATTGACATTCTTGAGCCTTCTTCTGAAGAAACGATACAGATTATCAATGGGCTGCGAACTAAATATGAGGCACATCACGATGTTCGTTATACAGCGAAAGCCATCCGTGCCGCAGTTGAGTTATCTGTGAAGTACATTACTGATCGTCATTTACCGGATAAAGCTATTGATGTCATTGATGAAGCAGGGGCAAGGACAAGATTAGTACCAGTTAGCCGCCGCAAGAAAACGATCAATGTTTCAGATATTGAGTCTGTGGTTGCTCGCATAGCCCGTATTCCAGAAAAAACTGTGTCAGCCAGTGATAAAGATGTATTGAGAACACTGGATGATCGTTTGAAAATGTTGGTTTTTGGTCAAGACAGGGCTATTGGTGCCTTGACGGAAGCCATTAAGATGAGCCGTGCTGGATTGGGGCAGGATCATAATCCAGTAGGATCTTTCTTGTTTGCAGGGCCTACCGGGGTGGGGAAAACGGAAGTAACTGTCCAACTTGCCAGAGTATTGAATATCAAATTATTGCGATTCGATATGTCAGAATATATGGAACGTCATACTGTCAGTCGTTTAATTGGCGCTCCACCGGGTTATGTTGGGTATGATCAGGGCGGATTATTGACTGATGCAATCATCAAACATCCTCATTCTGTACTGTTGCTGGATGAGATTGAAAAGGCCCATCCCGATGTATTTAACCTGTTGTTACAGGTTATGGATAATGGTACATTGACCGACAATAATGGTCGTAAGGCTGATTTCCGCAATGTTATTTTGGTGATGACAACCAATGCTGGGGTACGTGAAATACAGCGTAAATCTATTGGATTCACCGAACAGGATAACAGCACAGATGGAATGGAAGAGATAAAACGGATTTTCACACCTGAATTCCGCAATCGTCTCGATGGCATCATCTGGTTTGATGCACTTTCTTCCGAAGTTATTCAGCAAGTTGTTGATAAATTTATTGTCGAGTTACAAGCTCAGCTGGATGAAAAAGGTGTTTCTCTGGAAATCAGTGCAGATGCCCGCCAGTGGTTATGTGACAAAGGTTATGATAAAGCAATGGGTGCTCGTCCTATGGCTCGTATAATTCAGGACAACCTCAAAAAACCATTGGCGACTGAGCTGTTATTTGGCTCTTTGGTACATGGAGGTTCGGTCAGGATCAAACTTGACAAAGCTAAACAGGCATTAGTATACGATTTTAAGAGCGCTCAAAAATCGAATAGAAAGAAATCAGAAGATGCCGTGTTATAAGCATAAGGTATAAATAGTATAAAACGGAATAAGTATCAGTGATAGAAACTGGTGACTGGTGGTAAAAAACATAGCCAAACCACAGGTGAATGCGATCACCTGTGGTGCTAAAGGTATCTTAATCAGCGGCTACGGAAAGTGATGCGTCCTTTTTCCGGATCATATGTAGTTAGCTCAACTGTAACCTTGTCTCCAGTCAGGATACGGATATAGTTTTTACGCATTTTTCCTGAGATGTGAGCAGTGACAATGTGCCCGTTGTCTAATTCAACGCGAAACACAGTATTTGGTAGTGTTTCTAACACAGTACCTTGCATTTCAAAATTATTGTCTTCTTTGGCCATCTAATCCTCTAAATGTAACAACCCTAGTTTTTAATCGGCAAGATAATGCCGAAAAACCATCATTATGTAAAGGAATGTTGTATTTTAAGCCATCATTTTATATACGATAAGATGATGGCTAGTGACATTCCCACCGTGAACAGCATTAATCTCTAAGAGATGATTATAAATCCAGTCTTTGTACAGACCAGCATCCTGATTGCAATGACTGCCTTCTTAATTGATAAAGATGCTGGAGAAACAAGTTTCTCGGAATATTTTTAGCACCCAATGATTCTGTATGGTGATTTAATACCTGACAGTCAAACAATTGGCCGCCATAACGTAAAAAATGGTGATAGAATGCTACAAAAGCACACTTGGAGGCATTCTCCATTTTGCTAAACATTGATTCACCGCAAAATAGTGTGCCGACACAAACGCCGTATAAGCCACCCACAAGTTGACGATCATGCCAGACTTCTATTGAATGAGCCAAACCTTCCTTATGTAAGGTTTGATAACCTTTTTGAACTTCTGGCCCAATCCAAGTGCCTTCTTGCCGTTGGGCGCAATTATAAATTACTTCATCGAAAGCATAGTTTACCGTAATTTGGTAAGTATGTTTGCGAATAAAACGTCGCAGTGTTCGGCCAGTATGCAATTCTCCCGGAATTAGCATCGCCCGAGGATCGGGAGACCACCATAAAGGAGGCTCATCAGGCGAATACCATGGAAAAATACCCTCATGATACGCTACTCGTAAGCGTTCTGCACTTAGATCTCCTCCAAATGCCAGTAAACCATTAGGTTCAGCTAGTGCATTGGTGGGATGAGGGAATTCATATGAGTTATCCAGTTGAGCTATTGACATCATAAGTTGAATCACCCTTGCTCAGGGTAGCTCTGTGGCTGATAAAATTGTTGTCGCTGATAAAATTGATAGTAACGCCCTTGTTGAGCTAGTAGCGCATTATGCTTGCCTTGCTCGATAATACGTCCTCCATCCATCACACAGATTCGATCCATATATTGTAAGCCTGTGAGTCGATGGGTAACAATAATTAGTGTCTTATGCTGACAGCTACGGCGTAACAGCGACAGAATCTGTTGTTCTGTATCTGCATCAAGCCCTTCAGTCGGCTCATCCAGAAGCATCAATGGTGCATTGTGTAACAATGCTCTGGCAATCCCCAAACGGCGCTGTTCTCCACCAGAAAGTTGACGACCACCTTCCCCCACCCAACAGTTTAGTTTTTTATCAGTGTCTAGCAAGTATTCTAAACCTACTTGTTGTAATACAGTTGCTAATTCATCGTCATTAGCATCTGGTTTTGCCAATAAAAGATTTTCACGCAGGGTATGGCTAAATACATGTATCCGTTGGGGAACGATAGACATCATTGAGCGCAGCGTTGTCTCATCATAGTGGGAAATAGGATGTTGATTGAGTTGAATCTCACCGCTATCGATGTCCCACGCACGGGTCAATAACTGCAAGAGTGTTGATTTACCACATCCTGTTTTTCCCAATAAAGCAATATGTTCGCCTGATGTTAGGGATAGAGAAATATTTTTCAATACTGGCAGCGGTTGATCAGGATAGGTGAAATCGACATTTTTTATTTCAAGACTAAGTTCATTATTTGCCTGAGGCCCATGAGAAGGGAAGGTGACTTCCGGTTTCTGGTGCATCAACTGAGAAACACGAGTCGCAGATGAAATGACTTGCCCCATGTGCTGGAATGCTACTGTGACTGGCCCAAGTGCTTCAAACGCAGCAAGGGTGCAGAATGTAAACAGCGCAATTAATGCACCCGCCTGACTATTTTCTCCAACATCTATTTCTCCAATACCAGCCGCAGCAAGCCAAAGTATCAGCGTCACTGTCATGCCGGTGGAGAAAATCATGATGGCTTGTGAAAGCCCGGTTAAATCGGCTTGTTTTTGCTGGCTTTTTAACCAGTCATTTTCAACTTCTGTCATGGATTGACGAAAGCGTTTGAGTGCGCCGAATACACTTAATTCAGCTTGCCCCTGCAAGGCACTGGTAAGTAATGTACGATATTGACCGCGTTGTTGGGTAATGTTTCTGCCATAGGGTTTTCCTGCGTGGTAAAACACGAAAGGTAATATTAGCAGCAGTCCTAACATAATACTGCCAATGGTATAGGCAAGGGTGATATCAAGGAATCCCAGGCCAAATGTCAGTACCAGAATGACGACAAATGCGGCGAGAACAGGAGAAATAACTCGTAGATAGAGATGATCCAGTGTTTCGACATCAGCAACGAGCCTATTTAACAACTCACCTTGACGAAAACGGGCAATGCCTCCGGGAGAAAGTGGCAGTATTTTTTGAAAAGCAAAAACACGTAAATGTGCTAATACACGGAATGTTGCGTCGTGGCTGACAAGCCGTTCGCCATAACGGCCAGCAGTACGGAAAATAGCAGCTCCACGAACGCCAGCAGCAGGCAGCATGTAGTTGAATGTATATAATCCCGCGAATCCAGCCAAAGCTGTGCCGGCAAGGAACCAACCAGATAGTGTTAGCAGTCCAATACTGGCTAACAGCGTTACAATCGCCAATATCATGCCTAAGCTAATGAGAAACCAATGGCGGCGATAGAGGGCGAGAAATGGGAGTAATACACGCATGATTAAAGCTCCACACTACGGTGAGACAACAAACGAGAAAATACACCTTGAGACTGGCTTAAAGTTTGATAATCACCTTGCTCAATGAGTAATCCATTTTCCATTACCCAAATCTGGTCATATGATAGTGTTTCTTCCAGCAAGTGAGTCACCAGCAATGTGGTTTGCTGATGAGATGCTTGATTTAAGGCCATCATCACACGTTGTTCGCTATGAGCATCAAGGCTAGCGGCTGGCTCATCCAATAGCAATAATTGGCAAGGATTTAATAACGCTCGTGCCACTGCGATACGCTGAGCTTGTCCGACAGACAGGCGAGCAGCGTTATCACCTACCACCGTATTGATTCCATCCGGAAGATCGTTAATAAACTCACTGACGTAAGCTCTTTCCATCACATCATTGACTTGCTCTTGTGTTGCATCAGATTGACCAAGACATATATTATCGAGCAGTGTTTGTTCTGGCAGATGTGGGTTCTGCCCAACCCAACTCAAACATTCGCGCCATTTGGTAAGATCGAGTTCACACAACTCAATTCCATTAATTTTCAGGGAACCATGGTAAGGCAGGAATCCCAGTAATACATTGATCAACGAACTTTTGCCTGCGCCACTTTTTCCAACCAGAGCAATTCGCTGGTGTTTATCAATCGTAAAATTCAAGGGTCCAGCAAGGCGATGACCATCGTGAGACATAATTTCCAGTTTGCTGGCTTCAATGGTTACTGGTTTTTTATCTGCTGTTTTTTTATCTAATAGTATTTTCTCACCACTGTTTGTGACCTGTTCTCCATCGCTGCTAAGCAAGGTGAAAAGCGATTCTGCTGCTCCGACTGCCTGAGCTTTTGCATGATAAAACGTACCTAAATCGCGCAGAGGTTGAAAAAATTCAGGTGCAAGGATTAAAGCGAAAAATCCTGCAAATAACGTTACACCCATCCCATAACTGCCAAAATGCAATTCTCCCAAATAGGAAAAACCAAAATAAACAGCAACAACGGCAATGGAAACTGCGGCAAAAAACTCTAAAACGGCTGAAGATAAAAATGCCATGCGCAATACTTCCATCGTTTTATGACGAAAGTTTTCTGTTGACTCAGTGATTTGTTTAACTTCAGCTTCTCCTCTGTGGAACAGGCGCAACGTTTCCAGGCCCCGTAAACGATCGAGGAAATTACCGCTTAATCGACTGAGAGCAACAAAATTGCGCTGATTGGCATCTGCGGCCCCTAATCCAACCAAGGCCATAAACAGAGGAATCAATGGTGCGGTTACAAATAAAATCAATCCTGCAGCCCAATTAATTGGGAACACGGTAATCAGGATTAAGATAGGAATCATCGTAGCAAGAGCAATTTGAGGGAGATAGCGAGAGTAAAAATCTTGCATGTCTTCTATCTGCTCTAGAATAATGGTTGCCCAACTTCCTGCTGGTTTCCCCTTAACCCACACTGGCCCCAGTTGTTCAAGCTTATCCAGTACCATATTACGGATTTGTTGGCGTACAACTTTGCCACAGATAAACCCGACACGTTCCCGAACGGCATTGACAATTGCCCGTAATATAAAGGTGGCTGCCAACATGAGAAACTGGTTGATAAGATTTTCGCGGGGAACATTGTCCATAATCAGGGCTTGAAGGATGGTAGCCAAGAGCCAGGCCTGAGAGATAATCAGCAGTCCACTGATTAGGCCAAGTAGCATTGATAAACGAAGCCACCGACGGGCAGGAGCAGTTTGCTGCTTCAGCCATCGAACAAGTTCAGATTGTCTTGCTTTGTCCATAAGAAAAATTTCTGATTAAGCGGGTGATGATACGGAATATCAAAACAAGCTGTATGTTACCTGTAAAAAAGCGCTATTTCGATAGCGCTTTTGGGGAAAGATGGATTATTTAGTTGCCAATCCGTCAAGGAAACGTTCTGCATCCAGTGCAGCCATACAGCCTGTACCTGCTGAGGTGATAGCCTGGCGATATACATGATCCATAACATCTCCAGCGGCAAAGATACCTGAAATAGAGGTTTGGGTGGCATTACCATGCAATCCAGATTGGACTTTGATATATCCGTTTTCCAGTTCTAATTGACCGCCAAAGATGCCAGTGTTCGGGCTATGACCAATGGCGATGAACACTCCAGTGACATCCAGTTCTTCAATATTGTCACTTTTCGTATCACGAATGCGGATACTCGTAACCCCCATATCATCACCCAGAACTTCATCCAGAGTACGATCAGTATGCAGAATAATATTGCCGTTCTTCACTTTTTCCATCAGGCGGTCAATCAGGATTTTCTCTGAACGGAAAGTATCACGGCGGTGAATCAAATGTACTTCAGAGGCAATGTTCGCTAAATACAGCGCTTCTTCGACAGCAGTATTACCACCACCAACTACAGTAACCTTCTGTTTTCGATAGAAAAAACCATCACATGTTGCACAAGCAGATACACCGCGACCTTTGAAAGCCTCTTCGGAAGGCAATCCGAGATAACGGGCTGAAGCACCTGTCGCGATGATTAAAGCATCACAGGTATATTCCTGCTCATCACCAAATAAACGGAACGGTCTGTTTGAGAAATCAACTTTCTGAATATGGTCAGAAATGATTTCTGTTTGAAATTTTTCAGCGTGTTGGAACATGCGCTCCATCAAACCTGGGCCAGTCAGCCCTTCAGGATCACCGGGCCAGTTTTCAACTTCAGTCGTGGTGGTCAATTGGCCGCCTTTTTCAACCCCAGTAATGAGGACGGGATTTAGATTAGCGCGGGCTGCATACACAGCAGCGGTATAACCAGCAGGACCTGAGCCAAGAATGATAAGTTTACTGTGTTTGGCTGTGCTCATGAATACCTCATTTCCATTATCGCATATTGCGGATTTAGCGATTGTAGGAGAAATAATAAGTTAAAAAAAGCGATTATCAGATAAAATATTTATGTTATTAACGATTTTACCGATAGATAGTAACTATGATGTAATCGAATTGTAAGAATAGATTGTTTAACTTTCTGAATCGAATATCATTTATACATTTGAGGTATGAAACAAGCCATTGAAACGATTTATTGAAAATTTGTCTGGCAGGTTGTTCTGATTTTTGTTCATTTACTTTGACAATCGGCTGTGCATTTGCGAAAACATCGGTGTAAGGGATAACTATCTGCGTCGCTAATCAATTATTTATATAGAATAGACAAATTAGTGTGGATAATTTTCTTATTGAATATTAAAAATTGTCGTTAAGCTGTTTTCTGAAAAACCTGAAGTTTTAGGAGATAGTATTTTAGGAGATAGTGTTTTGGGAGATAGTACTCTGGAAGATAATGATCCGTAAAATAGTGTCCTGGAGAATAGCATTCTGATAAATCATACTATATGCCTAATAGATTATAAGTTGCAGTTTGGCTGCAAGGGAACGAAGCCTTAAGTGTATAGAAATTATATTAGCGACTGAGGTGAGTGAGCACAGCCAATATAGCAGCAACTTGGAAGGTAAAAAGGGATAATAATCGAATGTCAGAAGATTATATTCTGAAAAATTGTGGTAGACCTCAAATCTTTGGTTACAGATTGAGCTTTAGCCTTTGAAGACATCTTTTCCAGCTCAGCCGCTTGAAAGAGATAGGGAAAATGTTATAGGTGTAGGAAATAAAGAGAGAGCAATAAGATGATAGATAATAAGAAGCGTCCAGGAAAAGATCTTGATCGTATAGATCGTAATATCCTTAACGAGTTGCAGAAAGACGGCCGTATTTCTAATGTGGAGTTATCCAAGAGAGTTGGTTTGTCACCAACCCCTTGTTTGGAACGTGTACGTCGCTTGGAGCGTCAGGGTTTTATCTCTGGCTACACAGCTTTATTGAATCCTCATTATTTGGATGCATCATTGCTGGTATTCGTTGAAATTACGTTGAACCGCGGCGCAGCAGATGTATTTGAACAATTCAATACAGCAGTTCAGAAACTAGAAGAAATTCAAGAATGCCATTTAGTTTCTGGTGATTTTGACTACTTGCTGAAAACACGTGTGCCGGATATGTCTGCATATCGTAAATTGCTCGGCGAAACCTTGTTACGCCTTCCTGGTGTTAACGACACCCGTACTTATGTTGTAATGGAAGAAGTGAAACAGAGTAACCGTTTGGTAATTAAGACTCGTTAAGCTTTTGCCTAAAAATGTACAGATGCAAAACAGGAAAAACTTAGGTACACTCCTGTTTATGTATACAGTTTCAACGCTGAGTTACCCTCAGCGTTGTTCCGTTTAATCAACAGGAAAACCTGGAGAGCCTTTCTTGAACCAGGAATATACAGAAGACAAACGTGTTAAATTAAAGAAAATAAGCAGTGGCCGCCGGCTTCTGGAAGCCGTTCTGTTGGTTATTGTTATTTGTGCCGTGTACTTGATGGTAGCGCTTATCAGCTTCAATCCGTCTGACCCTGGTTGGTCACAGACATCATGGCATGAACCTATTCACAATTGGGGCGGCAGTGTTGGTGCTTGGTTATCTGACGCGCTGTTCTCGGCATTTGGTGTTCTTGCCTATGCAGTCCCACCGTTTATGTTTTTAGGTTGTTGGAATGCTTTCCGTCAGAAAGATAGGCAAGAGTACATTGATTTCTTCACACTCGCATTACGCGTCATTGGTGCTTTAGCCCTGATACTGACTTCATGTGGCTTGGCTGCACTCAATATTGATGATTTAAATGACTTTGCTGCAGGTGGGGTCGTTGGTAATTTATTCAGCAATGCGATTCTGCCTTGGTCCAATATCCTTGGAACAACATTGGCTCTGCTTGGTATCTGGGCGGTTGGTTTCACCTTGTTTACGGGGTGGTCATGGCTCACGATCGCAGAAAAAATTGGCGCAATCACTCTGGATTCACTGAGTTTTGTAGTCAACCGTGGTCGTAATGATGATGCTGAATATGATTCAGAAAATGCGTTAGTTTCCAATCGCTCAGTTAGTGAACAGAAACGAATAGAGCATGTAGATGAACATGACATGGATAAACCCATGGTTGCTACGGAAACGCTAAACGCAGATGAAGATGAAGATGATGTATTATTGACGGCTCCGACGGTGGTCGAATTATCTAATACAGATCCAGATTTGCAGCCTGCATCGGCTTTTCTGGTTATGGAAGAAAGCGAAAAACTTCAAAAAAATATTTCAGTAGAATCTCACTCCACAGACCTCTCTCCAGCATTTGATCAACCTGAATTACAACATCGGGAAGGGGAAAACCAGGAAGAGGGAAATCAGGGGCAAGAGCCTGTTCATTATACTTTTGAATTACCCGACGATGACCAATCAGGTACAAATCCAGAAGCGGATAACGTTTCCCAGACTATTTCGAAGCAATCCACAGATAGCTTTGTAGGCACGAACACACAGTCACAAGCTGATGTACCAGATACATTTACTCTTCCTCCACATGATAATGCCAATTTGAAAAATGCGGCGGCGGGTATCGCCAGCTCTACTGTTGCGTCGAAAAACCCACAGGTTAAGCAAGGTATTGGTCCTGAAATGCCTCGACCTAATCCTATTAGGATCCCAACACGCAGAGAATTGTATGGTATCAAAGTGCCCTCTTACCGTTTGGCAGAACACATGCAACGGGAGGAAAAAGAGAGACAGAATGAGCTGATTGCAGAAACCAATGAACAGCAAATGGATGCTCAACAGCAAGATATGTTGCGTCAGCAATTTATCGAGCAACAGCGTGAACGCTATGGTGCCAATTTTGAAGAAGAAAATAGAGAGTATCGTGAAGAAGGCACGTTGATATATAAACAACCATCAGTAGCCGAATTTACGAAAAATAGCGTAGATGAACAGGCATATGAACAAGCAGTAGATGAACAGAAAACGCAGGAAGAAACGTTGCGAATAGCATTTGAACAACAGCAATGTGAACGTTATCAAATGAATCAACCTGCCTCTTTGGTACAAGTTTCAGCACAGGATGAAAAACCAGAACCCAATTATTTCCCTCAGATAAGTGATCTTAATAAATCTGAGTTTGCTGAATCTGCATTAATGCCAACAGAATCCTCGATTCAACAAGTTCAGGAGAAAAATATAGCTATTACTCTTGATTCTCACGAATTGAAAAGTCAACATACTTTTGCGCAGCAACCGCAGCAACCGCAGCAACCGCAGCAACCGCAGCAACCGCAGCAACCGCAGCAACCGCAGCAACCGCAGCAACCGCAGCAACCGCAGCAACCGCAGCAACCGC
>NZ_JAQRFI010000010.1 GCF_028598805.1 Xenorhabdus yunnanensis | reverse complement strand
CAGTTGCCAGACCGCAAGGTGTTTTAACAAATCAAAAGGGGTTTTTATAGCGGATTTATAGCTGAAAGCTCTACAGAACCCCCTGCCTAGCAGGGGGTTTTCTATATACAATAAAAAAGGGAGCGTATTTTGCTCCCTTTTTGTCTTTCCGATAATGCCCCTGATACTATGTCATTTAAAAAGTATTACTCTTGGTTTTTCTTGTCGCTTGGGGCTTTATCAGAGGGCGTGTTAGCGTGAGAAAAACGGATATAGACTATTTTCTTCTTCCCTTGATCACAATGACCAACAATTTTCCCACTTGTGGTGTTGTCTTCATTAACTTGATCACTAGGGACTAAGTCAAGCCTAAAATCCGTTTCTGAAACACCATTTTTAATGATTTTCTGCGCAATTTCTTCTTTCAGACTTTCACATGTTACCTTTTGTGAAGTTTGCTCCGCATGTACTGTAAAGGAAGAAAACGCAAAGAACAAAGCTCCAGTTAGCAGGATCTTTTTCACCATCATCTCCTTATATTGACGTCGGTGTTGAATCTATCAAGGTTTAATCGGGCGACCTGTATTGATATCCAGGCAACGCTTTGTGCTTGGTTCCCAATACGCATTAATGTTGGCACTCTTCAAACAGGTATCACGATTATCAACTTCCACTGCGTACTTATCAAACTCTTTCTCTCTACGTTTGTCCACTTTCTGACGCAGTCTTCTCTGTTCATTCCATTCTTCTCGGCTTTGACGAGCCGCTTCTCTACTCATGGAATTTTCGCCGCCACCATTAATGGTTATACATGTACTTTCTGTCGTACAAGGTCCGGAAAATGCTGGCGTTTGCCAGAAGAGAGAGAAAAGAAGGGAAATAGCCAAAATGCTTTTAACAATAGAAGAACTATGAATGTTCATGTTTGAACCTCTTTCACTATACCATTTACTCAACATATCATTTGCTAAACTATAATTATAAGACTAAGTCATTTAATAAGGCTGCCAAAAGTATCAGATTTATTAACAACCCCACTTAGTAACTAGCCTCTATGTATGCTTAAACCCGCGAATGACTGACAAACTGGCATCATTTCCAATGTATTAATATTGACACGAGAAGGCAGGTTAGCAACCCAAAATACAGCTTCTGCAATATCATCCGCTGTTAATGCGTCAGCACCTTCATAAGTTCTATCTACTTTTTCTTCATTACCTTTAAAGCGGATATGAGAAAACTCAGTCCCTCTAACAAGCCCAGGTTCAATATCAGTAACTCGAATGTTCTTTCCATGTAAATCAGATCTCAACCCTAAGCTAAATTGTTTGACAAAGGCTTTGGTGGCGCCATATACGTTGCCACCTGCATAAGGCCAACTTGCTGCGGTGGAACCAATATTAATGATGTGTCCGTGGTTGGCTTGTACCATATTAGGTAACAAAGCCCGCGTCATGCTCACTAATCCTTTTGTATTGGTATCAATCATTGTTTCCCAGTCATCAGGATTAGCTTGGTGAGCTGGTTCTAATCCTAATGCAAGCCCTGCATTATTCACAAGAACGTCTATATTAAGTAGAGTATCTGGTAATTGCTGAACTGTATGTTCAATTGCGGTGCGATCTCTGACATCAAGTTGAATGGGGTGGAAATTTTCCCCTAATTCGCTCTTCAACTTATCTAATCTATCTTGACGACGCCCTGTTGCAATAACTACCGCGCCATGTTTAATAAATTTTCTCGCAATCGCTTCACCGAAACCAGAAGTTGCCCCTGTCACAAAAACAATCATAATTATCCTCTTATCTGCGAGTCATTATCATTAATAACCCTATTAGTAGAAAAATTTATTTCTTATTAGTCAAGGTTAAATTGTTTTTCATGCTATTAATACTTTGTTTTTAAATAAATTATTTATCAAGTGACATGAGGATAAATATACAATAGAAAGACTTGATTAAAACAAATAACTGGAATAAATTATTTACAATGAAATCATATATAGAGTGCTAAAATTTTTTATAGATAAAAGTAAAAAATCAGGAGTAAATATGCCTTTTTTTCAACCATTTAAAACGAGTCTTGAGCCAGAGGATCTTGTATTTGGTTTAAATACAGAAAGAAACAAGTATGCCATAGAATATCGAGCCTTCGGCCATTTACGCGATAAGAATCATTTCTCAATAATTGATAGATATTCAATTACTCCAGAAGAAATTACAACGCGGAAATTTCTTAGAGCACAAATCCCACCTAATCAAGAAAGCTTTACACAATCGATAGAAAATCATCGTAAGTACAAGGTATTACAGTCTGCTGCGAAAGATAATGGAAAGACGAATTTTGATGTTGATTGGGATAAACATTGTCTTTCCTATACTAAAAAAGTGACAAAAAGAAAATGCAAAGCTGGATTATCTTGGTACTCTCTTTCACTAAACCGTTCATGTATTCATTTTATTTTAGATGGAATAGATATGGAGAGTGTTATTTACAAACATTATGAGCAAAAGATAAAGAAAGGGACTTCATACACAGGCAGTGAACTGAGATGGATATATCGAAATAGGAAAGATCCAAAAGTTAAATCTTGCATCCAATTTTGGCGAAATGGTCAGCCAGTTCTCCCACCTTGGGAAGAAGGAAAAGATGCTCATTTATGGCAATACTACCAGCCGAAATTTGAAAACTCTGAAATTGAGGTTGGGGAATTTGCTGAAACCGTTTTGAACCTTTAGATAAATATAATGGTCAGCTAAATGTAAGTCTTGATACGACGAGACGCACTGAATGACAATAACTCGATTGAGCAAGAAATGGCCCATTAATTTTTTTGATAGACCTTTTCTTGCCTGATTACAGCGTTCTTAGATTCTGATTGGTTTTCTCGTCAGAACTTTCATGAATGCTTGTACAAAGACAGTAGTATAGAATAAGGGAACGTATAGCATTCCAATGGCGATCATCATAGCTCCTATAGAAAGCATTATCGCAACTGTGCTATCAGGTGAGGTTATATTCATTAAACCTTCTGATAATCCCACCAGAAATTCTTTTCCTTGTAGTTTTGCATAAAGCCATGAAGCGCCAACAAGAACTGTTCCTAACCAAAATGAGATCCAGCATATTGCGGATGTAAAAGGGGTTGAGTTGTTTCTCATTTTTTTCCTTTATATTTATAAAATTACAGATGATGAAAAGAAACATTAGTACTGAACTGCATTTCTTTTTGCGAAAGTTTAGATTTTTTCATGTTGATACACATTTTGCCAATATACCAAATGATAAGTGGATAATAACTTTGATTTGACCAAAATAAGTAACCCCAGTGACCATCGGCAGTCATCCATTTTCTGAGCATTTCCACCGAGACGATGATGTCGTGACGTTCCCTAAGTTTTTCAGCAGCCAGTGTGGGGCCAAAGTCACTGTAATTTTCATATAGCAACGCCAATACCTGAAGTTTTAGCGATTCAGGAAGACTGTAGTTGCCAGATTTGCATGTCAAGGCTAAGTAGAAATGTCCGCTTGTTAGCAAAGTTGAAATGTCCTGATTTATGCATGTATTATAAATAATTACAGGCGGTTCTCTGGAGGAGAACATGCAGATTAACATGAGAAAATCATACTAATGAAAGCTATATCTATAGTCGCACCAGCAGGTGAAAATATTGCGACAGGAAAAAAACGTTAGAAATAAGAAAATGGGCACCAAACTTTGATTGTAATGAGGACTTGTTGATTGTTGAAAACCAACATTATCTTTTAAAAGAGGGTGATGAGGAAATGGGGAAAGCCGTCGCAATCGTCAAAGTTAAAAATGTTAGGCCATTTTTTGAAAGTGATATTGAAGCAGCTTGCGCATCGTATTACGAAGCGGGTTGGTTAGCTTGGGAGCTAACGGATGTCAGAGCTATCGAAGAACCAATAAAAATGATAGCAAAACGTAAAATTTATGAGGTTGAGCTGAGAGCCTAACGATTATAAACCAGCCAGAACACTGAATTGCACTTTCATACCTCATTATGATGAAAATAAAAAGTTAAGATGACTAATCGGAAATTATCTCATGGATTTGTTTATTGAAAAGGTTACACCTGACACAGTTGGTTTTTGGGAGTTGATGAATAAGAGTATTCGTTTTTAATACAATATGTTACGCAGACTGAAACATAACTGGCACAGCGGAAAAAACCGCTTTGAGCTATTACATTAATGGTTCGCATAATCTCGAACCGCGTTATGTTGAATTGCGGGCTGCCAAAATATCGCATGGCAGCCCAGCAATTTAGACATAACGTGGATTATGCGAATCCCACGCCGATCATACAGTTATAACCCCTAACTTTCGCTCTCTCTTGGTTACAAGAGAGGGGCTATGAAGATCATCTATTTCGATTACATCGCAGGTTTTGGCATCAATGCTCTTGTTGCCGATGAATGGGATTTTTACCCGTCTGTTGATGAATTGATGTATGAATGCACCTCTCTTTACGGCAATCAAATAGTGTTCGTCTCTACGGCGACTACTTCTGGTAATTTCACTGGCTATCAGGAATCTTTAAAATGATGACTGATAGAAGCGTTATTATCGATTATCTGGCCTTTTCTGCGCCGCTTTCATGTATGAAAGATGTTCATACTTTTCAGGAAAAAGGGCATGAATGGCGTAAATATGAATTTTTGCCATCTTATCGACATTATCAACACAGCCAATTTACTGAATCAGTATTAGGCAGAGATTACGAAGCGTTACCTGATTCAGGTGAGGTGTTTTCTTCTTCGATTGAAGATATCAACCGTAAGGCTGAACGCTATAACAGAGAATTATTGTCCTGTTTACATTCACGCCTGAGACGTTTTATCGCTGCTGTATTTGGATTATTTGTTGGTCCTGCTCGCGGTGCAGGTGGTTTTGCTTATCAAGATTCAGCCATTCTTTATTCTGAAGATGGTGGATATGAGCATTTCGGCATGATCTACTGGGGTG
Organism: Xenorhabdus yunnanensis; assembly: GCF_028598805.1. Lineage (GTDB taxonomy): Bacteria > Pseudomonadota > Gammaproteobacteria > Enterobacterales > Enterobacteriaceae > Xenorhabdus > Xenorhabdus yunnanensis. The sequence goes on along the minus strand of NZ_JAQRFI010000010.1, from coordinate 98,407 downwards.
GGAACAATGGCACTTTTTACGTTCAGATCGGCGGAAAGGGTTGTACACATGTTATGAGTGGCACAACACCGGAAAAAATCTATAAGTGGCTTAAACATTTAGATATCACATCATTAAAACGTTTGGATCTCGCCACTGATGATTATGACGGTGTGTTCACTTGCCACCATGCATTATCAGCCTATAAAGATGATGCTTTTTATGGTGGTATGGGTCCAAAGCCAAAATTAGGCAATGCGCATGAAATAGATGCAGCAGGGTGCTATACCAAAGAAATAGTAACGGTAGGTTCTCGGCAATCTCGTGTTTATTGGCGTGTTTACAATAAAGCCCTTGAGCAAAAAGTTTCCGGCACTTGGTATCGTTCTGAGGCTGAATTAAAAGGCGTACCAATTGAGGTACTTTTAAATACACAAGGAACTTATACAGGGTTGTGCCCTTATGCAGCTTCCATTAATCCGACGAAGCCTGCACCAATTCCGATTCTTTTAGGTCGCAAGGCCGTTGATGCTATTGAATCTAAAGTTAAATGGCTTAGGAAACAGGCTTCTTCTTCTATCGCAAAACTTATTCACTTTTTTGAAGGGGACACTCAAGCCGTTCTATCAATGATAGTACGTGATGATCACATTTCTGATTTAAACCTGAAATTAGATTTGCCCCCAATATATCAAACACTCATAAATGAGAAATTAGGAGTATCACAATGTCCGTTTTAGAAAAAATTCCATTTTATATAGAAGTTACTGCCGCTGATGTGAAAATAGAACAAAAGACACGTACTAATAAAAATACGGGCGAAATCACTCCCTATTATACACAGCGTGTTATTGCACATATGGGGCCACGCTCAATGTCAGAGACAGTTATCACATTGTCAGAGCCAAATCCGTTACCAGAGGGAAAATATTTAATTTCTGGTTCTAGTTTATATCCAGGTAAACCATTTGGCGATAATCCACCTCGCCTTGAGTTTAACCAGTGGAATGTTTCTTATGTTCCTATGGAAACAGTTAAGCATTTAATTAAATTATAAATTAATTTTCAGGAATAGTTGTTTTATGGATGACTATACCAAAATAACAACTAAATTTTGTCAGCCTCATATAAATATGATGACTGATAATAGTAGTTGTAACGATGTAATTTTGAAATTACCGAAATCAGAATTTAATAAATTTCAATCTTCGATGGTTTCAAACAGTCCGCCTTTAGGTGAATTTAATATGAATATCTTAGGGGCTGGATTAGGGCTTGTCTTAGTCTTTTATGTATTAGGTTACGGATTAGGACGCATGATAAAAATGGTTAACTTATAGGTCTATTATGAAAATTAAAAATATTATTTCTAGGAGTTATTTAAAAGCGAGTGTTGTAGCTTCTGTGGCGTTGAGTTCTGCGGCATTTGCTAATGATGCTTCACAACCATCAGCAGGCTATCTTGATGTACTTTTGAAACAGATTGATGTTGCGCCGATAATTACGGGGGTTGTTGGTGTGGCGGCAATAGTTATGGGTATTTCTGTTACTATTATGGGTCTAAAAAAAGTATCAGCCATGATAAAATCGTTTTAATTAAAAAGCGTTTTAATGAGGGGCTTTACAGCCCCTTTTTAGAGGTGATTATGTGGGAATTAATGAGTTTTTTTACAGGGGTATTATGTGCATGGGCTGTAATACAGGGGTTTAATAGCTATTAATGACAGGTTATTTCCATGAATCCATATTCTTTGAAAAGGAAAATATTCATTTTTCCTTTGATGTTTATTGTATTATTTTTCCCTCTTTATCATTCTTACGCTAATCCGGCTGTGGCTATTGTTGCCCGTCCGATAATCACTCGTGTTTTCCAGTCTATTGTTACTCGCCGCGCAGGTATGGTAGCAGCGAATGATGCCGTCATGTTAAATACAGTGCGCTCAGGTACGATGCGTTATGTGGGACGTGTTGCGGCAAATGATTCTGTCTATAAACTAGCGAAAGTGAGTTCTTTACGTCATGCGAAAGATATTTCTTGGGTTTCTTTGGCTTTATCGTCAGGTGCAATAACATTACTTGATTTGAATGTTAATGGTAATGATAAGGTTAGTGTTTTTTTTGAACCGACAGCGGTTAAATTAAAGAATGGCCGTTATGCTATTAATGTAAATGGTAAAACAAAAATTGTCTCTTATAAACCATCTTTGAATAATCCTGTTATTTATACATATAGTTATAATATCGTTAATCCAATAGAAAAAGTAGATGTGTATGAGAATGATAAGTTAAGCAACGATTATAGATATTATTACAAATCTAATGATGGTGGTTTGTTTATGTCAAATGACTTACCAAAGTTAGCAGAACATCACGCATATCAAGACTTGGTTAAATATGACATTGGTAACAAAGTAACAAACGAAACCGTTGAAATAGATGATAAAAAATATGAATATTTAATTAGGAGAGTGGATATTGAAACAAAATACTTAAGACATTCTATCGGTGAGTTTTATGTTGAAGCAGAAGTTCGGGTTACAAGGAATATAACTGAATTCAAATATGATTTTGACGTGTTAACTGAATATTTCACTGGCACTGAAACAATTAAAATATTTAATAAGCCTGATTTAGAAAAAGATTATGATTATTATAAAGACACTAGCGTTTCATCTCCTTTGTTATTAATAAATCGAGAATATACTGAAAAAAAAGATGATGACACTCAGGTTGGTACGATTGCTGATTTAAATTTGAATTTATATAAAAATAAAACATTACCTTTACAGAACCTTGCGACATTATTTAACGGTTTGTTGTTGGAGGCTGCTTTACAGCAGGGTTATGACGGCGTTCCTTTCAGTCAGGAAAATCCGATAACTGAGACTGAGATTCAGACTGCACTGAATGAATTGGGTGTTGATAGGGTGACTTTTTCGGATTTGTTAGCGAAAGCAGGAGCAGGGAATGTTATTAAAGTTGATTTTGAAGAAAATCCAGCACCAAATCCAAAGCCTTCACCTAATCCAAAACCACGTCCTAAACCTGATGAAGAAACTGATCTTGATGCAGAAAACATTCAATACCCTGAATTAGATATGCCTACAGCAGAACAAATATTAGCGCCTTATAAGTTATTTTTTCCTTTTTTACAGGATTTTACTATGCCATCTCGCAGTGCTCAGTGTCCTGTTTGGGATATCAATATTCCTTATATGAATTTTCGTGGAAAAATAGATTCCCACTGCCCATTAATTGAGGAAAACAGAGGGGTGATTGAATCTATATTTTCATTGGTTTGGGCGTTTGTCGCATTGCGTAGGTTACTCAGTGCATAGGAGATAAAATGGGACGTTTACTCACAACATTATTTAGCGGGGCGTTTAGTTTCATATTTAAAGGCATTGTCGCAAAGTTTTTCCTGTTCTTTGCGTTATTTTATGTTACGACTGAATTTATCCCCATTGTCATTGACTGGTTTTTGCCTAAATCAACCAATTTAGCGGATCTTTTTGGCGCTTTGCCCGATGCCATTTGGTATTTCCTTAATTTATTGCAATTTCCGCTAGGTGTGCCTTTGGTGATTTCTGCGATGGTGACGCGGTTTATCATTCGCCGCTTACCCATCATTGGTTAAATAGGGAGTCAGGATGCCTATTACAGCTTATGTGGGTGTACCGCGTTCAGGTAAATCCTATGAAGTCGTTAAATCGGTGATTGTTCCGGCGATTGCGTCCGGTCGGCGCGTAGTTTCGAATATTTACGGGTTAAATGAAGAAAAAATCAAAGCCTATTGTTTGAAACAAAATAAAAAAATGTCTCCTGATAATTTAGGGAAATTGATTTATGTTGAAAATAATCAGTGCCTGAATGAGGATTTTTTACCTTCAATGGATAATTTGGACACATTTTGTCGGGCGGGGGATTTAGTTGTTATTGATGAAGTGTGGCGTGTCTGGGGTAGTGATAAAGATATTCCTAAAAATCATCGTTCATTTATTGCTGAACATGGTCATTTTGTTGATAAAGACACGGGAATTATGTCTGATTTAGTCGTGATTAACCAGACCATTAGTGACATTCCGCGTTTTATCAAAGGGCGTATAGAAACCACGTACCGGATGCAGAAGCATGTTGCATTGGGATTAAATAATCGTTATCGGGTTGATGTTTTTCAGGGCGCAAAGGTCACTAAGTCTAACCGGATGACTTATTATCAGGAAAAATACGATAAGGCTATTTTTGAGTTATATAAATCGGTCGAGGGTAATAACCCGAATCAGCAGAGAACGGATGCACGTCAGTCTATCTTTTCATCTAAAACGATTCGAATACTTATTCTAACTGTCCCTGTTTTTATTCTGGCATCAGCTTATGTTGTTTATAACTATTTCAATCAATATTTGAATTCTGAAAGCAAGGTGGAAGAAGTTTCTACTCGTCAATCCACATCGACAACAGCAAAGACTGTTAGCTCAGTAATCAGTCCTGTAAAGCCAGTGATCTCTTTATCGGATAAATGGCGCATTACAGGTGAGTTAGTTAAAGATGGCAGGGCATATGTGATTCTGGCTGACAAGCAAGGTCGATTACGCCTTGAGCCTAGAAGCCAGTTCCAATACAGCGGACGACTTTTGCAGGGTGATATTGAAGGGCAGACCGTGAATTATTACTCTGGAGGAATACAATAATGAGAAAAGGGTTATGTTTAATTTTTTCCTTACTGGCCCTGTCTGCACAGGCTAAAAATGTGGATTTTAAGCTGGAAGCCGTACCATTACCCAAAGCGATTGGACTCATTTATGATGAAGTCTTACAAAAGCCTTATATGCTTGATCCGAATCTTGCCAGTGATACCAGCCTGATAAGTTTTCATGCCACCGATAAGCAGGATTTTAACCAATTTATTGTTCGTTATTTCCAGAACATGAATATTAACGTTCATGAGAAACACGGTGTCGTTTATCTCGTTAAGGTGAAACCGCCAGAACCGAAGGTGATTAAGCAAAGTTTCGTTTATAGCCCTGTCCATCGGGATGTTGAGTATTTACAGGGATTTCTAAAATCAGAAGGGGAAGTAGCTGCCAGCGGTGATAAATTGGTTTTCTATGGTTCTAGAGATGAAATTACACGGGTTCAGAGTGTGTTAAGTTCGGTAGATATGCCCTCTCGTGAGGTTGTGGTAACCGGTTATGTTTTTGAGGTTCAGGATATTGAAAAAGAGGGTAGCGGGATTAACCTGTTGGCTAAATTACTCTCAGGAAAATTAGGGATCAATATTGGTGTAAAACAAAACTATGAAAATTTCATTACGATTAATACGGGTAGCCTTGATGCAATGGTTGAGTTGTTCCGGCGTGATGAACGTTTTCATGTGGTGAGCAGTCCGACTTTGCGTGTGAAATCTGGTTCAAAAGGAAATTTTAGCGTGGGGTCTGATGTGCCTGTGTTATCGAATGTGACATATCAGGATGGACGGCCTGTACAGTCGATTGAATATCGTTCTAGTGGGGTGATTTTCGATATTCAACCCACGATTAAAAGTCAGGCGATTGATTTAAAAATACAGCAGCAATTATCCAACTTTGTCAAAACAGATACGGGTGTTAACCAGTCACCAACCCTAATTAAGCGTGACATTGTCACTGACGTTTCTGTTAAAAGCGGTGAAATTATTGTGCTGGGTGGTTTGGCTGAAAATAAGGTAGAAGAGGGTGAAACAGGATTCAGTTTCCTGCCGAAAGGCTTTTTAACGGGCAAGTCAAAAGCTAATACAAAGACTGATATTATCGTATTATTACAGGTAAAAGTTATTTGACGTTATCGAGCATTGAAAAGCCGCCCCCCGCAGCGTTGCGAGGAGGCAGGCTTTTCAGGCGCAGATAGCGTCATTTTGTTTTCGGTGAATAATTCATATCGGATCATTCGTAATGCCGTTTTATTACTCTTTTTAATTTCAATAGATTCGTTAAAAGATGCTTTCAATTCTTCAAAAAAATTCATGTGACACCGTATCAAAACTTTGTTGGTAAATGCCCGTAAGGGCATGTAAGGCGGCATGAGAAAGCCGATGGAGACACTGCTATTAATCCGCCGATACAAAAGGGGGATTGAATCAGGGAGCGCGAAAACCATCTCACTCTCTGCAAAGCCGTGAGCGTAGCGAACCACTAAACCATCAAAGAGTACGAAAGTGTGACCGTCGAATAGACGAAAGAAATGTTCAGCGGGTAAGAAAAAAATTGTCTCGTTTGATTACATAGTATTTGGTACAGAAATCCAAGAAATGGTTAGTGTGCAACCAATTTTATTTTCACCTTTGGATTTTTCAACTCTGTATCCAGAATAACGAATAAATTCTTCTATATATTCCTCGACACCAAATTCCAGGAGCGTTCTGAAATCATAATCTATATATATTTACCATGTTTTGCCGCTTGATGTATAAGCGAATATATTTCATGGATATATTGAAATGATAACGCAGCTAATTTTGCTTGTTGCATTTGCTTTTGAGCTTTATCAGCTTCATATTTTGCATCTTTGGCTGAATAAAAATTATCAAAATTTTCAGGGCATATGTTTTTATTTATGTGGTTCAAAGTATTTCCTATGTATTATTAGTATACTAATAAACAACAAATATTGTTGTCTAATATGCGTACTGGTCATACCTGAAAAAGGCAGAATAATGGTTTACAATCAGTTGAGCTCACATGCTAAAAAACCGCTACAAAATAGAATGTTGTAGTGGTTTTTAAAAGTGAACTATCGTTTAACAGATTATTTATTTGTCAATTTATCTTTATGTTTTTCTTTTATCATTGCTGAATAATGATATTCAGCGGCATCAACAATTTTTGCCAAGCTCTGTCTTTCTATTCCATCACAACCATCTAAACCTTCACCTCCTGGCCTGTCAAATTTCACAAAGTCATATACTGTTTTTACTAAAAATCTTGCTATTTCGGCTCTTGCTACAGGGTTATCGTTACTTTCTTCTTGAAGCCATTTTTTTATAATCTCTTTTTTCATTTCTTATCCTTTTTACAGTTATAGAAGTTATGGTTTTTATCTCGGATGGTGAGCGTGGAAAAACCCCCGTGCTGTACTACGGGGGTAGTCTAAGGTTATCTTCGGGCTTTCAGGTGAACCCGGCCAAATTCTAACTGTCTTTTTCCAAAATTAGGTGACCATGTTCATCAAGTGTGATCATGGACAGCATTTGTTCAATTGCGTAATGCACCAAATCAGCCTCACTGTAAATTTTTTGCCGTCCGCTCATGATATTTTTCTTTGTTAAGAGGAATGCCTTTTCCTGTAAATCGATAGATTCCGACTTCTTCAACCTGATGGTAGTTTTCAATGTAGATGCATGACTCATTAGCAGCCTCCGTTCACCATAATCTTTAATTCTATAAAATTTGTGTGCAAGTTGCCTACGACATGTTGACAGGAAACATGTGATATGTTTACTATCTATAGATAATGTTATTAGTGATTTGTATACAACGCCAATTGAGAGCGTATTTAGGGAAAGAAAGATCGGGTACTCAGGGTCAAACCTCAGTATTTTTTTAAAAGCCTTATGGGTTCGCATAATCTATATTATGTTAAATAATCTATAATAATAAATTATTTCATATCCCTTCCTTTATTTCTAACCTTCATTTTTGAATAAGTATAAATTACCTATCTCACCTCACATTAAGGTGCTTTACTACACTCTTGTTCCAATCCAGATGAAGCAATCGCCCTTCCCGATCAAAGAATAGCCATCCATCATCTAATATTGCGAATATTCGGTGTTTTTTCTAATACCTGTTATGACTTTCAGATTATTACATTCTTCATCCGTAATATTGTCGGGTAATGTAATTCGTTTAAAGGCTCTGCCATTATGATAAATATGATAAATATGTATTTCACCAGAAGAAACTCTGTAGATTGTCCCCGTCTGTAAATCAACATTAATCGGTTCACTACCATTTATAGCATAAATACTCTCCCGAGAGATTTATGGCACGGCATATTCATATTTAATACCGTCAATCCATGGGTCGTCTGCATAAGCGGATAACATTGGAATGACAAAAATGGGTATTCGATGTGAAATAAATCATAAATATCTTCTTGTTAAGTTAGAATGGAAAATGTACAGTCTGTTTTTTATTAATAACACGTTAGAAGTCTAAATAATAATACTCTTCTTTTAAAACCTTTCCTTGAAAAAACAAAAGATATATAAAGCTTTTTAGCAAAAAGATATTGACAGTTTTAATTACTGTTATTTTAAAGGTGAATTTACCAAATTTCTCATCAAAAATCTTCCGATTTTTGTATCGAAAAGCTTGGTAATTTACTGAATCAGATATTCCCGATACACATTATTCGGTTTCTTTGATAATCGCAGGCTGACGGCGTGTTTTATCCAAAAGAAGACAGGTAACATCGGGTCGTGAATAGTGCCCTACGGGGTCTGCAATGGCTTTTGCCAATGTAATGGCACTCAGATCGATATCAGCGTACAGTACTCCTTCTTCGTATAGCAGTATTCATTTCACCTGATAGAGCATGAACATGCCCTTTATAAATGGAAAAACTTGGCCAGGAACCAACATGTATTTGTTCATCCTGAGAAAACATAGCGTATTTTGACAATGGTTGGATATGTTCCCAGCAGTTTAAGGCACCAACTTTACCAAGAGTTGTTTCAATAACATTTAAGCTACTACCATCACCTTCCCCAAAAATTGCTCTTTCTACATGTGTGGGCTTTAATTTTCTTCGTGTCAGTAGCGTTTGCCCCGTTTGATCGATAATAGATTGAGATATGTAAAGACTGCCATTATCTTTTTCGCTGAAACCAAGTACTACCATAATATTATTGTCAGCAGCAGCCTGCTCAATTTTTTGATATTGCTGGCTATTGATAACTAGTGAATTATTGTGATATTGCTCGAAGAATTGCATGCCCCAGAGTGGTGAATCCAGCCATATGAACCAAGGATAGCCCGGGATCCAAGTCTCAGGGAAAGCAATCAATTTAGTGCCATAATTGGCTGCCGACTCAATGAGTGAAATGGTTTTTGCAACGGTCGCTTCTAGATTGAGGAAAATAGGAGCAGCTTGAACTGCGGCTACTCGATATATTGTAGTTATTGACATAATGGACTGTCTCATTGTTAGGAATGCGCCTTTTCTTGCTGAAGAAGCAGAAGTTACACCGCTTTTTAATTCAACTAATTTAGCAATATCTCAGCAATTTTGTAACTCAGCGTTTGTGTATCAATAGATTCTTGATTACTCAGAACAGCAATAGTTAAACGCGAGTTTGGCAAACGTATAAAATAAGCTTTGTAACCTACCCATCCGCCGGAATGCTCTAAACTCGGTTCTACTAGGTGGTTATGATGTTCCAAACCAAATGCATAAGACTCATGATTTTTAACTATATCTCCGGTAAATGTTTTTTCTGGCAATGCCTGAGTCATGTGCTGGATTAATGTTTTTCCACCAACCCTGCCATGAGTTAAATTTTCTCCCCATAGCATGAGATCCCCAACGGTTGAGTGTACTGCTCCATCACCAGTATGTGTCCACAACGACTCAAAAAGCTGACCTTCTTGACTATATGCATGTACAAATTCAACAGAGATTGGATATTCATCAACAATGAATGTATTTCTCATTCCGAGAGGTTTAAAAATATATTCTTGGCTAAATTCACTAAGTTTCATCCCACTGGCTTTTTCAGCCACTTGTGCCAGTAGAAAATATCCGGTGTTGCTATACTCGAAAGCCGTTCCTGATACAAATACTGCTTGAGATTGGGCGTACAGGTGATGTAATGATTGTTCAATTGTCAACGTTTCTTGTTCACTGATACCAGCTGACTCAGCTAATTCCATATAATCAATCAATCCGCCTGTATGATAGATTAAATGACGCAAAGTAACGGGTTCAGCATAATTACCCAAATCAGGCAGATATTTTATGATTGAATCATCTAACGATAAATTACCATTGTTTTCTAACAATAGAATCGCAAATGCAGTGAATTGTTTTGAAACGGAAGCAATATTAAATACGCTATCTATTGAAAGTGGTTTATGTGATTCTAAACAAGCTAAACCTATAGAACCTTGATAGATTAAACCGCTGTCATATTTAGCCATATATACAACACCGGGAGCATTTTCATCAAACGGTGTTAAAAGATCATTTAGTTCTTTGATAATTATGGGGTTTTTATACATAAGAAATACCATCATCTTGTTCTAATATCTGGATGATAATACTATTGATTTTGAAATTCTAGTAAGTTGAATTTATGAAATATAAGAGTTACCGACTGTGCTTTCAGATTTAGAACCTTTAATCAAAGTTGGTAACTATCTTCTTTTCAAATCATAATATCAGGCCTGAACTTAGTGTTATTATTGGGATCATAGCAATATACATAGCAGCCAATAACTTGGCTTTCTGATTTATATCCCTCTTTGTCATTGATAATTCCATAAGGTGGGTCAGTAAACCAAATTGTTCCATCAGAACGTACAACAACATCATTGGGTGAATTGAATCTTTTACCATCTATTTTTTCAACTAATATAGTGACGCTACCATCGTTTTCTGTCCGAGAAATTCCACGTCTGCCATGCTCGCAGGTAATCAGTCTCCCTTCATTATCCAATGCATTTCCATTGGCATAATTAGAATATTGCCACCATATACTGAGGCCATCATATTCTGACCAGCGAAACATTTTATTTCTTTTCACATCACTAAAAATAATAGCATTTTCATCTGGTATCCAAACTGATCCCTCAGCCAAAATAGCCGGAGAACAAAGTTTTTCTAAATATATTTTCATAGTTACTCCTATTATTTTAGGGAACTTTTTTCATCATATAGATAATTATTTTCAATAACTTCATTGATCAATAAAATGGATTAATGTAGAGATAGCACTAAAGAGCATAAAAAAACAAATAAGCGAGTTTAGAGTTTACTGATGATTGCTGTAACTATTGGAGTGATTTTTTGTGTCGCTGGCTCACGGAAGTTTGCAATTAAGAGGCTATAAACAGAACCAATTAGCTCGGTCAAGCAGAGGCTTGTTGCCGCTGCTTGACGACTAAAAAATTCCGTTTTGCGCTAGGCTTTTGTTTAGAATTGATGTTGGGACTACTTACCACCACATTGACCCCCACTTGGATCATCTGAACCTTGAAAATAGCCCACATGAGATTGATCAAATCCACAGATAAAAGCACTTACCTGCATTGGAGCTAACACAACATAGATTGAACATAGCGCAATAATGATATATTTTTTCATTTTATTCTACTCCCCCGATAATAAGGTTATTTACACCTCAAAAGTAGTATATTATTCATACTAACAATATCGATTGTAGTACCTGGCGTTTACTATTTCAATATGAAATTTATTGTTTTTTCGATGCGTCAACTACATTAGTTGACCTCAGCTACAGATAATATAGGTTGAATATTCATTAATACATTGACTGATATAGATATTTCTAAACATGCGTAGAACGGATCATTTTGGTGGAATAACGGCGTTTGTTACAACAGCACAATTAGGAAGTTTCACTGCTGCCGCAGAACGCCTTGGTTTGACAAAATCAGCTGTAGGAAAAAGTGTCGGGCGGCTTGAATATCGCTTAGGGCTTAAGCTTTTTCATCGTTCAACACGCAGTTTAAGTCTGACGCCAGATGGGGAAGCCTTCCTGATAAGTTGTCAGAGCGCCATTGATATTCTCGAACAGGCTGAAGTTGTACTTACTTCACATATTGCTCATCCTTCAGGACGGCTCCGCATTGATTTGCCCGCCGCGTTTGGTCATCAGCGGATACTCCCTGCTCTTTTGAAATTTGCCCGTGATTATCCTGAACTGTCTCTTACCGTTTCATTTAGTGAGCGTTTTGTTGATTTAATTGAGGAAGGCATTGATCTTGCTATACGTATCGGTGAACTCTCTGACAGTAGCGGTCTGGTTGCCCGTAGATTGACGACTCAAAAACTTGTTATTTGTGCAGCACCGGAGTATTTATATTTTAACGATGAACCTAACACTCCCGAAGAATTGAGCCAGCACCAGTGTATCGTGGGATTTCGTAGGGATCAGCCAGTATCTTGGTTATTGAAAGAAAAGGACGGTAAGATCAAACGTTACGCACCACCAGCAACTTATGAATTTGCTGATGGCGATGCAATGTTGGTGGCTGTTCTGGCGGGTTGCGGATTTGCACAACTACCATTATGGATGGTAGGAAAGTACCTCAAAAGCGGAGAACTCAAAGTGGTGTTACAAGAGTATGCAGGTATCGAAATCCCGATTAGTGCATTATGGCCGCAAAACCGCCAATTGCTACCCAAAATACGCTATGTCGTAGATACTCTGGTCGAAATGGCGGAAAATGGCTTACTGGATTAATTTTAGCAATTACTTTTCAGGCATTTTTTTAATGTAAATACTGAGAAAAGCCAGTAAAGAAAAAAGGATACTACTCAGAACAGTCGTATGAACTCCGAACTGTGAAAGAAACCATCCCCCAATTACAGAGCCAATGGTGATACCTAAATTCGCAAAAGAAATATAAAGGCTGTTGGCAAGCTCTGGAGCTTCGTTAGCTTCTCGCATAATCCAAGTTTGGCTAACTACTAGACCAGCAGAATGCAACCCACCCCAGAAAATCGTCAGTATATACATAGCCACCGGTGAGAACCCTAAATACCAGACTTGGATATAGAGGAAAATTAATAAAATAGGATATGCGTAAGTTGTAATTACAACATTTTTTTGCAGGAAGCCACTAAACACAAAGTTACCGATAAATCCACAAACACCAAATAAGATCAAAATCATACTGATTGAATCATTATCAAACTGAGTGATTTTTGCAAGATAGTCAGCTATATAGCTAAAATTTGAAAAGGTTGCAGAAAAAATCAATATCACGGTAGAAATCGCCAGCCATAATCTTCCCTTACGCAGTATATTTAATTGTTTGATATTAATACCGCCTTTTGTCGCAGGGAGAGAAGGAACAAATAATAGAATACCGACAAAAGCCAGTGCACAAGTAATCGCACTAAAATAAAATGCCGCGCTAAGTGATAGATGTTCAGCTATAAATGAACTCATCGGCATTCCTAATACCATTCCAACTGCAACTCCAGCAAAAACCTTTGCCGTTGCACTTGCACTTTTTTCTTTAGGAACAGCATTCACTGCAATTACAAGGGCCACGGCAAAGAAGACAGCGTGTACCAGCCCCGGAACTATCCTGAAAGCCAGCATCAAATTAAAAAGGTCTGTTGTGGCATAGATTAGATTAGATTAGATTAGAAATAACAAATAAAAGCAGGATAGTGAGAAGAACATATTTCTTATTATATCGAGATAGTATTAACGTTATAAATGGGCCTGTTACAGCCACAACAATGGCATAAACACTCACAAAAAAACCGACCTGAGTCGGTGTCACATTTAATTGTGCTTCAAGCTGAGGTAATAGCCCAATGACAGCGATTTCAGTAGTAATAATACCGAAAACTGCAATGGACAACGTCAATAACAACATAGAACTTTTATTTTGCATCATGGGAACCCATTATCATTTTGGTTTTTAAATGTAAATAGATAGAATGATGACAAAACACCTGTAAGAACAGAAGTCTACTTTGGTCTACTGTCTGTAGACATAATTTCTTCAATGATTTTTAATTTTTAAAGCCGCAGCATGGCGGCATTCGAATGAGTTTTTGATGGGTGCCCTAAAGGAATTAAGGTAATGCTGAAGTTATGAAGAGAAATTCTCAATGACTTTAAATTCAATAACAACAATTTCCATATCTGGCGAAAAATCGCCTACTTTTTCAAAAAAACGTTGATGTTCTGATTGCCAATGAAGCAGACTTTTATCTCCTTCCCCTTCTTTCCATGCCAATTCTTCTGTCATTTCTGAAAACTGCATTAAATGCATGGCAAACACAAACTGGATGTTCTCTACTGTCGAAGACAATATAGTGATTGCCAACTGTAATCTTGCCATCCTCTGACTCATAAGAATGATAAGCGTAAAACGGGCAAGTCGTCGCTGTTTTAATACCTTTGGCAACCAATTCAGCTAATTCATCATGCATAGCGGCTGAATCACCAAACACCCAGCGTCCTGCTTTGGGATATTTGCTTTCCATTACCTCAATAACTTCATTTGTTTTCATATTTCTTTTAGATGTTTCGTTAAGTTTATTGTGGACTTATTTACTAACACAATGACCCTATTTGTCACCACAACTTTATGCCAACTATATGACACGGCTCCACATTATAATATTAATAAATTTAATGATTTATGAGTTTGGGCGGTATCCTGACCACCCATTGAATAAATTAATAATGGAGATTAATGATTGCTTGGATTTCCTTTATTTAATCTGGTGTAGAACATCACCCACAGCATTGAACAGACGCTCAAGATCATCAGTTTTAGCATTAAACATAGGACCAAATTGCAATGCATCACCACTAAAACGCACATAAAAACCCGATTTCCATAATGCAATACCGGCATCAAAAGACCGGATCGCCGCATCTCCGTCCCGTGGAGCAAGTTGAATTGCCCCCACCAGCCCACAGTTACGAATATCTACTACATTCGGACAGTGCTTAAGTTCATGTAGTGCTTGTTCAAAATGCGGTACCAATTCAGCGGATTGCTGCAATAAATTCTCTTTTTCCAGTAGTTCTAAGGAAGCTAATCCTGCTGCACAAGCAACGGGATGAGCAGAATAGGTATAACCGTGGCTGAACTCGACCATATGTTCTGGCAGAGGCTGAGACATAAACGCCTCGTAAATCTTACTGGAGGCAACGACACCCCCCAGAGGAATTGCACCGTTGGTCACTTGCTTAGCGAAATTGAGAATATCGGGGGTAACACCGAAATACTCAGCGCCACTCCAACGGCCCAAACGTCCGAAACCGGTAATCACTTCATCGAAAATCAGCAAGATATTGTGTTGGGTACAGATTTCCCGTAAACGTTGTAAGTAGCCTTGTGGCGGGATAATAGCGCCAGCAGAGCCAGCAAGAGGCTCGACGATAACAGCGGCAATATTACTGGCATCATGCAGTTCGATGAGTTTCAATAATTCATCTGCCAGTTCACGGCCACCAGCCGATGGCATTCCTTTAGTAAAAGCCATATTGGATTGTAATGTATGTGGTAGATGATCAACATCCATAAACTGACCAAACATTTTGCGATTTCCACCAATACCACCAAGGCTAGTTCCTGCAATATTGACGCCATGATAGCCACGAGCCCGACCGATAAATTTAGTCTTTGCGGACTGTCCTTGAATCCGCCAGTAAGCACGAGCCATTTTTACTGCGGTATCGGCAGCTTCCGACCCCGAACTGGTAAAAAATACATGATTCAAATCATCGGGCATAAGACTGGCAATTTTATCAGCCAATTTAAATGACAAAGGATGTCCATATTGAAAACCGGGTGAATAATCCAACGTACCCAATTGTTCAGAAACAGCCTGACGAATTTCAGTGCGTGTATGGCCTGCTCCACACGTCCATAAACCTGACAAACTGTCATAAATCCGTCGGCCTTGATCATCAACCAGCCAGTTTCCCTCTGCGGAGACAATTAAACGTGGATCTTGTTGAAAATGACGATTAGCACTGAACGGCATCCAATGTGCTTTAAGGTTCAGTGTTTGAAACGGATTGGCTTTAAATGGATGGCTATCTGACATTTTTTTAACTCCTTACACAAGGTTGTAACAAAGAGTTTGCAATGAAAATATACTCAAGTTAAATCTCAATTATCGAATCAGTAGTTCTGAGTTTACTTATGTAAATAAAAACAACAAGCTTTAGGCAACTAATTAATTTTTATTTGAAATTATTACGGACCTTTAAGGTCGTCGTAGAATGTGGCAGTTTTTCTATAGCAGAAATAAAATTATTTCTAGATAACTTAGATTGAAAATTGCCCAATAAAATTAACAGTTATCAATTGATAACTGTTTTTCATTATACAAACATCTTTAAATTTTATTTAATGCAACAAAGTCATTGTTAATAATTTTTTTGCTTAATGGAGTGAATATAATGAGTTTTTTGAAAAATAATATTTTTGGTGTTTTTTATTCTGTGTTAACTAAAGTCTTTGTTGTATTTATTTTAATGGGAAGCATTCAATTATCTTATGCTGAAGATAAAGACAAAGAAATAAATATATGTAAGAGTGTCTGCTGGCAACCCATTTAGTTGATTACATCTGTTGACTATATGCAATGGCCAACAGATGCCATTCAAATACAGCAAAACCACCTATGCTCTGTCCTAAAAAATTTTAACAAACCCATCAAAAATGCAGTAAGATTAGCGCCCAATCGTGGAAATTGATTTGGGCCATTAATTTGTTATCACTTTTTCGCCTCTCACAGCGTCGGACACCTGCCTTTATCGCCTTACTAGCGATTTTGATGCTGTTCATTGCACCTGTGGTATCGAAAACGCTGGAACACTATCGTAAAAATGGAACGTGTGAAAACGGAATGAATCACTGCATGTCTATGTCTGATATGCAGAATAGTGATAACAGTAGCCACCACAACCCAAGTCACCACCAAGTATCGCCACCGCCTCATTCCATGAACCATCATGGTGCTGATCATATCCATACGGGATTGATGGATGATATTGCTTGTGGTTACTGTCAACTTCTGATTAACCTGCCATTATTGGCAGAAGGTTTTGTTCCTTTCATTTTGCTGACGCTTATCGTGTCTCGGGCACCACTAGCATTACGTCTTTCTGGCTCAACTATTCGGCTGTTTTACGGCGAATCACAACCACGCGCCCCTCCCCTTAATTAGTCTATTCATTCGAAACAAATAATTTTATTTTCATTGCCTTACATAGTGTGTATGGCGATTTTTTAATGTTTTAAATAAATTCCAAGACCGAATTTGTTACTAATTAAGGGATTTTTTATGTCTGCTGCACAATTATTTCGTGTATCACCTCTGACGGCTGCTTTGGCTATCGCACTTTCTGTACCAACCAGTAGCTTGGCTGCCAATATGGAACACGCCAAAGAAGCACATACAGCAAATGACAATGAAGTAGTAATAACAGTAACTGCTCCAGCAACGTCGCCACTTGAAGTGGCATCTTCACTAAAAACGCCTCGTCAACCAATTCCTGCCAGCGATGGTTCCGATTATCTGAAAACTATTCCCGGTTTTTCACAGATCCGTAATGGTGGTACTAACGGCGATCCTGTATTCCGTGGCATGTTTGGCTCACGTCTGAGAATGCTGATTGATGATAGTGAAATTCTAGGTTCTTGTGGTGGACGTATGGATGCGCCAAGTTCTTATCTCTCACCAGAAAGTTATGATGTTCTGAGTTTAGTGAAAGGCCCACAAACAGTACTTTGGGGAGCAGGAAACTCAGCCGGAACTATCCGTTTCGAACGTACTCGTCCTCAGTTTGAACAACTGGGTGCACAAGGTAATGCCAGCACAGTTATTGGTTCTAATGGACGTTGGGATGGTAATGCTGATCTCAGTATTGGCAATGAACTGGGTTATATCCGTTTAATTGGTAATAAATCCCGATCCAGTGATTATAAAGATGGTAATGGTCATCGTGTTCCTTCACGTTGGGATAAATGGAATACTGATATTGCGTTAGGTTTGACGCCTGATGAAAATACGTTACTGGAGTTAAGCGCCGGACAAGGTGATGGTGAAGCGCGCTATGCTACGCGTGGTATGGACGGCTCTCAATTCAAGCGCAAAAGTTTTGGCGTGCGTTTTGAAAAATCCAATATTGGTGAGGTGTTTGACAAATTTGAAAGCAATTTTTACTACAACTACACCGACCATGTAATGGATAACTATTCTATGCGTACGCCTCTACCTGGGCACATGGAAATGGTTTCAGAGCCGGATCGCCTTACCATGGGTGGTCGTATAATGGGAACTTGGGTTTGGGAGGATTTCAAATTACAGAGCGGATTAGATATGCAAACGAATATCCACCGTTCCAATACCGATCATTACATGAAGAAAGCTGAAAGGATGGGTTGGCAGAAAAATGCACGTTTCCGTAACTATGGCCTTTTTGGTGAATTAACGTGGGATGCAACTGAACAGAGTAAAGTTATCGGTGGTGCACGTTTGGATCGTGCAACAGCATATAAATACTCTACCCAACAAGAGCGCAAAGAGACCATTCCCGCTGGCTTTATCCGGTTTGAACATAATCTGAAAAACGCTCCCGTGATGTTCTATGCCGGTATGGGTTATACCGAGCGTTTCCCTGATTACTGGGAGATATTTTCAAAAAAAGCGGGTGAAGGTGAAAATGTTTTCACGGATGTAAAAACCGAAAAAACCACCCAGTTGGATATCGGTGCGCAATATAACGATAACCAACTGAAAGGTTGGGTATCAGCATATGTGGGTAAAGTGAATGATTTCATACTATTTAACTATGGAAACAAAGACCCTGCTCACAACATTAATGCCACCATTATGGGTGGAGAAACGGGGCTTGCTTATAAATTCAATGAACATTGGAAAACTGATGCCAGCTTGGCGTATTCCTGGGCGCAAAATACCACCAATCATCGTCCGTTACCTCAGATCCCACCTTTGGAAGCACGTTTTGGGCTGACTTGGGAACATGGTGATTGAACGAGCAGTGGTTTGTTGCGTCTGGTAAACAGTCAACACCGAGTAGCAATCAATGAAGGTAACGTTGTCGGCAAAGATTTTGATAGCAGTAAAGGCTTTGCCATTCTATCTGCAAATGCAGCCTATAAAGTGACTAAAAATGTTCAGGTCAGTGCTGGCGTTGATAACATTTTTAATAAAGCTTATGGCGAACACCTTAACTTAGCGGGAAATCAGGGCTTTGGTTATTCTGGCAACACAGCAGTAAACGAGCCTGGCCGTACTTATTGGGCAAGAATGAATGTTAAGTTCTAATATTTTCTATTCTTAGCATTATCTTTTTAGATTAGAAACATTTCGCCCTGGCATAAGTCAGGGCGAATTTTTTAAATATCTTTAAGAAAAGATAACTTTCATAGTTAGTTTAATATTAATAATGTCTTTCAAAAAAGATACTTTTGTGATTTACCTGAAAAAACTCGTTATCAGGTAAATCTCAGCTAGCTGATTCATTAGCCAACAACCAATGACGTAACAACGTTGCAAGTTGCTCTTGTTGAGTTTCGGTCAACGGTTCAAGAATCGATTTTTGATTCTCCAAATGACTTTCCACTGCTTTATCTATCAATGCCTTCCCTTTTGATGTCAGAAAAACTTTGCAACTGCGTCGGTCTTCTTCATTGGCGACACGCTCAACCAATTCTCGCTGTACCATATGTTCAATACGAGTGCTCATTGCTCCAGAAGTTAGCATAACGGATTGATACATTTCAGTAGGCGTAATTGGGGCGTTATTGCGACGCAGCGTCGCAAGGATATCAAATTCTATGGTGCTTAAGTCGTGTTCTTTGAAAGCATGTTGCAGACGTTGTTCAATAATTTTGTTTACGCGACATAACCGTCCAATGACGCCCATTGACGACGGATCAAGGTCTGGGCGTTGTTGTTCCCACTGTATCAGTAATCGGTCAACGTGATCGTACTTCATGCTTTTTTCCCTATTTATTTTATTTCGACAAAAAGATACTTGATAAAAATCGTTTAGGCTATTATTTTAATTTAGCTTTATTTAAAGATACTTTAAGTGATGTCATTTTCAAGCTGATGGTTTGATTTGATGAGCGTTTGAATGGATAAGTACCGAAAAGAGGATACACAGGAGGATGAAGAAATGAATAACTTAGAAGGACATCAACATGTCAGAAATTAAAACCGTTCCGAATATTTTACTGACAGCGTTGGCCCCGATTGTTTGGGGAAGTACTTACATCATTACAACCGAAGTATTGCCACCCAATATGCCTTTACTGGCTTCTACCATCAGGGCTTTACCTGCCGGTATATTATTACTTCTGATTTGTCGTACTGTGCCCAAAGGAATTTGGTGGCTACGTATTACGGTATTGGGATTACTTAATATCGGTGTTTTTTTCTATTTCCTCTTTGTTGCAGCAGAATATCTCCCTGGTGGCACAGTGTCACTGATTATGGCTTGCCAACCTATTATTGTTATCTTGTTAAGCACTTACATACTGAAAACTTCCCTGACAATAAAACACATCATTTCTGCAATATTGGGGATTATCGGGATCAGCTTATTAGTATTGAATTCAGCCACCAGCTTAAATTGGCAAGGCGTAATTGCTGGCTTGGCAGGATGCAGCTGCATGGCTTTAGGTGTTGTGCTGACTAAATATTGGAACCGCCCTAAAAACTTATCATTACTTAGTTTTACTGGTTGGCAATTAACGCTTGGAGGCTTCATGTTATTGCCCATCGCTATTTTTATAGAAGGTTTACCACAACATCTTACTGTGGCCAATATTCTCGGTTACGGTTATTTATGCATGGTTGGTGCAGTATTTTCTTATATCATTTGGTTTCGTGGAATTGAAAAATTACCTGTTGTGACAATCTCTTTTTTGGGATTTCTCAGCGCTGTTTCTGCTTGTATTTTAGGCTATCTGTTTCTAAAACAAACATTTTCCTTGCCACAAATGTTTGGAGCATGCACCATCATTATTTCTGTTTGGCTTTCGATTCCTCGGAATCAGATAAAAAAAACCGATAATCCTACAACTTCATTAACTAGTAAAAAATAACAGGAAAATTAATGAAACTTACTATAATTTCAGGCAGCCAACGCCCGGATTCCTGTAGCCAACGTGTGGCTTGTTATTTGCAAAAATTAAGTAGCGAACATGGGTTTACTGACATAGAGCTTTTGGATCTCTCTAATATAGAATTGCCATTACATGATGGTTTTACGACAGATATATCAGCAGAATCTCATCCTTGGCAGGCGATTGCGCGATATTTAAGAGAGAGTGAAGCATTTATCTTTGTTACCCCAGAATGGCATGGAATGGCAACCCCCGCATTAAAAAACTTTTTATTACATTGTTCTATAGCCGAATTGGGCCATAAACCAACATTGTTGGCGAGTGTATCAGGTGGAATTAACGGTGTTTACCCACTTTGTGAATTACGGATGACCGGTTTTAAAAATAATCATGTTTGTTTCTTGCCTGACCATTTAATTTTTCGGCAGGGTGAAAACTTGATTTCGAAAGATCTGATTTGTAACGATGAGGCATTTGAAAGCCGAGTTAACTATACGCTAAAACTACTTGAATCTTATACTAAGGCATTGAAGCAAGTCCGCGAAGATATTGGAGAAGAAAGTAAAAATTATCTGTATGGTATGTAATTAAATGGTATTTAGTTTCTTATGAGTAAACCTCGGTTCAGAAATTTGAGCCGAGAGTATCCTTTTAAATGTGGATGAAAAATACACTTCATTTTTACTATAAAGCTGTAGATGTAGCTATGATGAGGCTAAAAAAGAAAATAAAGGATATTTTTTGATTAGATTCTATTCTAAGGAAATAACAGATGATAACTGAGTGGATATTTCTAGCAAAAGCACAATAACCAAAAGCACAATAACAGATTGAATTACTTATGCTGTATAAAAACACAGTGTATCGTATTTTTGGCAATTTTGTTTAATAATGAAGCATAATTAGATTTCTATTTGTTCAGATGGAGTGAAATGCCAGCAACTAAAGAGATACTGGCTTTGTTTGTACTTTTATGTTATCTACATTTTTAAGCGCATAAAATACTCTTTGCATCCCGTATTTTCATCTACGTCTTCGCTGACAACATAAAACCCCTGTGATAAGTAGAACTCATAGCTTGCTTGGTTTTGCTGATAAACCGATAATGTGAGTTCAGTTCTTCGATTTTTGGCATTATTCACTAATGCTTTGCCTATTCCCTGCCCCTGCTTATCTGGTGATACAAAAACGGCGGCCAAGTTATCTTCGTGCAGTGCATAAAAGCCGATAATATTAGCTCCTTGTACATAGACATATACTTCTGAGGCCGGAATATAGATATGTCTCATGTTTTGGACTTGTGACTGCCAAAATTCAGACGCCACAAAATTGTGAGCTTTAATGGAAGCCTCTAACCAAATAGACAGAACCGCATCCATATCTGCTTCTGTAAAAGTTCTGATCACTCTTTAATATCCCCTTATATATCCTATTTTCGATGTAGTTTTTTCAATAAGTAAAAGGCAATAAAAGCGGCGGCAACATTGTAAAGCATACTGTGAACAAAAGCATTTTGATATGTGACAAAAGGCGATGTATCTATTCCATTAAAATGCCACTGAACTAACACACTAATTACGGCAACACCAAAAGCAGCACCAATTTGTTGTAAAGTCGCAATGACACCTGATGCCATACCTGCAAATCGTACGTCAACAAAAGCCAGAACAATATTGAGCAATGGTGTCATAACAAAACCCTGACCATATCCAAGGAATATTAGAATCTAAGATATCACCTGATTTTTATGATATGTGGCATAAGCATGAAATCTATCCTTGTAATGGCGTTCGGTGGCTGAATGTAAATGGGCAGGAAACGGCTTTCGATTACACATCAATGATTACCGATTTAGAAAGACATTTGCGTTTGATTGTTTATGCCAAAAAGAGCAATTAATTGATCGATTAAATTATACCTATTTATTGGTATATTTATTTAATTTTCACATTATATTTAAAAATAATTTTTTTAAAAAAATAAATGATATAACATTTTTTATATGTAAGATGTTTTTTAAATCATAATTATTAAATAATCACAGTGAGATCTTCAATAATTTATATATTCATTAACATTCAAGAAATGAAATCCATAACAAAGTTATCAACTGCCTTGATATAAAAGTCAGTATAATAAACTATCGCCACGGCAGGTGTCACAAATAATATCCACCCACTTAAAAAGTTACATACCAATAACAATTAACATCCTTTCAATAATGAAAATCACACAACCAAATGTTTTAATGTAATTTATTACCAAACCCCTCTTATGCCGTGATTTTAATTTTGTTATAAAATAGTTATAAAATGGTTAATATTCTTCCTTGCGTTTTGGGTTTAATTATTATCCTATAGCAGCTTGTGGGCATAAAATATTATGCGCGAAATTATTCTATAGATGGTTAAAAATATAGAGTTGGATCGGCATTGCCTACTTACTTAAGTTCAATAATCGGTTTTATTAATAAGGACTTTTCAAGGAGCGATGTGCCAAATAGCAAATTGAAAGTTACCACTTTTTAAAAAATGGAACCTCTATATTATGAAAAAAAACAATTCGGCACGACCGATCTTTTTGTGGATGACATTATTTTTTGGACTATTACCTGTTAGCGCTTCAATAGCGGCTATTGAATATCAGGAAAAAGGCAAGAAGAACTCACCAGATAGTTGGTTATCAGATGAATTTAATCATCAGTGGGGATTGGCCGCTATTGGTGCTCATTATGCTTATGCGCGGGGTTACACGGGGAAAGGCATTAATGTTGGTGTCTTGGATGAAGCTGTCACCCACCATCCTGAATTTGCAAATAAACTGAAAATCCTGAGTCCTGAAGACCCATGGAATTACGATGAAAACCTCTATACAGGGATTATCAGTTTTGGTGCCCATGGTAATCATGTTTCCGGAATTATTGCAGCAAACCGGGATGGTGAGGAAATGCACGGCGTGGCATTTGATGCGGGATTGATCACAGGAAAATATTTGCAAAATCCGTATAACCGCACAGAAGCTATGATCCAAAGCAATGCGAGAGTTATCAATAATAGTTGGGGCGTTCGCCCTCGCTATGAGATTGATGCAAACGGCAATCCTAAACGATGGGCAAATGGGACGGTCAAGTATTACCCGGTCACATTGCAAGATGTGATTGATTATGTCAGACCAATTAAAGATGACTTGGATCGGTTAAGCCGTTCTCCAATCCCGGAGAGTGATGATTATACAACCAGAAGCGCAGGTCTATTACGGGCGGCCCGCCATGGAAAATTAGTTATTTTTGCTGCGGGAAATGCCAATAACTATAACGTTACTTGGATGCATGCAGGTATGCCCTATTTTTTCCCTGATGCATTGAAAAACTACCTCAGCGTCGCCAACCTGACCAGAGAAAATAAAATTAACCCATCATCAACAAGTTGTGGTTATACCGCCAGTTACTGTTTGTCCGCACCAGGCACAAAAATTTACAGCAGTACCGGAAATTTCGTTTCTAACGTGAATGGCGACATTAATGAAGAGGCTTTCGAAAATGGTGAATTGGAGATTGCTCCCACCTATGAGGCCTACACCGGTACATCAATGGCCTCACCCCATGTTGCGGGTGCTGCGGCGGTCTTGATGCAACGCTTCCCTTATATGACTGCCGGACAAATCGCTGATGTTCTCAAAACCACTGCCACCGATTTGGGTGATCCTGGAATTGATGATATGTACGGTTGGGGAATGCTGAATCTGAAAGATGCTATCGATGGCCCCAAAAAATTCATCACCGAAAAGGATATTCCCAATAAATACTACATTCCCGGCTCCTATACTGAAACTCAGTTTATCGCCAATATTCC
Organism: Xenorhabdus yunnanensis; assembly: GCF_028598805.1. Lineage (GTDB taxonomy): Bacteria > Pseudomonadota > Gammaproteobacteria > Enterobacterales > Enterobacteriaceae > Xenorhabdus > Xenorhabdus yunnanensis. The sequence continues at coordinate 73,707 of NZ_JAQRFI010000010.1, read as the reverse complement.
GGGGCTCGGTGGTTTGGTCGAGCAAGGCACAACGGTAGAGCGAGTCTGTGACAGCTATGAATGCGCCTATGACAGTTGGAATAACGATATTATCGGTTACGGTGGGTTAACTAAAACTGGCAATGGTACGCTCGAACTTGCCGGTAAAAATAGTACTTATAAAGGCTCGACGTTGGTAGAACAAGGCCGTTTGCAGGTTAGCGGCTCCATCACGTCGGATGTGACGGTACAAGATGGCGCAACCCTCGGCGGTGCTGGTACGGTCGGTTCACTTATGGCCAATGCCGGTGCCAATATTGCCCCCGGCAACTTAAGCTCAAGCGGTGTGTTGAACGTTGAGCGCGATGTGACCTTCCTGGTGGGTTCACGTTATCTGGTGGAAGTGGCACCCAATAGCCAAAGTCATGGTGATCGTATTGTCAGCAATGGATTGGCAACGCTGAAAGGCGGTGAAGTGCAAGTCACGTTGGAAAACAGCAGTAACTTGTTATCGAAGCAAGAAGTCCGTAGCTTGCTGGGCCAGCAATACAATATCCTGCAGGCAAGCCGGGGGATCAACGGTCAGTTTACTGCTGTCGTGCCAAACTATTTGTTTGTTGGTACTGAGCTGAGCTACCACTCAGATCGCGTGCTGTTGGATATCAACCGCAATGCCACCCCATTCACCAGCTTGGGCATGACCACTAACCAACGTGCGGTCGCGAATGCAGCCGATAAGCTGAGTTTGGGGCATCCGGTTTATGAAAGTATCTTGATGTCTGATACGGCTGCACAAGCCCATCAAGCTTTCCAACAACTCTCTACCGGCCAGATCCATGCGGATATTGCAGCGGCACAAATCGATAATAGCCGGTATCTGCGCGATACACTGAACACCCGTTTACGTCAGGCTGACGGTGGCGCTGTCGGGCAGGATATCAAGGCGGATAAGAACGGGGCATGGGCACAAATCATCGGTAACTGGCAACGGGCTGATGGTAACAGTGAAGTGAATGGTTACCGTGTATCCAATTATGGTGTGTTATTGGGTGTGGATAAAGCATTAGACAATGACTGGCGGTTCGGTGTCGCAACCGGGTATATCCGCTCTTCGTTGAATGGTGGAGATAACACATCAGCACGCAGCAATAATTTCCATCTGGCGCTGTACGGTAGCAAGCAAATTGATGCGTTGGCGTTGCGTACTGGTGTTGCTTACAGTTGGCACCGTTTTGATACAAAACGCTCGGTGGCGTTTGGCAGCCAATCGGACAACCTGAACGCGAAATATAGTGCGCAAACGGGGCAATTGTTCACTGAGGCCGCTTACGGCATGAACACCGCCTGGCTAAATCTGGAGCCATTTGCCAACTTGTCTCATGTTAATTTCCGTCATGATGGCATAAGTGAACATGGTGGTGCCGCTGCATTGAACGGTAAAAAACACTCGAAAAATGCAACGCTTTCGACACTAGGTTTACGTGTCAACCAAAAATGGCAGACTAAAAATGAACTGACCGTGGGCGTTTATGGTGAATTGGGTTGGCAACATCAGTTTGGCAATGTCGATCGTGATACTCAGTTAAGTTTTAGCAACAGCAATGCAACGTTTACAGTCAACAGTGTTTCAGCCGCACGTGATGCAGCTGTCATTAAAGCCGGTACAGCATTGGGCATCAATGAAAACACCAGCTTGTCTCTGGGTTATAACGGTGTTTTATCCGGCAACCATAAGGATAATGGCGTATTCCTGAATGCCAACTGGACGTTCTAGTCAGTAAAAATCGCTTATTATCCTCAATAATAGAAACTCACTGCCGGTAAAAGCTGGCAGTGAGTTTTTCATTTTGGGCATTTTGTTTAGAGCATTTGTATCCGTTTTAATACAAATCACTTTGGTAGAACTGAATAATGATTAAATTAGATAATGAATCCAAGTCATTAGATATATCCAAAGGAGGAAAATTGTGACTTATCGTAAAATTATATTAATTAGTTTGTTCTCGGTTTCTGCAAGTTCAAGTGCTTTAGCCTTAAACACTGTAACTTTATCAACGGCAAATGATAATGGTGCTCCATTAATGCAATCAACCGATCCTGATGCTGAAAAGTACAGAACTGTTGGTAAATTAAATGCCTACTCACATTGTACAGCAACCCTGATTTCTGGTGAAAATACACCGAACAAGGATACACCAGCACTGATACTCACTGCCGGGCATTGTGTAAATAGTAATGTGGGTACAAACGACGTGATCGTTGATCAGCCAGCACCTGAGTATTGGCAATATACTCCAGATTACTTCATTGATAAGAAAGATGAATTATCACCAATAAAAATCAATCGTATTTTATATTCAACGATGAAATACGAAGATATCGCGGTTTTACAATTGGATGCAACTTATGGTGACTTAGCGAAAAAAGGCTATCATCCTTTGAAGCTGAAGAAAAACCTTAAAATGAAACATCAACCTATTGTGTTGACTCATATTCCTGTTGATAACGTTGATTACAATTATGCTTACCTCAGAAAATCTGAGTGTAACATCACTGGAACATCTCCGTTATTGTATGAAGGTAACTCTCCGTGGATTTGGTCGCCGGTTTTCTCCACTAACTGTGCTGGCGTAGTTGGTGGAACATCTGGCTCTCCTGTTTTTGAGAAAGATAAAACAGACGTGATTGGTGTAATGAATACGACAACAACACCGGAAATGACCGGCTGTGGATTTGGCAGACCTTGTACTATCGAAAACAATAAAGGTATTTCGACAGAAGGCGCTAGCTATTTCATCCCCGTAGATAGCATTGCTAATGCGTTGACAAAAGATAACAAGCTGGATCTTTCTAAACTTGAAAATAATAGTGGTAATGTTCTGGAAAGGAGTACGCCTTGGTCACCTTGGGTAACTCAAAGCGTTAATCCTATTGATGGGGAGAAAGCAAAATGGGACATCGTTATCAAGGAAGGAGCTAACGTTAAGAATATTCGTTATAAAACAGGTTTAATCAGCGATGTAAATTGTGCTGATGAAACGGGATACAGTGCTTCTATTCCTGTGAACCAAAGCCCACTGGAAAACATACTGGTTCCGAAGCAAGATGGGATCTATAAACTCTGTGTTATTCACCAGAATAACGGTGGTCAATGGCAAAATACAAAAGATGCCTCAGTTATGTTACGGGAAATTGATAATATACCACCATCAATTAAACCTACTTTAAATGTGAAAGGTCTTGAGAGTGATAGCTGGTTTGTGACTACTGAAAGTAGTGCCTATGAAATCACAAGCATACATATGAAACATGGCCCTAAAGCGACAACTAATTGCGACGATAAAGCAGACTACCAACCTTTCTGGATGCCAATCGTACTGAAAAAGGCTGAAGCTCCATGGCGTGTTTGCGCATATGGTGCAGATATGGCACGAAATTCTGGCCCAATAAAAGTACTAGATATTGAAGCAAGTACTACTAAGTAAGCACTGTTAAATATAAGTATTGTTAAAGAGGTAAAAGAACTCACTACTGGCAAACACTGGTAGTGAATTTTCTTTTTTATAGTTATAGTATATGCCCATTCTCAAGGGGGTTGTGCCCCGTATCTATGCCGAACTGACCCAATCAATATCCCCTAATAGCCCTGTAAAGGAGTTTAAAACTCAACCGGACAAAAACAAAGTTCATTTTTCAAACAAATCTGTTCTGGCAATCTTCTGTACGTGATTATAAGTTGTTCTTTTTCACAAAAAAGAGTAAGACATGGATACGGTTGAGTAGTTACACGGAACCTATTTTTATGATGGAACACCTAATCTTTCCGCCGGAAAGCTATTTTTTTGGATCATGATTGATGAAACCCTGGATCATTTTGGTATCACTGATATAGCAGGGATATTTGTGATTTATATTGGTCTGAATAACGTCCCCGTGACAGGTAAACCGGCTGGCGCGACGCAGGGAACTTCAATCGCGTCTAAATATTAAACACTAAACGGATTATGACGAAGAAATTCGGTACATTTGTGGGTCGAACTATTCCTTTAGTGGGTTGGGTAATACTCGCTAGTGATGTAGCGGCTATTACTTATAAGGCCGTCAAGAAATATAACGTTATCGCTAACCGGAAGGATCGCTTATGGTAGACAGGACAAACATAGAGAGCGAAGTGTTTGCATGGTATGAGGCAAATCACAATGTGCCAATTTTTCTGTGTTTCAAAAAGCCCAAACTTACCCTTGAAACTAGCCTTTCAACCGGGAAGTATCCTTGGTCGTGGGAAGATGCGGAAGATATTCTCGCTGAATATTTTGAAAAATGTAATGTAGATCCACGTAATTTTTCATTTATAAAATATTGGCCTAATGAAGAAATCTTTATTCCCTTCCCAATCGTTCAGCAACGTAGCATTTATCCCAGAGGAAGTCATTTACTCAAATTGTTTCACCATCAACTAATATTGGATTACAAATTGGTTATGGAATTTTCATGTCCCTTATGCACCTTATCTGGTTTATGGAGATTGCAGTTTTCTTCTCTCACCATAAACTCAGAGCCACAATGTTAGAAAAACAAACCATAGCATCATTTTAATGGGATTGGGTGCTTCTTTGGGGATAATTCCTATCGTCAATTGATAAAAAACGATAAATCTAGTCATCATCTTTCGAAGCAATCAACTATGAGAACTTATCATTATGCCAATTGATTTCAATGCTCCAAAAAACAGGCATGCTTATCTTGGTCGTGAAGCTCAACAAGAATGGTTAGAATTAAGTTAAATTTAATCCAGAAGCTGGTGGATCCTAGTGATAAGGAGGTCGCGGATGTTTCTTTCCAAATATTGAATAACCCTCCGAATATCACCTCATTATATAGAAATAAATCAACGGCTTGGGGAGCAATCACCCAAGCCATTATAGTGTTATAGCTACACGTTACATAACCCTATACTTACTGCGAATATCCCTAACCTGAGATTTTAGTTGTCCGCAGCCACCCCAAATTTCTGTACCATCACTTTTATCTGATATGCATCGAAAACCAGCTTCAGTAAGTGCTTTGTCAAAAGAAGGCATTTTTTCTGAAGGGTTCAATGTTATTCCATTTATATCACTAACTTCATTCAGATACTTTAGCTTAATAACAAATGTGTCTTTATCCACCAAATCTTTTAACCGGGCCAAATCCTCTTGTGAGTCATTTATTCCCTCCAGCATCAGATAATTAACAATAACAGGAACCCCAGTATGGTGATGATAGGTCGAGAAATGCTCAAGAAGGTCTTTGATGCCAAATTTCGCTTTTGATGGAATTAACATATCGCGCTGTTCGTCGGTTGTAGCATGGAGCGAAATGGAAATGGTATTCAATGGAAGATCATAAATTTTATCTCCCGCATGGCGAATACCGACAGTTGTCAGTGTCACCCTATTTGCCAGTGACTGTTTTTTGAACTCAGTGACTGCGCCACTGATCTCTTTCAAATTCAACATTGGCTCCCCCATTCCGGCGAACAATATTGTATTGAGTTCTTGGTTAACTCCCAGAGCCTTTGAATGTAATAAATGCTCACGGCACAATAAAACCTGCTGTACTATTTGCTCTGTCGTCATGTTTCCCAACGGTTGTTGTCTGCCGGTTTCGCAAAACACGCAACCGACAGCACAACCGTATTGGCTGGATATGCAAAGATAAGGTAAACGTTGATTTGTATGCATAAAATAAGTTGATTCAACACTTTTTCTTAAGTCTGAGTCATTTGCTGATAGCAAATATTTTTTAGAACCATTTTCTGACTCCACTACTTCACTGATTTTCATTTTTACACCTTCTCAATATTCTTCGGCACGGCGGCGCATATCAGAGACTCCGCACATTTTGGGACTGGCTAGAGGCAAATCAGATTGCATAACTTCTTGATGTGTTTTTACTGGATCAATAAATAATTGATGGATTTCATCCAGTTGTAGTGTGGAAAGATAACCACTATGAATACCCTGATAATTTTCTGGGATCGTCGTTGTCGTGGGAAAAACAAGTTGTTCTGGATACAAGCGACCACTCCAGAATTCATTACCTTTATCCAGTGGTTTGACCATATCAGTATTGACTAACTCAGAAATTTTGGCGTTGTAAGGGAATCTCAGGCTGTTCTCGGCCGCAGGATAGTCATGTTTTACCATCCAATCGACAATATTTTGTTGTCGTTCCATCAACGCAATATCTTTAAAGAATGCAGTTAATACTATGGGGATTACGATCCCTCCTGCATTGCGGTATTTTTCAATAAAATCTAGTCGTTGTTTCAACTGTACTTTGGTATCTAACGCACTAACCGAAACCCTTACTTCTGCTTCAGCTACAATTAAGCGCTGCATAATGTCAAATGACATTTTACGAAAGGCTTTGGTGATAAATATCATCATCAACCCCATATCTCGTGCCAATTCAGTCATTCGTGCAGATATGGGCCAGTTCCATGATGGATCGCTATTCCATCCACATCTGATGTATTTTTGTGAATGAGGCAAGGCGTGAAGATCAGAGAGAAAAATAGTTTTATCTAATTGATTATCAACTCGCTTACCAAAATCGATACCATTTTCCCAACTAGAAACAGCAGAAAAACACATGCCATAACAAGCCATACTTTCTGGTAAACATCCTGTTACAACATCAGTAGTTAAACTATTAAATGGTAATCCTCCAGCAATTCCTGCTCTTATCAACATTGGCTCTGCGGGTTTAAGTTTATGTTCCTTGCTATATGCTTCGTTACTTTTCCTGACTAATTGCTTAATAAGTTTCTCTTTCTCTTCTTCTATATGCATATTAATCCTCTATTATTTCCCGGCCAGGTATTTTAGTTTGATAAGAAGTATCTGGATGAATTTTCAATGCCTTAATAAACCTATCCCCAGTAAAATATTCACGGCGATGCAAAAGTTGACTGTTATCATATAAAAGTAAATCTCCCTCACTCCATTGGTGTGAATAAATGTTTTCTGGAGATAATATTTTTTCTAAAATAGTCTCTTTCAGCTCTTTTGAATGTGTCAGGAGCTGATTATTATCAAGAAATGCCATGGTGTTTTCACTGACATAAATATATTGCTGCTTTGTTCGTACATTTTCAATTATCACGGGGTGAGCAACGGTGATATGAGGAGCATTGTCGTGTGAAGCCGCAGGTTGGCGGGTTGACCACAATTTGTTTAATATTGAAAGCTCATCAGGGGTAAATTCCAGATGATCTACAGCAGTGGAAACAAAAGAAGTATTTCCTCCCTGACATTTCACAACTTCACTGTAAAGTATGCTGACGGACGCTGGATTGAAGCGAAATTCTTGATCTGAATGCCAAAAATCTGTTTCATTACCAGCAAAACCTAATTGTTCTCCTTTGTTATCACGTAAGTTGGTTAAGTAAGCAATATATTTCCGGTTATCTGATAGAGAGATTTTCCGGGCTGGTTCTTCAAGTTTTCCACTTCCTACATGTTGTGCAAAGTTAACAAGATCCTCATCATTCATTTTCTGATTGTTAAAAATCAGCAAACCATAAGTGGACAGATGTGATTTTAGAATAATGTAATCTTCATTTGACATCTCAGAAAAATTTTCACAGACAACATAAGCGCCAAAATGTTTTCTGAGAGGTTTTATCGTAAATGGCATGACAATTCCTCATATTTAATATTTATTACAATTAATTATCTTCAATAAATACCAATGAAAAAGTTATTAACCTCATCGGAACAATCAAAGATATGAAATTTATTTCATATTTTTATATGTGTTAAAGGTGTTTTTTGCATTTCAGGATGGGATGATAACTCAATAGTTCATCAATTAAGGTGATTAAAAATCATTGGTTAAATAAAAATCTTTTTGTGATGATGTTTTTCTTCAAATTTTATTTGTTATTTTTAACAAAATTTAATGCAAGAGTAATACATATAATTAATAGTAAAAAGAGCCTATTTTTATAGGCTCATCATGATTAATTTATTATTTTTTCAATCTAAAAACACTAGTTGATTAATGTTCTAATTTCTGTTTATCAATCCATAAATGGGACTTCCAGCCCCAAATTTATCCGTGCTTTTTTCTCTTCTTCATCAACAATCTGGTCCAATTTCTTGATAAAGATAGCTTGAAGCTGCTCCCAGAACTCTTCAAAGTGCTCTTCATCGCGTAAGCAGTAAGTCATTACCGCAGCGCGTAATACATAGATATTGCGGACCTCTTCCCATTCATTACGATTAAAACCACATTTCTCTGCATAGAGCCATGGCGTATCACCATATTCTTTATAATCTAATATAGTTGATGATGTGAGAAAATCGTTGGTATAAGCACGTCCCGCAGAATATGAGCAAAGTTCGTATAGACGCTTGTTGAGAGCATTATGATTGCTCAGGCTATCGCTACCAATTTCTTTGAATGTAAAGTTGATCATATGAAAATCAGGGGATGGAAAAATATGTGCTTCAAATCGATGTTTACCGATTTCTATTGGCGCTAAATTTGCCAATTTACTCAATAACCTTTGGGCTGTGACGATGCCAGCAGCAATGACTTTCCCGTATCCATTAATATTTAAAGGTAATAAACGATGAGCAGCCCAAAGTGCCGCAGCTGTTGCTCCCGATTTTGAACCTTCCATAATGGATGAACCAAGAATTCCCCGATTGATGGTATTCGTTTTATCATTATTTTCTTCGAATACATACGCTGCATGAGAAGAAATCAGGTCGAGAATACGCTTGTCTTTCATGCAGATGGCACCCGCTGCATATTGAATGAAACCAACTTTATGCGGGTCCACTGTAATCGAGTCAACTTCTTTCAATGCCTTGAAGCTCTGGTAGACTTCAGGTTTCGGCCAGCTGATATTTTCCGGCATGATCCCTACCGACTGGTGGTAATTGGTCAGCTCATCATATTCTATAAAGTCTCCCTTCTCATTCAGTAGCATGGAACACGCATATCCTGCATAGGCAGCATCAACGTGGATATAAAATGACTCACCATAACGCTCTTCACATTCTTTCCTCAATGCAACAACTTCATCAATCCGATCAATTGCACCAACTTCAGTCGTTCCTACTACAGCAACCATTGCCAAAATGGGTTTACCTTGTTCAATTAATTCAAAGGTGATTTTTCGCATTTGAGCAACGTCAGTTTGATAATCTTCATTGACAGGTAGGGGAATAATGTTTTCCTGACCAATCCCGAAAATATCTGCTGCTTTCATCCAAGAATAATGTTTGGATTGTGGAACCAATAACTTGCCCAGAATTTCCGCTTTAACTCCCGTACCACGACATGTCATATCGCGAATTTCGTCAAAGAGTCCACGTTTTTTCAGTTCAGTAATCAAATCCAAAATTTCAGCGGTTGGCATATTTTTCAATTGCCGGGATGTTTTATGGCTGATCAGATCTTTTGCTTTAGGATGTTGAGATATTGCAAAAGGCAATGTTTTTAAATTCCTGGCTACCCACACCCCTTCATAATTAGCCACTGTGCCGCCAGAAGTGATATGCCCCCAGGATTGTTGAGGGTTATAGCCAAACATGCGGCAGAGGTCTAATCCTGATTCAAGCTCTAGTTCTGTTGTTGTCGGGGATGCTTCATAGCTACAGTTATTCGGGTTGTACATCATGGCCATAACGTAGGCAAGATTAGAAACCATTAGGGTATCACTGCTGATATGACCGAGGTAACGAGGAGAAAAGAAAGGAATAGATGTGTTTTTCAATTTTGCAGATAGCTGGTTTAAGATCCCTTCTGTGCGATAAAGTGTTTCTCTATAGTTATGTTCGTAGCGATCAACGGATGTAACTAAAGTAGTATCTTCAGGGTGGAAACCTGAGCGCCAATGCATATGTTCGCTAACCGCATAATCCATCATCTCTCTAAAAAAAACAGCGTTCTCTGATTTTGGACCCAAAAATAACGCATCTACATTTAAATTCGGATGAAATGGTTTAGTCATAATCACACAGCCTTTTAATTGATTCTTTGTTTTTTGTTGTAAATAAAAAATTTATTAATAATTTGTTTTTATTTTCTGTTTTAATGGCGAATGTCTTGCGACGGTGATAAAACACCCACAATAACTAACTGAAAATACTTTGTTTGATTTTCGATCGTTGCGTAAAAAACATTCTGCAACATATTTCTAATCAATCTATTTATATATATAAAACATTGCTCTTAGTATATTAATAATAAGTTAATAGTTAACTTTAAATTTGTGCGCTACCACAAAGAAATGAGAATAATATCTTATAGTATTTACCTGAAAATATTTCTTTATAAAACTATAAAGGTGGGAATTTCCATGAATAACAGAAACTGTGACAACGTCACAGTTTCTGTTATGCGGAACTAAAAGCGAAAAAAGTGGGATAATCAATCAAGATAGTATGAATTATTTATCATACTTTTCACATAATAAAAAATGTATATCGGTTGATCACTTCAGCACAGCAATGAGCATAGGAAATGCTCCAATCAGAATAAAATTTCTTATATTCAATCAATGGATTATCTCTTATTCTCTTGAGGAAGTAAGTTTAGAATGCTATTGCAATAATATATAATCACCATGAAAGAATTCTTAATCACTTACGCCTATTGAATCCATATATTATTAATTAAATTTTATTTTGTTTAATATATTATATCGAGCAACTAAGATGTTATGTAAATTCGAAATAAATCCCAAAAAAATTTCACTTTTTCGCTAGTGATGATAAATATCGAGATTAATGGACATACCTAGCTCTTATCAGAACAACCTAAATATGTTAAATTTACGCATATCAATCACTTCTAATGAGCATCTTCTATGATCCCGGAAAAACATATTATTCGTCGGATTCAATCTGGTGGTTGTGCAATCCACTGTCAAGATTGTAGCATTAGCCAGCTTTGCATTCCTTTCACCTTAAATGAACATGAACTTGACCAGCTTGATAATATTATTGAGCGTAAGAAACCCATTCAGAAAGGACAAACGTTATTTAAGGCTGGTGATGCACTGAAATCACTCTATGCCATCCGCTCTGGGACTATCAAAAGCTATACTATTACTGAAGAAGGTGACGAACAAATTACAGGTTTTCACCTTGCTGGTGATTTAGTTGGATTTGATGCCATCATAAATACTGAACATCCAAGCTTTGCCCAAGCTTTGGAAACGTCAATGGTATGTGAAATCCCATTTGAAACATTGGATGATCTTTCTGGGAAAATGCCTAATCTTCGCCAACAGATGATGCGTTTGATGAGTGGAGAAATTAAAAGCGACCAAGAAATGATACTGTTGCTCTCCAAAAAGAATGCTGAAGAAAGACTGGCTGCCTTTATTTACAATCTGTCACGCCGCTTTGCACAGCGTGGTTTTTCGCCTCGTGAATTCCGCCTTACCATGACACGCGGCGACATTGGTAATTATTTAGGCTTGACTGTTGAAACAATTAGCCGCCTACTTGGCCGTTTCCAGAAAAATGGTATTTTGGCTGTTAAAGGTAAGTATATCGCAGTCGAAAATATGGATAAATTGACTGAATTGGCCGGAAAGTCTCCAGCTAAAGTGTGCTAGCGTTAGCTAAATTTTAAGCCAGATCACTATATTTTGCTGATCTGGCATACTTTTAGCCTGTTATAGTTGTCTATATTGGTTTATCTTTCTATATGAAAGAGGCATCCAGACTCTGCGAGGAACTCAATATGGCAAACTACCAAAACCTCTTGGTTGCAATTGATCCCAATCAGGATGATCAACCCGCATTAAGGCGCGCAGTTTATATCGTGCAACGTAATGGGGGGAGAATTAAAGCGTTTTTACCTATTTATGACCTTTCATATGAAATGACCACTTTACTTTCTCCGGAAGAAAGAAGTGCAATGCGAAAAGGTGTAATAGGCCAACGAGTCGCTTGGATAAAACAGCAAGCCCATTACTATCTCGAATCAGACATTGATATTGAGATCAAAGTGGTTTGGAATAACCGTTCTTATGAAGCCATCATTCAAGAAATTATCAATGGAAATCATGACTTATTATTGAAAATGGCACATCAACACTCTCGGTTGGAATCCATGATTTTTACTCCTCTTGACTGGCACCTATTACGTAAGTGTCCTTGTCCGGTCTGGATGGTAAAAGATCAAGTATGGCCAGAAAATGGTTCTGCTGCTGTTGCTGTTAATTTATCCAATGAAGAACCTTACCATAATGAACTGAATCTGAAATTAGTACGTGAAACGCAAGACCTTGCCAACCGAATTGTAAAAGATCCCTTGATTCATCTTGTCAGCGCGTATCCGGTCGCACCTTTAAACATAGCAACTGAGCTGCCTGATTTTGACCCTAATGTGTATAATCAGGCATTGCGCGGTCAACATTTGATCGCCATGAAAGAATTGCGGCAGAAATTTTATATCGATGAAAAGCAAACCCACGTTCATGAAGGCGTACCAGAAAAAATAATTCCTGAGATATGTGATGAATTAAATGCAGGTGTAGTTGTTTTAGGCATTCTTGGCCGAACTGGGCTGTCAGCCGCATTTCTTGGTAATACAGCAGAACATGTTATCGATCGACTTAAATGTGATTTGTTGGCTATAAAACCTGATGGATTTGTTTGCCCGATCAAGGTAGAAGAAGAGTGACGGGGTTTAACTTTGATCAATAAGTGATAAGAGCTTGTTGATAGATAAATGATAGATGGATATTAACTAAAAAAGCTCCTGATATAGGAGCTTTTTTGAATATATGAGAAAAGCTCTCTGTTTTAGTAAAATAGAGACTATCTACTTTATCAAAAATTGAGATTTCGGGCTGCGTTCTTTAAACGTTCATCTCCGCGGCGATCATATTTCTGGGTTGTAGTGATGCTTGAATGCCCCATCGCATCTTTGACGGTTACGATATCTTCACCATTGTCCAACATAGCTGATGCAAATGTTCTGCGCAGATCATGTGGCGCAAATTTTTCCAGCCCACTTTCTATTCTGCGTGACTCAAGGATGTGATAAATTGCTTGGTCTGACAAACGGTTATCGGTTACATCATCATGGCGACGAATTCGGGTAAAAAGTGGGCCTGAATGATCCCCGCGTACTTCATCTATCCAACGAGTTAAACGTTCCCATGTTCCTTCCGGCATATAGGACAACCGTTCTTTATTACCTTTTCCCATAACTCTTAACGCTTGCTCGCGACGAATAATGTGTTTCATATCGAGTGAAACAATTTCTGAACGACGAAGTCCACACCCAACAAGCACACCAATGATAGCTGCATCACGTAATCCTTTTGTGCTGATATCATTTTCACAGGTAAAAAATAAAGTTTTTATTTCATAACGTTCAAGCGCCCTACCTTTTGGCAACCGATTTCCCCTGACAGATCGCACTTGTTTTATATGCTGAAAACAGTCGGTATCGAGTTGTTTCATTGTCCATGCTTCCAATGCAACACCTTTCAACGCAGAAAGATAAGTATTAATTGTTGCGGGTGCTTTACCTGAATCTGAAAGCATTTCCATAATTGCTTGAACATGATGACGACGAAGTGCGTGCCAAGTGCAATCTTGTACATTTTGGTATCCCAACATTTTTGCCACGATATCCAGAAAAGATTTCATAGTTTGGCGACTACGTTTTGAACCAAGGCTGACAAGATATGCAATTGCAGGATTGTCGTATATTCGTTTTCCCGGTGCAGTTAACGACATCAACATACCCTGCTTTTGTTGAGAGTCGGTCAGTACAGTCAATGATTTTTTATCACCGTTATTTTCGTGGTTATCTTTATTTTGATTATGGTTGTTCAAAGCTGTCTCCCGACTTCAATGTCTATAGTTCGCCAAAACATAATCCATAGATAGCGTTTGAACGGAACAGACATTTCCATTTTCCTATTCCTGATAGTGTGTTTTTTGCTCAACCTGAGTGCGTATTAATGATTGAGTTACGTAAAAATTACGGCTAATCACTCACGCTATCTTATTCAATAAATCTTACTTTTTCAAATGGTTCTTTTAATAAGTAGAATGGATTCAATATCTCCATGTAAATATAATTACTTGTTTATAAACAATAAATTCCCATTGAGGTCTATCTATCAGCTATTCCAGAATTGAGGCAATCGGATAATCTGACCATTAACGGTTCTCTAGTTGAACGTGAAAATTTGAATTTACATAATCGACTGAATCGTAAGGCATTGGGCTAACAATGTAATCTATAATTAGAAGAGGATCTCCATTGGATTATTTAACAGTTCGGTGGCGGGGATATGTTGATAGCAGACTGTAGCAGCAGTAACCCAAAAAACGTTACCGGAAAACCAATCAGAATCCATTTTATTAGCTTTCTGGCTTTCAGAATGGCAGGTGGGAGGGCGTTATGATCGCTATGGATCTTATTATTACTCATTTGGGTAATTCCTTTGTCGCTCTTCTTTGTGTTGCATGCTTGTTTATGTTTTGTGCTATTAATACCCAGCTAGGTATTATATTGCGGTTGCATAATCTCACATTTAATTTAAATTTTTGTAAAAGGACTGATTTAAATTTGGGGTTTGGCAGAGTTGCAAGATAGATAGATGGATGCAGGGTGACGGATTTTGCTAAATCAATGTTGAGAGTTTTACTATTCGTGATGATTTATCTCTAATGGTGGACATCCAGTAAAATGAATGCAGCTATTTGGTTTTGGCACAACGACACTATATGGATGTCCAACAATATTTTTTTAACTTATTCCTGCGTAGCGTAGTAGCGCCGTTACAATTTCTGCAACTAAAATCACCACAATCAATGGCATTTTTCGCCAGGCAAGAAAGACAGCAACAGCAATACCCAACACGCGCGCCATACCAGCAAAATGTCCACTTTCGTAGAAATCAGTCTTTGCAAAACCAGATAGGTAACTTATTGATAAAATCTAAACTTTCCTGTCAGTTCGGTTTTATCGTTACTTTTCGAACACGGTTTTAAACCCAAAGGGAGAAATAAATAACGCATCTATCGTCCGGTTTTCCGGGGAAAATTCTTGTGCATTCAGATCCTGTTTATATCAATTCTTATTGAAGATGCTTGATTTTTAATTCAAATCAGACCACGTTGACTAACATGAAAGTTACAGCAGCCAATCAGCGGTAGATAGGTAATAAATTAAACTGTGCCAATAATTGGCAAATGATACCGAATATACCAAATGCAATGACTGTATAAATTAATCCCTTACCACCCCATACTGTAAAACCAGACTCAGGAAATTTTTTTCGGACTTTTAAAGCCATCACTGCCGGACAGATAATCGCCCAAATGCAAGCGGCCATACCAGCATACGCAATAGCAATTAAAAATCCGTTTGGAAAAAACATACATAACAATAGTGGAGGAGCAAAACAAATCAGTGCTGATTTCAATCTCCCGTCAGAATTATCCTTAAAATTAAACGTGGATAATATATAGTCAAATAAACCAATTGCGACGCCTAAAAATGAGCAAAAGACCGCACTGATTGAGAACCCATTCCGGCCCCTATCATTGCACCACCCAGTACAAAACCTCCTACAGTAATTGAGGGTTCTTTATTAATTAAATGGCTCATTGTTATTTCCTTAATAGAATAAGGATAAGGCTCTCGTATTGCACGAGAGCCGTTATTAATAATGGTTATTTGATAGGCTTTAATCTGGCCGTAAAGTGTCTTAATACCGGAGGCTCATATTCAAACTCAAGCCCTTTAAGGGATTGGAATTTATCCTTCAGACCAATTAACGCATCTGCAATATAATCCATATGGTCATTGGTATATACCCGACGAGCAATAGTCAGACGCATAAACTCCATATTAGAATGTTTCTGTTTTCCTGTTGTCGGATCACGCCCTAAAAGAAACGAGCCAATTTCTACCGCACGCACACCTGATTCCAGATAAAGTGCATTAATAATAGCCTGTGCAGGGAACTGATCTCCGGGAATATGGGGAACTAATTTTTTACAATCGACAAAAACAGCATGTCCTCCAGTAGGATACTGAATAGGAATGCCTTCTTCCCGCAGGCGATCTCCCAAATATTTCACCTGACCGATACGATAATGCAGATATTCTTCCTTCGTTCCTTCTTCTAATCCTTGAACCATTGCTGCCATATCACGCCCAGCGAGTCCACCGTAGGTGACAAATCCTTCCATAGGAACACAACGTTGTCTTGCTAAAGTAAAGATATTTTCATCATTTTTAATACATACCAATCCGCCGATGTTTAGTAATGGATCTTTTTTCGCCGACATGGTTAATGCATCAGCATATTTGTACATATCAAGAATAATTTCTTTAATTGTTGCGTTTTTATATTGAGGATCGCGCTCTTTAATAAAATAGGCGTTTTCACAGAAACGGGCAGAATCCATGACTACAAAAATATTATGTTGTTTGGCTATTTCATAGATTTCTTTTAAATTACTCATTGCGATCGGTTGACCTCCTGCACTATTACAAGTCACCGTTGATACAATGGCAACCACATTATCTTCACCGTGTTCAGCAATAATGGCCTTTAATTTTTCAATATCAAAATCGCCTTTCCAATCATAATAATTTTCAGAGTCAAATGCTTTTTCAGTGACAATGTTAATTGCCTTACAACCATTT
This sequence comes from Xenorhabdus yunnanensis, assembly GCF_028598805.1. Lineage (GTDB taxonomy): Bacteria > Pseudomonadota > Gammaproteobacteria > Enterobacterales > Enterobacteriaceae > Xenorhabdus > Xenorhabdus yunnanensis. The sequence goes on along the minus strand of NZ_JAQRFI010000010.1, from coordinate 57,030 downwards.
AATTCTACGTGTGCAGCGGTTGTATCAAAGTGGAAATTAGAAATAAAAACGGGATTTTTTGCTTTACCTTCTTGTTGTTTTGTCTTTAACAATATTGGAAAAAGAATATTTTCCGCTCCACGTCCCTGATGAGCGGGAATTACATAATCGTAATCAAATAATTCTTTTACCTTATCTTTTAAATCGTAATAATTTCTGGAACCCGCATAAGCTTCATCACCCGTCATCATCGCAGCCCATTGCTGGTCACTCATCGCATTTGTGCCGGAATCGGTTAATAAATCAATATATACCGCACTGCTAGGAAGTAAAAATGGATTATAACCGGCTTCTTTTAATGCGGCTTCACGCTCTTCTCTTGATGGAATACGGATATTTTCTACCATTTTAATGCGGAACGGTTCTACGATTCTTTTAGCCATAACAATACCTTTAATATGAAATTAAATAAAAATTTCCGACTCTTTTTGCATGAACAAAAAAAGCGAAATCAAAATAGATAGAGTAAAATAAAACAGGTATTATTTCTGAGGGAAAAAGAAGGCAAGTTCAGTGTCAATATTAAACCATTTCTTCATATTGAAGAAACCTCTTAATACTATTAATACATCATAAGATGAGTACATACTTTTATCCTTCCACTCTGGAATCAGTATACTATTCATAATAATGTATATAACAGTTAAGACTATTTAGTAATAGTATCAATGTATAAATTGGACAATAATCACATTATTGGTAAGTTTTTCATAAATAAATTAGATATTCGTCACATTAATTTTACTGATGATTACTCCTGTTTATTGATAGTGATGAATTCAAAAGTAAGTTGGCTATACACTACAGCGAGAGATTGACCAGCAATCGAGGCTGACCCGATTCGCGGTAGGAGAAGCGAAATGGGACAGCTTTAAAGCCCGGTTTTACCGGGCGGTGAATCAGGAACACTCCCGTCAGGTAGCTGCATCCCTGCCCTTTTCGGCCACACTGCTATCCTATACAAAGTAGCCCGTGTCCCAGTCATTAATTCTAGAATGGAGTTATTCTGAAGATTGCCATATTTCATATCAGGTTGGGTAGAAAAGCTTGCACATAGATATACATCTCCTATAGGATCAACAGAGAAAGTAGTGTTACCGCATTGAGATATTCCTAGACAATCTGCGGCTCTTCCTGCTAATATTGTCTGAGTTTTTCTTACAAAATCAGAAATAAATATACAGTTCTCAGGGGCTGCATAAAACCATTTGTCGTATAATTTACTCCAAGGTATATAGTATTCATCAGGATCTAATCCTAGATCTGTATAATTATCTACAACGTTCCCTGATTTATTTAATGGGATAACAATAAATGGTAACTTGTTTTTTTAGCATGAAATTGTATATTTCATCTATGTAACCTAGGCTTGATTTTCTATATAAATATGCCACAAAATATCATATGCGAGCTGAGTTATAACCCGGAACTGTATACATAAGAGACAATTAACGATCTAGCTAAAATCCATTTTATATGGCATGGCGGTGAACCAATGTTACCAGGCATTAAGTTTTATGAAAATATAATAAAAAAGAGCCTCGCGTTATAACATGAAGCTCTTGGTTATTTAGAATGCTTAAAATCTATTAGGCATAGCAGTTATAAAGCTTGAAGAATTGCTTCTACACTCTCTTTAGCATCACCAAACAACATTTGTGTATTCTCTTTGAAGAATAATGGGTTTTGTACCCCAGCATATCCTGTATTCATAGAACGCTTAAACACGATGACGTTTTGGGCTTTCCAAACTTCCAATATCGGCATTCCAGCAATAGGGCTTGAAGGATCTTCCTGAGCGGCCGGGTTTACGGTGTCATTTGCTCCGATGACTAAAACCGTATCGGTTTCAGAAAAATCATCATTAATTTCATCCAGTTCTAAGACAATATCGTAAGGAACTCTAGCCTCTGCAAGCAGTACGTTCATATGCCCCGGCAAACGTCCCGCAACAGGATGAATACCAAAGCGAACTTTGATACCTTTATCACGCAATTTCGCTGTGATGTCATGAACGGGATACTGCGCTTGTGCAACTGCCATGCCGTAGCCTGGTGTAATAATTACTGATGTGGAGTTTTTCAGCAGTTCAGCAACGTCTTCCGCTGTTGTTTCACGATGCTCTCCTATATCGTGTTCATCACTGGATGAAGCACCATCTGTACCGAAACCGCCAGCGATGACGCTGATAAAAGAACGGTTCATCGCCTTGCACATAATATAAGAAAGAATTGCTCCCGAAGACCCCACTAATGCACCAGTGACTATCAGCAAGTCATTACTTAGCATGAAACCTGCCGCAGCCGCCGCCCAGCCTGAATATGAGTTCAGCATGGAAATAACGACAGGCATATCCGCCCCACCAATGGAAGCAACTAAATGCCAGCCAAAAGCGAGTGAGATGGCTGTCATCACCAGTAAAGTGAAAACTTGTAGGCCAACACTTTCTGTTTTTATAAAAGTGAACATTAATATCAGAGATACAATCAATGCTGCCAGATTAAGTTTATGGCGGTGTGGCAACATCAATGGCTTAGAAGAGATTTTTCCACGCAATTTACCGAATGCCACAACCGAGCCAGTAAATGTTACGGCACCAATAAATACCCCAAGGAAGACTTCTGTCAGATGAATATTTTCCATAATGGGAGTGGCGAAAATATCATGGGTAATGAAGCTATTGAAACCAACCAAAACCGCTGCCAAACCGACAAAACTGTGCAGGATAGCAACTAATTCTGGCATTTCGGTCATTTCGACTTTTTTGGCGAGGCGAATACCAATGACCGCACCGATGACCATCGCTAAAATAATCCAACCCATTTTACCCGTATCAGGCCCTAAAATAGTGGCAATCAAAGCAATCGCCATACCAACGATGCCAAAAATGTTACCGCGTTTGGCGCTTTCGTGGCGGGAAAGCCCGGCAAGACTGAAAATGAACAAAATGGCGGCAACAATATATGCTGCTGTAACTATTCCGTTTGACATAAGTTACCCCTTATCCTTTACGAAACATTTTCAGCATACGTTGGGTGACAGTAAAGCCACCAAAAATATTGATGCTGGCAATTAACACGGCAATGAATGAGAAGAAACTCACCCATCCCCCTTCACCAATTTGTAGTACGGCCCCAACCACAATAATTCCGGAAATAGCGTTGGTGACAGACATCAATGGTGTGTGCAATGAATGGCTGACATTCCAGACAACGTAATATCCCACCACACAAGACAAGGCAAAAACGGTAAAATGAGATAAAAATTCTTTCGGTGCAACATGTGCCAACCAGCCATACAGGATTATTGCTAGCGCGAATATTCCATACTTCAGCCACGAAGATTTGGGCTTTTCTGTCGGTTTTTCCTCTTTTTTTGCTGATGTCGGTTTGGCCGTTGCTGGCTGAGCTGAAACTTGGATCGGTGGCGCGGGCCATGTGATTTCACCTGCTTTAATGACAGTGACACCGCGAATAACGACATCATCAAAATCAACAACGATTTCTCCATTTTTCTCTTTGCACAGTAGTTTCAACAAATTGACGAGGTTTGTTCCATAGAGTTGTGATGATTGAGTGGGTAGTCGGCTAGGCAAGTCGGTATAACCGATAACTTTCACGCTATTTGGTGTCACGATTAGCTTATCAGCCTCCGTATATTCACAGTTGCCTCCATTTTGGGCAGCCAGATCAACAATCACGCTGCCAGGTTTCATGGAATCAACCATTTCTTTTGTAATAAGCCGTGGTGCAGTTCTTCCCGGAATCAAGGCAGTTGTAACGATAATGTCGACTTCTTTTGCTTGTGCAGCAAACAATTCCATTTCTGCTTTGATAAAGGCTTCTGACATCACTTTTGCGTAACCGTCGCCACTGCCTGCCTCTTCTTTGAAATTCAATTCCAAAAACTCAGCTCCTATGCTTTGTACTTGTTCCTTAACTTCCGGACGTGTATCAAAAGCACGGACAATCGCACCAAGGCTGCCTGCTGCCCCAATGGCAGCCAATCCAGCAACACCTGCTCCAATAATCATCACCTTGGCTGGTGGTACTTTGCCTGCTGCTGTAATCTGCCCCGTGAAAAAACGACCAAACTCGTGAGCAGCTTCAACAATGGCACGATAACCAGCAATATTCGCCATTGAGCTAAGAGCATCTAAAGATTGAGCACGAGAAATTCGTGGAACTGCATCCATGGACAAAGCAGTAATCTTGCGCTCTGCAAGTTTTTCCATTAACTCCGAATTTTGCGCTGGCCAGATAAAACTAATCAGCGTAGCACCTTCTTTCATCAATGCAATTTCATCATCTTCAGGGGCGTTTACTTTTAAAATGATATCTGATTGCCAAATCTGGTGGCTTTCTGCTATATCAGCCCCTGCTTTTTGATAAGCCATATTATCAAAACTGGCAAGTTGCCCTGCTCCCGTTTCAACTGTGACGTTAAATCCCAATTTACGCAATTGCTCCACGGTCGATGGTGTGGCAGCAACGCGTGCTTCGTTGGAAAGTCGCTCTTTTGGTACACCAATGTGCATAATGTTTCCTTCTTTAAGAATGAAATATTACTGATTATTACCTTGTTGAAGCCTATTTAACGATTAGATTGATTTTATTTCTACTATCAGCAAAACCTATCAATAGAATATAAAATAGTAACGTAATGAAAATTATATTCACGAATTATCATGATAAAGTCAGAAAAATCAAAATAACCTGTTAATGTAAACAATTATTCAGCTCGTATAACTTACTATATTTATTAAAATTCTCAGTGTCATATACTAAAAATTAGTAATCGTTTCTTTAGAAGGCATAATTTCTTGCGACAATTAGCATTATTACATGTAATAATTGCGATCTATGTGATGCATAACAATGTTCAGCACGTTATAAATATTTTAATGCGCAAGGCGAAAGGATTTTTTATGAAGCTGAAGACAACGATCATCGCTACTGCGGTGTTCTCGTTAACTACTATTTTAACTACTACTATTACTGCTGCACATGCGGCTAAAGAATTGACTCCAAAACAAGCCGAAGAGCTTAAACCCTTTGAGCGGATCGCAGTCACTGGGCGTTTTAATGCAATTTATGAAGCTGCTGATGCGGTTTCCCGTCAGGCGGATAAAAAAGGCGCTGAGAGTTTTTACATCCAAAGTCTCGACGATCTCAATGGACGTGGTAATTTACGTGTTGTAGCCGATTTGTACCATAAAGATGCAGAAAAAGCAGATAAAACACCTAATTATCGCATCTATCGTGGCATCAAAGAGTTACCTAAGACAGAAGCAACCACTTTGGAACCTTTCGATACTGTAACAGTAAATGGTTATTTCCCTACTGATCCTGACCTGAAAGAAGCCATCGCTAAAGCGGCGAAAAAGAAAGATGCAGCATCTTTCTTTATTGTTCGTGATATCGCACCAAATAATGGCGGCAACCAAATAGTCACAGCATATGTTTATAAAGAAGATGCGCCAAAACGTAAGGTTCAATCTAATAAAGCCGTGATTCCGGCCGATTCTGAATCAGGGCGCCAAGCTTTGGCACAAGGTGGAGAAGAAGCCAGGAAAGTCGAAATTCCGGGCATTGCTTCTTCGACTTCAACAAGCAATGTGGTTGGTCAATTTTTTGAAACCCAGTCATCAAAAGGTGGACGTTACACGGTAACTTTACCTAATGGTATAAAGATTCAAGAGTTAAATAAGGCATCAGCAGCTCAGATGGTTCCATTTGACTCTGTTACCTTCTCTGGTTATTACACTACCGCACCTGAGGTTTCTTATCAGATTGCTAAGCGTGCCGCAGAGAAAGGAGCAAAATACTACCATATCACTAGAGAATGGCAGTCTAATGGTGGTAACGTTACCATCAGTGCAGATTTATTCAAATAATCACAATCGTGTAGTTCAGCAGTTCATAAAGAAGGCATAAAGAACATTTGTGCCTTCTTTATTGGTTTTTTTTGAATTTTCCATGTTTATTAAGGTAATAGTACGCATTTGGAAAATTATTTTTAATTTGTTTTCTCAGTGACAAACACAATCTTATGCATAAAATTTATGTTTTTTTGCATAGTCAACCATTGCATACAATCCTTTCACTCCGTAGAATCGCCCTGTTTTTAGATTTATCTACTAAATCTTTCCTGCAATCCATAGCATGGATGCAATAAATGTCCAATATGTATTCGATATTCAGGACAACTGTTCTGGCTAATCGTGTTGATTATATTATTTTTAGGAACGTATCTTTGGAAAAGAAATTAGGCCTGACGTCTCTGACAGCACTGGTACTCAGTTCTATGGTCGGTGCCGGTGTATTCAGTTTGCCGCAAAATATGGCACAGGTAGGTAGCCCTGCTGCATTAATGATTGGTTGGGGAATAACAGGCATAGGTATTCTCTTTTTAGCCACTTCCTTACTTTTACTTTCACGACTTCGCCCTGATTTGGATAGCGGCATTTTTACTTATGCAAGAGAGGGTTTTGGAGAGTTAGTTGGGTTTTGTTCTGCATGGGGATATTGGTTCTGTGCCATTATTGCCAATGTTTCTTATTTGGTTATCGTCTTTGCTGCATTAAGTTTTTTCACTGATACCGAACACTCCATAATTTTTGGTGATGGCAATACTTGGCAATCTTTGATAGGTGAATCCATCTTATTGTGGTTTGTTCACTGGCTGGTACTGCGTGGTGTACAGACGGCTGCAGGAGTCAATCTGCTGGCTACAATGGCAAAATTATTGCCATTGGGCATGTTTATTATCTTAGCTGTCATCGCCTTTAAAATGGATGTGTTCTCTTTTGATTTCAGTGGCATTGAAATGGGCATTCCTGTCTGGCAGCAAGTTAAAGACACAATGTTAATTACGCTATGGGTTTTCATTGGTGTTGAAGGCGCAGTTGTTGTTTCAGCCAGAGCCAAAAAACGCAAGGATATTGGTATTGCAACCGTATTGGCTGTTATCTCTGCATTAGGGGTATATGTGCTGATTACTCTGCTTTCATTAGGATTGGTTTCCAGACCTGAATTAGCAGCCATGCGCAATCCTTCAATGGCAACGCTGATGGTAGGATTAATGGGTTCCTCTGGTCAAATTGTGATTATTACGGGTTTGATCATTTCTGTTTGTGGTGCATATCTGAGTTGGACAATCATGGCGGCAGAAGTATCATTCATTGCTTCCTTACATGGTTCATTCCCCAAAGTGTTCAATAAACAAAATAGTAAAAAAGCACCTGAGTCATCACTTTGGATCACAAACAGTGCAATTCAACTTTCTTTGATTTTAATTTGGTTAAGTAGCTGCAATTACAATACATTGCTTTCCATAGCGTCAGAAATGATTCTTGTGCCCTACTTTCTTGTCGGTGCATTTTTAATGAAGGTTGCTTTTCAGCGTAGTAGTCGAGCTTTATTTACTATTGCCTTAGGAGCTTGTGTTTATGGGTTATGGTTACTGTATGCTTCTGGTTTAATGAATCTTATGCTGTCAGTTGTGCTATATGTCCCCGGATTGTTGGTTTTTTTGTATGCACGCAAACAAGATCAGGAAAAACCCCCTTTGGATGTAGTGGAAAAATCATCCATGGTGGTTTTGTTTCTGATAGCGATTCCATCTATGTGGTTGTTAATACACTGATAGTAATTCACATCATCAGATTGTTTTGATAAAGAAAAACAGCTTTAATCTTAATTTAGTTTACACTCAAGTGGGTAGTTTAAGAGGAGAAACGTATTTCTCCTCTATTTACTAAAGATATATCACATTTATCTTTAGATAGCCTTTTTCTTGACAAAACCCCCTTCTTTTTAGCCTGAATTATTCTTATGGAAAGTGGTTTATTAGTAAATTTTTTGAGTTTGGGTGAAGTGTGATAGTTTAGAGTTGGAGATAATGATTACAAGTATGTTGTAACTAAAATAAGAAATATAGATCATTACATGATCAATACATAAGAATTAATTCTATTTTTACGGGGTCGGTATTTTTGGGTGAAATGATAATTCTTCTGTGAATAGGTGTTTATCTGAAAAGTGTTAATAATATTAAGTTAACTTTGTATGGATTAAAATTTCCTTAATTTGATTTAAGGATAGATTTAACAACCGACATAATCAGAATGATTGATATAAAACCATGCAAACAAATATCGGTTACAAATAAACAACATTTAGTTAAAGATATAGCAAAAAAAACAAAACACATATATATGTGTAGCTTACATCATCTTTATTTTTACAGGATATCATCAATTAATAGTAAATCTTATAAAACAGAATAAAAGTTCATTAGCATTCGAAAAAAACCATACCTTATGCATAACAATTCTATTAATAATAGCTTAACAATTTAAAAACTCTGAATAATGAGATTAGTCGAGTTATTATTTTAATCTTTGTTAATTACTCGCTACTATATTCTTTACCTTATCCTTAATAAGGAAATAGGAATTATTGTTATTTATTTGTTGTTTTTTCAGATGTAAACCTAAGCAATCCACTTGCTGTATTAACGTACAGCCTTAACGTTAACTTAATAATTTATTTCTCTGTCGAATAAGTTCGTCTGAGATGGGATGTATTAAAAAATGAAAACAAAATTACTTATTTCATCTTTATTTGTATCATCTGTATTTATGTCCACAGCACACGCTGCCGATGGACAAATCAAGTTTACGGGAAAGATTACCGATATTGCGTGTAAGATTGATTCAAGCTCAGCTAATCAAACCGTAAATATGGGGACTATCAGCTCAAATGCATTCAATGGGACTTATAGTACCTCCGCCCCTACCCGTTTTAGTATAAAATTGTCCGACTGCCCAGCAAATGTTAAACATGCACAGGTCAAGTTTGATGGTCAAACGGATAGAGCCAGTAGTTATCTTTTGGCATTAAACAATAGTAATGGTGAGAGTGTTGCGCAGGGTGTCGCTATTGCTCTTTATGAAAATGATGGTAACACAAGAATTAATATGGCTGAAAATTCTCGTCCTCAGAGATTGAGCGGCCAAAAAGTTGATGAGATGAATTTTGTTGCCAAGTATATAGCGACAGCTGATAAAGTGACTCCTGGTTCGGGTGATGCAGTAGCTAACTTCACTATCACCTATAACTAAGTTACCTAGTTATCTATATAGTTAAGGCACTATTTAGTTTAAGTACTATTAACTAAGTTATTATAACCAATGGAATTCACGGCAAGGAAGCCAAAACAATATATAGACAATCTAAATATGCCTGTTTGTTAATAAATATAAAAACAAAGTGCATTGGAAAAAATTTTATTGTTTGGAGCAACCATTTTGAAATACTTTCGAATTTTAATTCTTATTTTTATCTGCATTTTCAGTACCAATATTGCTCTTGCGGGTGTTGTCATTGGTGGTACACGCGTTGTTTATATTAGTGATCAAAAAGAAGCATCCATCTCTATTAACAACCCAGAAACTGATATTTCTTATCTCATTCAATCGTGGGTTCAAGGCAAACATGATGAAACTGAAACTAAAGTGCCTTTTATTATCACTCCCCCGCTTTTTAAATTAACCGCTGGAAATGAGAACATTTTACGCATTGTTAAATCTGGAAATGATTTACCAAATGACAGAGAGTCCTTGTTCTGGCTTAACATAAAATCTATTCCTGCTACAACCAAATCAGAACAAAACCAGTTGCAAATCACAGTGAAATCTCGGTTTAAATTATTCTATCGTCCAGCCAATTTAGCGGACAACGCCAGCATGGTTTATAAAGAACTGAAGTTCAAAACTGATGGACATAAACTGATCGCCGAAAACCCAACACCCTACTATGTCTCTTTTTCTGAGCTATCTGCCGGCAATGGTGCAAAAAATTATGAAATCCAATCCGCTGGAATGATTCCGCCTTTTGAACAAGCAATTTGGGATGTCCCTATTAAAAACATCAATCAAGTGACCTGGAAAACGATTAATGATTTCGGCGGTGTAACGCCAGAAGAAAAACGCACGCTCTGATCAAAAAATTATAAAATCTATATACCTAATAATTTTTAAGATACAGATTGAAATATTGCGGGTATATCAAAATTAGAAAACTATCTTAGAAAACCATCATGGATAAATATCGTCATTATCTTCAACAAAATATTTCTGATAATTGGGTGTTATTTATCAAGCTAAGCTTACGCTATTTACACAGAAAATTTTTTATCTGTATATTGTTAACCACATGGTTTTGGGTGCATACCAATAAAGCTTATGCTGAAGAGTATTTCAATATCAACGCATTGGAAACCCATTCAGGATTTCCTGAAGATATTGACTTATCTGTTTTTACTCAAGATGATCAACAACCACCTGGGCGTTATTGGGTAGATATCTATCTAAACCGAGAAAAAATAGATACCGGGAATATTGATTTTGTTATTGTAAACAATAAGCTTTTTCCCAAACTCAAGATACAGCAGCTCAAGGAAATGGGAGTGAATATTGACTCATTCCCATTATTGCGCGCTCTGCCGCAGGAAACAGAACTTACTGATCTTGGTCAGTATATTCCATCCGCGTCGTCTTCTTTTGATTTTAAACACCAACAGCTGGATATCAGTATTCCACAAGCTGCATTGAACTATCAAACCAGAGACTATGTTCCTCCTCATTTATGGGAACAGGGATTAACCGCTTTGTTGGTTAATTATAATTATAGTGGTTCCATGACTTGGCAGGATAATTACCCTGGTTCGACAACTAATCATTTTCTTAACCTCAGAGCAGGTGCGAACTGGGATGCATGGCGTTTACGAAATTATTCTACCTATAGCAGTCAGAATAAAAAATGGCAAAGCCTCAATACTTATCTCCAACGAGATATTCATGCATTAAAAAGCCAGTTGACACTAGGAGATAGTTATACACTTTCCCCTATTTTTGATAGCTTCCAATTTCGTGGAATACAGTTAGCTTCTGATGACAGCATGTTGCCTGATAGCATAAAAGGTTTCGCTCCGACAATTAGGGGAATTGCACAAAGTAATGCCCAGGTTACCATTAAACAAAGTGGTTACATTATTTATGAAACTTATGTTTCTCCCGGGCCTTTCGTCATTAACGATCTCTATCCAACTATTGCCACTGGCGATCTGGAAGTCATTGTCAAAGAAGCCGATGGAAAAGAACATCGTTCTGTGCAAACCTTTTCTACTGTGCCCATCATGTTAAGGGAAAACGGCCTGCGTCATTCACTGACTCTGGGAAAATACCACTCTAATTCCCCGCGTGGTAAAGAACCTTATTTTATGCAGGGTTCGGTGATTTATGGTATTTCCAACCGTGTCACAGCATATGGTGGAACAACCATCGCAAAGGACTATCAATCCATCGCTTTGGGGACAGGTTACAATCTTTCTGATTGGGGGTCCCTGTCCTTTGATGCAACTTATGCCAAAACTAGTTTTATCTCTAACTCCAATGGTTATGGGCAATCCTATCGTTTCCAATATGCCAAAGATATTTCTAAAACCGGCACTAATGTTACTCTAACGGGTTATCGTTATTCGACTCAAAATTTTTACGATTTCAAAGAAGCCAATGAGTTAGACACAATCAATAATGACCATTACAACGCCAATAAACGAAGTAAATTGCAACTACACATCAACCAAAACCTGAGTGATTGGGGCAGCGTTTATTTATCTGCTTTTCAACAAGATTATTGGTATCAAAAAGGTTATGAGAGGAATATCAGTGCCGGCTATGGTACGAATTACAACTCCATTAATTATAATCTGAACTATTCGTACAGTGCCCTTCCCGGTTCAAATCGCAATGAGCAGATTGTATCATTCAGCATTCAAATCCCTTTTGAGAACTGGCTAAAAAACAGCTGGGCAAGCTATAACATGACCAGTAGTAAAAATGGTGATACTTCTCATCAGTTTAGTTTAAATGGTAGCGCTCTTGAAGATAACAATCTGATTTATAGCATTCAGCAAAGTTATTCCAGTCACAATAAAACCAGTGGTGGGAGTATCAATGCCGAATATAAAGGAGCATTTAGTCAGATCAGCGCAGGTTACAGTTATGACAAACACTCCAAGCAGCTAAACTATGGGTTAAATGGCGGGTTGGTTGTCCATCCTTACGGAATTACCCTTTCTCAATCTCTTGGTGATACGTTGGTGTTGGTGCGTGCTAATGGCGCTCAGGGAATTAAAGTACAAAACCATACCGGCATTAAAACTGACTGGAAGGGTTATGCCATTGTGCCTTATGTCAGCAGCTATCGAAAAAACCGTATTTCTCTGGATACGTATTCAATGGGCAATAATGTTGATATTGATATCAACACACAAACTATTATCCCAACCCGCGGTTCACTAAGTCTGGCCAATTTCCAGACTCGCATCGGGCATCGTGTTTTGTTAACGCTTTCTCACAATGGTAAAGAGGTTCCATTTGGTGCAATAGCAACGTTAGAGCAGAAAAATAATATAGATGAACCCAATAGCGCGATTGTCAGCAATGATGGGCAGGTTTATCTCAGTGGAATTCCCAAATCCGGTAACATATGGGTGAAATGGGGACATAAAGAAATACAAGAGTGCCGTGTTAATTATCAACTATCTGATGAAGAACCTGCTTCAGGTTTGTATATGGTTGACACCTCTTGCGAATAACAAGAGCGACACATTCATTTGATATGCAATTAAAAAATAGTGGAAATTATTCTATGGCCAACAAATTAAAATTATTATTGGCAAGTACATTTTTCATCGGCACGATGAGTAGCTTTGACAGTTTAGCGAATTATTATTGCCAATATTCTACGGGTTTTGTACCCGGCAGGACTCAGGTTTCTTTTGGTACAATTACGGTTCCTCGAAGTCATCCTATCGGAACAACCATTAAAGAAATACGTCTGGATCAAGTGGATGAAAAAGGTAATATCGCTCTCTGTAATACTCCCACGCCCACAACATGGGAAGCACCTGATCTTGCACCTGCAAACTATAACTATGATGCTATTTATGAATCTGGTGTTCCGGGAGTTGGCATCCGCATTAATACGTGGGCATCGGGCTATGGTATTGATTGGCTACCCAGAACAGCGACCAATCCAGTCACTTGTCCCTCACCGTGGCAATTTCAACACAAAACACAATATTGTGGTAAATCATGGGGTTATTTAACAGTGCAGTTAATCAAGATTGCGCCAATAACCGGTTCAGGAACCGTCAGACGGGTGAACCTAACTCATGCCAAATTAGGTTACAATACTCTTGTTCACACTTTCTATTTGTCGAATACATATATTATGACTAAAGGCTGTTCTCTCAGTCAAAAAGTGGTTCCAGTCAATATGGGAGACATTAAAAAAAGTGATTTCCGAGGTATTAACAGTACGGCAGGTATGCAACATTTTAATATAAAAATAGAGTGTGATGCTGATGTCAATGTTGGAGTGACTCTGGATGGAAAACCTGCAAGTTGGAATACCAAAAATATTTGGGCATTGGATTATAGTGACAACGTCACAGCAATAGGAGTCGGTTTGCAGATATTGTATCTAAACCGCCCTGTATCAATGCACTCTCCGTTTGTATTTGGTTCCAGCCAGTCAGGTGGAAATATAACAATTCCATTGCAAGCTCGTTATGTCCAGACAGGCGCGGAAATTACACCGGGCAAAGCAAATGCCACAGCAACAATCACATTAACCTATCAATAAACCCTCTCCCTCCATAACAGCAATATTATTGTTATGGAGGGCTATTATAGGCAGCTCTATAAACGCCGTAATGAAGTCGAACGTCTTCTCTGCACGCATTTCGCACCGCTGATCCTGATATTATTTATTTTTTACTCATGCATTGTTTATATTCAATATCCATACATATGGCATATAACCAAGATTTTAAAATGTATGGCCGACATATGTTTTGAGCCTGTATGTTGCATTGAGGATTTGGGTATGGATTATTTTGATATAAACTTTCAGCGAAGCTAATATTACTTAGCGCAAAAATTGATATACAAATAAATATGATATAAGATAATTTTTTCATTTTTAAATCTCCCATATTTAATACGCTTAATTCATTAATATATTAAATATTTTTTAGGACGTGTTAACACTAAATTATGAGATAAATAAGTGCGGGGTTAGAAAGTCCTTAAACATTAAGTCCAGTTTTTCGACGTGTATGAAAATCCAATCCTCCTGAATCCTTTTAGTATGTGAGAAAGACGTTCGACTTCATTACGGCGTTTATAGAGCTGCCTATCATAGTCCCACGATGCATAACGGGGAATAAAAAAGACCCCTTCTATTGAGCGTCAGATCCCAACGCTTATAAACCCTCTTAGATAACCGTCAATGCCTTGTATTAATTTTAATTTTATCTATATAATCCCACATTACTTTAGTGATGTTTTTTATTAAAACAGCCCTGTTTTTCTGCATTATACTCTCAATGGCGTGAACAATCTCGTTTACTGTCATTTCACTCGAAAAAAACTTTGTGTATCTTTAATTGAGCCATCCCAGAAACAAGGATGATGCCGTTCAAGGATGTGTTTCATTTCTTTTCTATCTAATTTAATCGGTTGATTTCCAAAATGATAAATTTTTCCTTGAAATGATCTGAGTTGATTAACAACACGATGTTTACACGCTTTCTTATCGGGACGTCCATTGAATTTGCATGAGACAGCGAACCGAATGCCACACAAAAGATTGTCATAATGACGATGAGTACTCTTTTTACTGATAACATCTTCTTTTAAATAAAAAATTAGTTATGTCATTTTGATATGGGATACTTACCATTATACAGTAACTAGGAATATACAGAATACGCAGATGTTAAATTGGAAACTACAGAATTAATTTAAATAGAGAAAATGGTTTTTAGATTAATTTTCAAATAACCAACTGAATTTAACTTATAAAATATTAATGATTAACTGGTTTATAAATATAACTATTTTTATTTATAATGATTTTAATTACATTTAATAACTTAACAACCACCGACTAAAGTCGGCGGGTTAGTGATTAACGGACTGAAAGACCGGATACGCATCGGCTGAACGATGCGTCAATTATCCACCCTGAAGTTATCATTCGGGTTCGGTTCAAAATGATGCGCCAAATAGATCTTTATCATCTCTTCCGTTAACCTACACAAAATGATACTCAATCTTAAATACTGTGTGGCTGTCATATCTGTACCTTTCGTGCACCATAGTATTGTAGCTAAAGTTGATTGACTAAAGTTGGTGGTTTTAACTTTTTGTGTGGAAAAATAAATAAGTATGTTGTAACTAATATAATGATAATCGAAAAAAGAGATAATAAAAATATTATCCACCTTTTTTCAAACAAAATTTTTAAGTAAAACTCACGATTAGGATTGTAGCCACGTAACTACAACCCTATACATATCACGGCACGATATTTTCCATTACCTGCAAAATACGCTTGTCTGATATTGGATATGCAGTACCCAGTTGTTGAGCAAACAAACTAATCCGAAGCTCTTCAATCATCCAACGAACTTCTTTTACTTCCGGCAATTTTTTCTGTTGGATTGAGAGCTTTGCCAACCATTGTTGCCATTGACGCTGGATATTCTCAATCCGGCTCATATGTGTCCTATCCTTGTTAGGATCTATCGCCAATTTTTCCAATCGACGTTCGATTCCATTCAAATAGCGCAGAACACCAGCCAAGCGTTTCCAGCCGTGGGAAGTCACGAATCCATTAAAGACCAAACCAGAAATTTGTTCTTTGATATCCGATAATGCCAATGCAAGAGAAAGATCGACCCGCCCTTTCAGACGCTTATTGATATTAAAGACCGCAGTCAGAATCTGCTCTACTTGTTTGGCAATATCAACCACTGCATCATTCAAATCAGCGCGAACTTTATCCTGCAAACTGGAAAATTCCTGTTCACTCCATACCGGGCCGCCATTTTCTGCAATCAACCTATCAACACCACAGGAAATACAATCATCAATCAAATCCAACACTTTTCCATATGGATTGAAATACAGCCCCAGTTTGGATTTGTTCGGTAATTTTTCATGCAGATATTTAATCGGAGATGGAATATTCAGTAATAGCAAGCGGCGCGTTCCTTCCCACATTGCATACTGCTGTTCGGATTCGGTTTCGAACAATTTAATTCCGATGCTGTCCTTTTCATCAACCAATGCCGGAAATGCCTTAACGGAATAGCCCCCGCGCTTCTGCTCATAGCAATCAGGCAATTCACCAAAACACCAGATATGTAATCCACTTTGCTCTATACCATCGTCTGCAACCGCCGAAAGCGTTTCCTGAACTTTTCCTTTCAATTTCATTTTCAGTGCTGACAGATCTTTCCCTTCTGCTAACGGTTTATTTTTTTCACCTGTTCTTTTCTCTCCAAGAATGCGGAATGTGATCTTTAGATGATCAGGTACTTGTTCCAACTGCCAGTCATCACGTGACACCGTCACTCCCGTCATGCGACGTAATTCTTTCTCAAGGCTATCCAGTAAAGGAGCCTGAGGTTGTGTAACCCGCTCCAGAAATGCCTGCGTATAGTTAGGGGCCGGGACAAAATTACGGCGTACTGGTTTTGGTAGTGATTTAATCAATGCAACAACCAATTCATGGCGAATGCCCGGAATCTGCCAATCAAATCCTTCATCCTTGACCTGATTCAATATCGGTAAAGGAATATGCACGGTAACCCCATCAGCATCAGTTCCCGGTTCAAATTGGTAACTCAAGCGGAATTTCAAGTTATCTTGATACCAATAATTCGGGTAATCCAATGCGCTGACTTTGTTTGCATCTCCCTTGATCAACATACTCTTTTCAAAGTTGAGTAATTCTGGTTGATTTTGACTGGCAATCTTCCACCAGCGATCAAAGTGACGCGATGAAACAACATCTTTGCCAATTCGCTGATCATAGAAACTGAACAAAATTTCATCATCCACCAGAATATCTCGTCGACGAGATTTATGTTCCAGTTCTTCTACTTCTTCACGCAATTTCAAATTAGCGCGGAAAAATGAATGGCGAGTTTGCCAATCACCTTCTACTAAAGCATGACGGATAAACAATTCGCGGCACAGCATAGGGTCTATTAGGCTATAATTGACCAGTCGTCCTGTCACAATTGGCAGTCCATACAAAGTAACTTTTTCTGTTGCCATCACCGCTCCCTGAGACTTCTGCCAGTGCGGTTCACTATAGTGCTTTTTGATTAAATGATCAGCCAGTGGTTCTACCCATTCTGGTTCGATCCGTGCTGCAATACGTCCCCACAGGCGGCTAGTTTCCACTAGTTCAGCAACCATCCCCCATTTAGGTGGCTTTTTAAATAATCCAGAGCCAGGAAAAATAGAAAAACGGGTATTGCGTGCACCAGTATATTCCTGTTTATCCGTATCTTTCTGACCAACATGGGATAATAACCCTGTCAGCAAAGCAATATGGATATTGCGATAATCAGCTTCCTGACTGTTGATCGGTAAACCAATTTCTTTTACAACTTGCCTGAGCTGAGTGTAAATATCCTGCCATTCTCTAACACGAAGATAGTTCAGATAATCTTGACGGCAAAGTTTGCGGAATTGAGAATTGGAAAGCGCTTTTTGCTGTTCTACCAGAAAATCCCACAATCTCAAGAAAGCGATGAAATCTGAATCCTTGTCCGCAAAACGGCGATGTTTTTCATCAGAAGCCTGTTGTTTTTCCAACGGCCTTTCCCGTGGATCTTGAATCGATAGTGCTGAAGTAATCACCATCACTTCGCGAACGCAACCATGGGCCTTGGCTTCCAGTACCATGCGAGCCAACCGGGGATCGATAGGCAACAGGGCCAATTGTCGTCCCATTGAGGTCAAGCGATAAGTCGCATCTGACAATGATTCTGGATCAATAGCTCCCAGCTCTTCCAACAGACGAACACCATCTTGAATATTGCGTTTATCCGGTGCTTCAACAAATGGGAATGCGCTGACATCTCCCAAACCAATAGAAGTCATTTGCAAGATAACAGAAGCCAGATTGGTACGCAGGATTTCAGGATCAGTGAATTCCGGGCGTGACAAAAAATCATCTTCTGAATAAAGGCGAATACAAATCCCGTCTGAAACACGACCACAGCGCCCTTTTCGCTGGTTGGCAGATGCCTGCGATATAGGTTCTATCGGCAAGCGTTGCACTTTGGTTCGATAACTGTATCGGCTAATACGTGCAAAACCTGTATCGATCACGTATTTAATGCCAGGCACAGTTAATGATGTTTCCGCCACGTTAGTTGCCAAAATAATACGGCGGCCAATATGAGGCTGAAAAATTCTGTTCTGTTCGCTATTAGACAACCGAGCAAAAAGTGGCAGAATTTCGGTATGCAGGAAATTTTGTTTATTAAGTGCATCCGCCGTATCACGAATTTCTCGTTCACCGCTCATGAACACCAATATGTCACCTGAGCTTTCACGTCCCAATTCATCTACTGCGTCAATAATAGCTTCAAGCTGATCCCGATCACTGTCATCACCAGCCACGGGACGATAGCGCACTTCAACCGGATAAGTACGTCCAGATACTTCAATGATCGGTGCATTGCTAAAATGGCGGGAGAAACGTTCAGGATCAATGGTGGCAGAGGTAATTATGACTTTCAGATCAGGACGCTTTGGCAGTAATTGACGCAGGTAACCGAGAATAAAATCGATATTTAAGCTGCGTTCATGAGCTTCATCAATAATTAACGTATCATATTGCAATAACAAACGATCTTGTTGCAATTCTGCTAACAAAATACCGTCAGTCATCAATTTTACTAAAGTATTTTCACTGACCTGATCATTAAAGCGGACTTTATAACCGACCGTCGAGCCAAGTGCTGTTTCCAATTCATCCGCAATGCGATTGGCAACTGAACGAGCCGCCAAACGACGAGGTTGGGTATGGCCGATCAGCCCTTTGACTCCTCTTCCCAATTCAAGGCATATTTTGGGGATCTGGGTCGTTTTACCCGAACCGGTTTCCCCTGCGATGATAACAACCTGATTATCCCTAATGGCTTTATAAATATCGTCTTTTTTCTGGCTAACCGGTAGATTTTCAGGATATTGAATCGAAGGGCATGCGGCCTGACGATTTATAACTTTCTGTTTTGCAGTCGCAATATCCTCAGCAATGGATTGTGCTACAGCCTGCAAGGAGACTTGATTCTTTATTTTTGCTGCTCCATGCAGACGTTTTCTTAAACGGAACTGATCACGCAGCGATGTGTGATCAAGTTCAGCGAATAATTCAGCAAATGGTGCTGTCAAAGGTGATTCCACGTGATAAATCCTTGTGACGTTTTTAACTGAGTAGCGCTGTCTTTGCAGGCTCAGAGGATCGTTCTTTATGATTTAAATATTAGAAGTGTAACATATCTTATGCAATTCCATGTACTCCATATATCGCGCCCAAAAGATGCCATCTGCCTGTAACGATAATGTGCTTCCTGCATTGCTTCAATGAATTTGAATGAATATCTCAAAATATTGAGCTGTTGACTGAACAACTCTCTATATAAAATATGATGCACAAGCAATATTATCAATGAAGTTATTAGTATTTCAGATAATTCGTGCTGCAACTGACGAGAATTACAGATCACACGAATTGTAAGTAGCTAGAATTGTAAATAAATAAGGAAGTAAAGAATGAGTAAAGTACTGGTTCTGAAATCCAGCATCCTGACGCAATATTCCCAAAGCAGTCAACTGGCCGACTATTTTGTTGAAAAGTGGTTAGCCGATCATTCAGAGAACAATATCACTATACGCGATCTGGCTGAAAACCCAGTTCCAGTACTAGATGGAGAATTAGTCAATGCCTTACGCCCAAACGGTTCTGAATTGACAGAGCGCCAACAATCAGCATTGGCGCTGTCAGATGGGCTGATTGCAGAGTTACAAACACACGATGTTATTGTAATCACCGCACCAATGTATAACTTTACTATCCCTACTCAACTAAAAGCTTATTTTGATCTAATTGCCCGTGCTGGTATGACTTTCCGTTACACTGAAACAGGTCCTGAAGGGTTGTTGAAAGGCAAACGCGCTATTATTTTAACCAGCCGTGGCGGCATCCACAAAGACAGCCAAACAGATGTGATGACACCATACTTACGCATTTTCCTCGGATTTATCGGTATTACAGATGTGGAATTTGTATTTGCTGAAGGTTTGGCTATGGGTACCGAATCCGCCAATCAAGCACATCAAGATGCCCATAGCGTAATGAATGGGATCATAGAGAAAATCGCACAAAAACAGCCCGAAGAAATCGTTGCTTAATAAAGATTACTTTAATAAAAATGTTGTTTAATAAAGAAATAAGCGCGCCATATAACGCGCTTATTTCTGTACCCAATTACCATTAATGCCGAGTACATATTCTCCTGAAACAGCACGACTCACCAATTTTTCTCCCGCTATTTTGGCAACTTGCTCTGTCGTCATATTATTTTGAGCCGCGATCTCAGCATATTTCTTTTTACGCTCATCGTTAATTTTTTTAACCATTAATTGAGCATTTTGGGTATTTTTTACTGGTGCCAAATAGCCACTGAATGTCTCCCCCACCAGCCTTTGTTGTTTTGCTTCATTCAGCGTCATGCTCACAGCAAAAGAGCTGTACAGCAAACTCAACAGAAGTATCACTCCGACTTTTTTCATATTCTAGCCCTTAGAATAAGTTAGAGTTATTTTTGAGCATGTCTTCAATTTGCCTGTCGACCTTAATATGAATTTCATGCTCGATTTTTACGTTCATGTTTATATTGATGGGCTTATCCGGTGTTGCTACTTCCAGTCTGATACAACCCACCAATGTCATATTGAGTAAAGCCACGCTGACCAACATCACACTCATTTTAAATGTCAGCAACTTGAATCCAAAATTCATTATCATTTATCACTCCCATCCATTGCAGATATATTTTTCTGTAACCATTCTTCCAGATTACTGCCGAAACGTAGGCTACGCCATAATTGAAAAATATTCTCCTCATGATGATAATTCAGCCTGACTTCACGTTTTTTATCTACCACGGGATTCACTCCACTAATTTCTGAATGCAATGTCAAGATCCCTAAATTATCGAGGGTAACATAAGCTTTTGAATGACTGATCTCCAAATAACGCAGCCAATCCATTGCCATACCTGCTGATAAGTCATTATTCCCTATAGAGTCAACTGTATCCTTATCCAATCTCAGTGTCAGATAACCTTCATTGGACACCCATCCTCGCGGAATAATCCAACGTTTATCATTTAATAATACGGGTAATTCACCGCTAATCCTCCCTGACATCGCCATTTGTTTAACTTTTAATACGCCAAACAACTTACTCAAATTCAGTTTGTTAAACCGTAATACGGTGGCTTCTTTTTGTGGAATCTGTAATCGCTCTATGTCTAATTTACCATCCAGTATATCCACATTTACATTGGTCAACTTCAATGGCTGATTATCAGTTGGCGGATAGTAGCCCAATAGATCGGCTGCCACATTTTGCATATCAAACAACCCTTTAATTGTTTTGATCCGCAACTGGACGGGGGATGCCAGTCCTAATTGCCATGTTTGTTCTTGTAAACGCCAAGGTAAAATAAAATTCAGGCCATCAACTTCTCCATTTTTCAGCCACATACCTGCATTCTTTACCACCCAATGACCACCAGCACGCAATCCCTGCCCCTTTGCTGCCGAAAAAGCAGCTTGGGCGTAAATATTTCCACCACGTACAGTAATACCCAAACCTGGCGGAATCAAAGATTGAAAGGCTAATAAAGATTGTCTCGGCCAATGAGCTTTTCCTCTCAATCGCTCCCCATCCCAACGGCTATAAAATGGAATGGGACCAATGCCCTTAGAATACAGCTTGCCATTCAAAATAAAACTATTCGGGGATTCTCCTGCAAGTGTGGCATTAAAATCAAAAGAAGGAAGAAAACCTCCAGAGTGAAATTCTGTTTTCTGAACAGATAACTGTAAATCTCCGGTTAAATTGCGGTGATCTACCGCACGCTCCCAAATTAACGGTTTGGTCAGTTTTAGACGCGGTACTTGCATCTTCACGAGGCCATACTGAATAAGATCAAAGCCGGTATTTAATGCATCTACCGTTATCTGTGATTGGTTCCAACTTCCTTTACCCGCGATATCCCATTTGGCTTGTAACGGAGGTAAGTTCCCACCTCCCCAATAACGCCAATTCCAATTTCCTTGATCGGGTATAAAATCTTTTGCGGAGCCATCCATATGGAGTTTAAATTTTCCCCAATAACTGTCTTGTGCCATCAAAATGGCCTGAAGACGACCAGTAAAGCCATTACGAGTTAAATAAGTACCCGCCAAAGGTAGCCGGGCTTCTTTGACAGTAAATGTTTCACTTACTTTTCCCCATGCCCTAAATAAAGCTCCTGAACGAAAAGTAATTTTGGGGTCAACCAAAGGCCCTGTGACAACAGCAGGTAATGACATGACCATGACCATCTGACCACTATTCATTTGCCCAGTTAACTGAAATGGAATATGAGCGTTAGCTATATTGATTGGAGTTGGTTTTATGGAAAGAACAATATTGCCTTTACCCTGATCATTTTGAGTGAGCAGATTAATACGCCCACTGACAGACATATCAGACAAGCCTTTTTTCCATTGTTCAAGCATAATATTCACCCCACCAGATAATACTTGGTTAGCCTTTAACCATTGCCATTTACCATTAACTATCTGGAACTGCGATTCGTCGAATGACCAGGGTAATTCTGCCAGCATCTGCTTATTTTTTTCTTCAATAACAGTGAGCAGCCCACTCTGCCCCTGCCATTTCAATGCCAGTTGCAATAGATCTGGATATTGACTCAGAGATAAGCGCGTTATAATTTGTCCTTGCTCTGGTAGCATTGCAATATTCAAGGGCAATGTAATATTGCCATTCAGGGAAACCACCTGTTCAGGTAACTTGATAAAAAAACGCTGAATAATGAGATCTAGTTTATCTGTAACATGCGCATTGAGTTCTAACTTTTCGCCTTGATAAGAGAATATTTGCCCCTGAGGTGATGAACTGAATTGGAGTTTGCCAGCAAACTCCATCCAAGGCGTGAGAGACAGATGATCAACGGCAAGATTAATCGAAGGTATCACGGATAAAATCTCTTGAACCGATAATGGAGTTGATTGCTCTTCCCCGGCAGGTAATTGCGTCAAACACTGACTCTGACTATCAATATTGGCAGCATGAATATTCCAGTAGCGATTTTCACTATTTCCCTTGGATCTTTCCCTGAAAAAATACTCTACAGACAACCCTGAAACATTGATCCACTCACACTCTTTTGCCTTTAATGACAATTCATCTAACCATAATGCATTCTTTGCCCATCGAGGCTGACTCAAAGAAAGAGTGACTCCCTGTGGCAACCAATAACTGGCAATCAATGGCAACCAACGTGGAAGTGTATACCATCCCGACAACACCGATAAAACCAGCAGTATCACCACCACTGCAAACACCTTGAGTATTTTTGCCATTAAATCCTTATTCCTTCTTTATCAACCTGAGAACAACTTCCTGTTATGATAATCTCATATCAGGCTCTAAGCCGGTTTATTATATAAGCTATTGCTATGAATAGCTTATCAGGCGATTTATTCGAGTATAGCGAAAGATTAACGCTTAGGACCTTCAAAAGACGTCATTATTGCAGGCAATGCAGCAAAGTGAATTAAATGAATGGCTCGAATGGTTTTATAGTTACTGTATGGTGGAGATGTTGTTATGAAATTAGTTGTTTACAGTACAAAGCAGTATGACCGTAAACATTTTGAAATGCTCAACCAAAAACTTGGTCTTGACTATCATATCGAGTTTTTTAATTTTCCCTTAAGTCCACAAACCGCCAAAAATGCCGTTGATGCGGATGCTGTTTGTATCTTCGTCAATGATGATGGTGGACGCGAAGTGCTGCAAGAATTGGCAGAGATGAACATCAAAGTCTTGGCATTACGCTGTGCCGGATTTAACAATGTTGATCTAGATGCAGCGAAAGAATTGGGCATTCAAGTTGTTCGAGTACCTGCTTATTCTCCTGAATCTGTTGCCGAACACACGGTTGGCTTAATGTTATGCCTTAACCGACGTATTCATCGTGCTTACCAACGCACCCGCGATGCCAATTTTTCCCTTGAAGGATTAACCGGTTTCAATATGTATAAACGTACCGCAGGCATTATCGGAACGGGAAAAATCGGTCTTGCAACTTTACGGATTCTGAAAGGTTTCGGTATGCGTTTACTGGCACACGATCCCTACCCCAATCCCGAAGCCTTGAGTATGTGTGTAGAATATGTGGACTTAGACACCTTATATGCTGAATCTGATGTAATCTCCCTGCATTGCCCCATGACACCAGAAAATCATCATTTATTAAATGAAACCGCATTCAGCAAAATGAAAGATGGCGTGATGATCATCAATACCAGCCGAGGCGCTTTAATTGATTCCATTGCGGCCATTAATGCGCTGAAACAACAAAAAATTGGGGCATTGGGCATGGATGTTTATGAAAATGAAAGAGATTTATTCTTTGAAGACAAATCAAATGATGTTATTCAAGATGATATCTTCCGCCGCTTGTCTTCTTGCCATAATGTCCTGTTTACTGGTCATCAAGCATTCTTAACCGAAGAAGCATTAACCAGTATCAGTGAAACGACTTTGCAAAATATTCAGCAATTAATTTCAGGAGAAGCTTGTCCGAATATTGTTGGATAATCTTCAATATTTGGAAGCCATATGTAACAGATTGCCCAGTATCAACTGGGTAATCGAAGAATACCAATAAATTCAAACAATAAAACCCCGCCAAGGCGAGGTTTAGGGTTGATTTTCTCTTGTATTCTTATGACAACATAATCCCGATCATCAGTGTTACGGTAATCCAAACCCCTACAAACGTTACATAGCTTATCCATCTGTTATTCATTTTGCTTTCCCTCATTATCAAACAAACGTCCATAGCTGCACGGTAGTGGCCCTAACTGCCTGATATAGAAAAACTACAAACAGTATTTCATATATATTTGGTATGCAGCATAAGTTCCATTCTAATATTTATTACAACAGGTATAAAATTAGCTAATTTGTTGTAATAGTAAGACAATGCTTAGGTAATATAGATAATAAATGACTTCATTTAAGATTGGTTTTTTCGAATTAACAATAGACGTAGGTAGTTGTATAAAATGATACTGATTGTAATGTTAAGTCATACATTGATTAACTCCCGAATTAATATATTTCAGAAAATATCAACAACAACATAAAAGAAAACTCCATATTTGATGGCAATAAAAAACCCCACAAAGCGAGGTTTCTTTCAATGTCTCAATAAATCACTCACCTGAACCGGATTCAGTACGCTGTTTTTCGGGATATAATGATGCACTCCAGTTACTGTAGGTACAGACGAATATCGAAGGATCTCTGTTTGAAAATGGCGTAGCCATAGATTTGATTTTTTCTGCCAACTCAATAGATTCCATCGTCGAATTTCCGATATAAGTCCCACTAGGCAGGTGATGCCATTTCCCGTTAGGAAAACGGATAGATTGACTAAATTGATTCGCCGTCATCCTTTTATGTAGTTTTTCATAACCATCAGAACCTGTGCCATAAAGTTCCACGCGAATCAAATAACTTGCCATTTTTCTTTCCTTGTTTTGACTATTGCCTTGTTATGACTATTGAACAAACAAGTTATCAGTTTTTCTTTACTATTTAAAGTCAGAAAAACGAGAGAAAAATCCGATATTTATAGCAATTTCAGCGCTAGCGTTCTAATACCCCTAGGATTAATATTCTAATAAATTAAATCAAGTGTGGAATAGTTAATCGTTGAAAAAGTGCCATCAAGAGTAACCTTTTTGTTCTTCTTCATAGCACTTTTCAGTTTATTAGCAGCAAAATCCCTTTTAGATCAACTAATTTATATCAAAAAACAAAATAACTATTCTGGTCTTAAGATGTGGTCTTCCCAATTCACCACATCCGCTTCATGTACAGCAATATGCCTAATAGAAATACGTTCCACATGCATTGCCGATTTTGAACCGCTGACCAATGGATGCCACGGAAGAAGTTTCCTCCCCTCACCAACCAGACGATAAGCACATGTCTTTGGCAACCATTCAAAAGTATTCATGTTCTCACGGGTCAATTTAATACAGTCAGGTTCGTATCTGAAACGATCCTCATAATTCTTGCACTGGCAGGTTTTAATATTCAGCTGATTGCAGGCAACATTAGTGAAATAAATTTCATCTGTATCCTCATCCATCAACTTATGCAGGCAGCACTGACCACAGCCATCACATAGTGCTTCCCACTCTTGGTCTGTCATTTGTTCTAAGGTTTTCACCTGCCAGAAAGGTTGAGACATAATTTCTGTCATTCCTCGTGGTTAAATCACTCTGGTTGTCAAAACGTGTTCATTGAGAGAAACGTTTAATACATCACCAGATTGTAGTGGCCCTACGCCTTCGGGTGTTCCCGTCAAGATAATATCGCCCGGGCGCAAGGTAAAAAAACGTGACATATAACTAATCAGCGGGATGATAGGCGTTCGCATGTCACTCGTATTGCCGTTTTGGCGCAATTCGCCATTTACAGCCAAAGAAAGCTGGATATTTTGTGGATCCTCAAAAGTACTAACAGGAATGAACCCTGATATCGGGCATGATCTGTCAAATGCTTTGCTTTTTTCCCAAGGCTGCCCTGACTGTTTAAATACACGCTGCAAATCACGTAATGTCAAATCCAGTGCAACCGCAAAGCCTGCAATCGCCTGACTGACTCGCTCTTCATTCGCATTCTTGAGTGTTGAACCAATCAAGACTGCCAACTCTATTTCGTGGTGCACAGAACCCAATTCCTGTGGAATGAAAATAGGCTGACACAAATCACACAGCGCCGTTTCAGGTTTGATAAATACCATCGGCTCTTCAGTGGATTGGGATCCCATCTCTTTCATATGTTTGTCATAATTACTGCCGACACAAACAACTTTATTAGCAGAAAAATCCAACAATGCGCCCTGCCAATCCCGATGCTGGTACATAACATTCTTCCTTTATCTTGTTTTCAAACCTGATAATCTCAAATGTGATACTTTCAAGATCCGATTTTCAGTGATTGAGGAAATGCGTGCGTTGCATAATGCCGTCCGCCATCATACCAACACTGAGTGCAAAATAGTAAGAACGATTCCAGTGCATAATAGTGCGGAAATTTTGTGTTACCCAGAATGCTCGGTGTTCCAGATCATCAGGGATGACTATCCAACCTTTAGTATTTGCAGGCAGATTAGTAAAATGCGGGGATGAAATCCCCAATGCCTGCCATTGGGCAATGGTTTTTCCCTGTGCGGGCTTAATGCCTTTCAATGCGGTATTAAAGCCTACAGGTAACGAAATGGCATATCCCCAAGGTAAATCTTGTTGCCACCCTTCTTTATGCAGATAATTGGCAGTCGAGGCAAAAACATCTTCTTTATTGTTCCAAATATCAATTTTACCATCACCATCACCATCAGCCCCATACGTTAAGTAAGATGTTGGTATGAATTGACTTTGCCCCATGGCACCTGCCCAAGAGCCTTTTAACGTTTGATCTTCATTGATATATTGATTTTCAATTATTGTTAACGCTGCCAATAACTGTTTTATAAAAAATGCTTCCCGACGTCCCTCAAAAGCCAGAGTAGATAATGCCGAAATGACATCTTCTTTTCCCTGAATTTTCCCAAAACCACTTTCTAAACCCCACAAAGCAACAATGTAGGCTTTGGGTATACCGTATTCGCGGCTGATCCTTTCTAACTGAGGTTTATTGTCTTCATATTGTTTGGCACCCTGTTCGATCTTCCAGGCTGGCAAGGCGCGCTTCAGGTAATCATCCAGAGTGACTTTTTTTTCTGGCTGGTTACGATCAGATTTAATGACACGCGGAATAAAATGAATATTGGCAAATGCCCGATCCAATGTTTTTTCACTGATTCCCTTCTCCCGAGCTTGCTGTTTCAGCAAAGCCACATAAGCAGGAAACTGTGATGACTCGCGGGAGTTCAATGGAAAATCGTGCTCCAGTGCCCTGACTTCTGCTTGAGATAGCGAAGTCCGCATGGATTGATTGTATAATTGTTTACTATTTGATTTACCACTTGATGTACTACACCCCACCAACAGAGTTGCTGTCAATAAAGTTAGCCCAGTGATTAATTTCATAAATCAGCTCCTCAATTCTGGATCAGGCAGTCGCCAGCAATTATTATTGCTTGGATGGCTTATTTGAAGCCAGATGTTTATTGATCAAACTTTCTACAGGTGGTGGTACTTGCAGATAAAAACCTTGTTCATTCAACGCGGTTTTTACTTTTTCAATATCAGCATTCGCCAATTTTTTTCTTTTAGATAATGAAATCATCATTAAATATTGAGGTTCACCAAATGTCTTTAACAGATCTTCAGGAACGCGTGAAAAATCATCTTTTTTTTCAATATACAGATATGTTTGGTCACGTTTTGGACTTCTGTAGATTACACAAATCATTGTCATAAACTCTTTTAAATTAACTCTGCGACTTGCTTGAATAATTCACTAACTATAACATGCTTATTATATTTAAGAATATCGTCTCCCAGAGACTGTTCTAGGAAAATGTTTGTGTAAACTACTTTGGGAAACTTAACCTTACTGAGTCAAAATATCGATGTCACAGTCGCCAATTGAGCTAAAAGGCAGTAATTTTACGCTTTCGGTCGTTCATTTGTATGATGATCAGCCAGAAGTTATTCATAGAGCCATGCAGGAAAAAATGGAGCAAGCACCTGAATTCCTGAAAAATGCTCCCGTTGTTATCAATATATCAGCTCTCCCTGTTGGTGCAGATCTTCCCGCACTCCACCGAGCTATTGAATCAGTTGGGTTGCGCATTGTTGGTTTCAGTGGTTGTCAAGATGAAGAACAACGAAACATTGTTCTAAAATCAGAACTTCCTTTATTGAAAGAAGGTAGAAGTCAGAAAGTTCTTACTCAAGAAAATAAACCGACCGAACCTATTTTCAAAAAAACTCTTATAATTAATACACCTGTTCGTTCAGGACAAAGAATTTATGCGCCAAACAGTGATCTCATTGTGACAAATAATGTGAGCGCTGGTGCAGAATTAATCGCTGATGGAAATATTCATATATATGGTGTGCTGCGTGGACGAGTATTGGCAGGTGCATCTGGTGATCAAGAAAGCCAGATTTTCTGCACCCATTTAAACGCTGAACTCACCTCTATTGCAGGTCAATATTGGCTCAGCGAAAAAATCCCGGAGAGTTTTGTTGGTAAAGCAGCAAAATTACGTCTGGTGAACAATGAATTAACTATTGAAACCTTAGTCTAGCCCTTATAACAAGGAATCGCTTCATGGCACGCATTATTGTTGTTACATCTGGTAAAGGTGGCGTTGGCAAAACCACTTCAAGCGCGGCCATTGCTACCGGTCTCGCCCAAAGAGGGGAAAAAACCGTCGTTATCGATTTTGATATCGGCTTACGAAACCTCGACCTAATTATGGGCTGTGAACGCCGAGTGGTTTTTGACTTCGTGAATGTCATTCAAGGTGATGCTAGCTTGAATCAAGCACTTATCAAAGATAAGCGCACAGAAAATCTATACATTCTGCCCGCTTCCCAGACTCGTGATAAAGAAGCCCTCACCCGAGATGGCGTCGAGAAAATTCTGAATGAATTGGATCAACAGGGATTTGATTTCATTATCTGTGATTCACCTGCAGGTATTGAAAGCGGCGCATTGATGGCACTCTACTTTGCCGATGAAGCAATTATTACAACAAATCCGGAAGTTTCTTCTGTTCGTGACTCTGATCGCATTTTAGGTATTTTAGCGTCCAAATCACGCCGAGCAGAGCAAAGTAATGATCCTATCAAGGAGCATCTTCTGCTGACACGTTATAACCCCGGACGCGTAAACCGTGGTGATATGCTTAGCATGGAAGATGTACTGGAAATTCTGTGTATCCCTTTGCTTGGTGTTATTCCAGAAGATCAATCAGTTCTCCGCTCATCCAACCAAGGAGAACCCGTCATTCTGGACAAAGATTCTGACGCGGGTAAAGCATACGAAGATACTGTTTTACGTTTACTCGGTGAAGAACGGCCTTTCCGTTTCATCGAAGAAGAAAAAAAGGGCTTTTTAAAACGCCTGTTTGGGGGGTAACGCATGGCTTTGTTAGATTTCTTCCTGTCGAGAAAAAAACCGACAGCCAATATCGCCAAGGAGCGGCTACAAATCATCGTGGCAGAACGGCGCCGTGGTGACTCTGAGCCTGCCTATTTGCCCGAAATGAAACGGGATATTCTGGCTGTAATTTGTAAATATGTACAAATCGATCCAGATATGCTTTCTGTACAGTTTGAGCAAAAAAATGATGATATCTCTGTACTGGAACTTAATGTAACATTACCTGAGGTTGAGGAATCGCCAAAATAACAGCCTTAAACGACGCTATTTAATTTAAGACGATGATTTTTCAAGAATAATAAATCGGGATCATTAGTATCCCGATTTAACATTCAGACACACATTTGATCGATATCTTTTTATGATGAGGTTGTTAATAATTTCACTTCTCTATCTTCCCTACCTGATATACAGGCAGGGAATTTAAATTACATATTAAAATCACATATCCAAAAGAGCTGTGATCGTCACTATTCTGAATAGCTTGCCAATATTTCAGCGATAGGTTCAGCCAACAGTATGCCACGCCAGCCCTTGATTAACTCAGGTTGATACTCCGGCAATTTCAATTTCCAATGCCAGCAAAGTAATTGATTAATTTGACGGCGGGAAGCCAACAGCTCTGCACTGAAATGATGGGATTCCCCCACTTGAGTGACTAATGATTTAATTTCCTTGAACGCTTTGCGATAATCAGGGTAATCAATCAAATTTATAATTTGAGCCGGGCACTCTTCTTCTGTAATATCCCTGCACTCCACAACCATCGCCAACAATCGGCGGCCATGACAACGAATTTCTTGCCCACTCAATCCCAAAGCATCCAATTCTCCCAAAGAAGTTGGCATATAACGGGCAACCTGCCATAGATTTTCTTCACGGATCACGAAATTGACCGCCAGATCACGCTCTCGTGCCTGATTTAATCGCCATGCAGCCAATTTTTTCAAACAAGCTAATTGCCTTGGACGCAATTGCCATGCGTTACCAATATCTTTATAAGCAGATTCCGGCACCTGTATTTCTTTGCGGCGTTGGGCTATCAGATTGCTTTCATCTTTTGCCGCATCCAAATATCCCGCCTGCTCTGTTTTTTCTATCAAAATATCGGCGAGCGGTAATAAATAGTAGACATCTGCCGCAGCGTATTGACATTGCTTTCCACTCAATGGACGAGCCAACCAATCAGTGCGGGATTCACTCTTATCCAATTCAATCTGTAAATACTCAGCAACCAATGTTGCAAATCCACATGATATGGGGTGACCAATAAACGCTGCCAGTACCTGAGTATCAATCATGGGTTCTGGCAAGCACTGGAAGCTATTACTAAAAACCTCCAAATCTTCACTACCAGCATGGATAAGTTTCAATACATTTGGATTAGTTAATAGCTCCCTAAAGGGCTGCCATTGCGAAATTTCGAGGGGATCAATCAGAGAAAGCTGTTCACCATCAAACAGTTGTATCAAACCTAATTGGGGATAGTACGTCCGTGTACGTACAAATTCAGTATCTAGTACAATTCTTGCGTGTTTCTTTGCCTGCTCACAGATTGACTGCAATTGGGCGTCGGTAGTTATCAGCTGGTAATTCAAAACATCATTCTCTTAGCATTCATAAGACATGCACAACAACGCCGGTAAAAACCGGCGTTGTTGATGTAATAGGCAATTTTAAAACATTTCATTTATCCCTATACCCACCTCTTTCAAACGGTTGCAGTGTTGGCTGCCTATATATGAAATCGATGGGGGTATAGCAATAAACATAATCAATTTGTAGTAACATTATTCACTTTTGCCAACTCTTCATTGCGTAGCTCTTTACGAAGAATTTTACCTACATTGGATTTTGGTAACTCATCGCGAAATTCAATGCGTTTCGGCACCTTATATCCTGTCAGGTAACGACGACAATGTGTCTTGAGTTCATCCTCTGTCAGGCTGGGATCTTTACGAACCACAAATACTTTGACCATCTCTCCTGAGTTTTCACTCGGAACGCCCACTGCTGCCGACTCTAACACTTTAGGATGGGAAGAAACAACATCTTCTACTTCATTTGGATAGACATTAAATCCGGAAACAAGAATCATATCTTTTTTCCGATCAACAATGTGGAAAAAACCTTTTTCATCTATGTTAGCAATATCCCCAGTTGCTAACCAGCCGTCTTTCAGCACCTCGTCCGTTGCATCAGGGCGGTTCCAGTAACCTTTCATTACCTGTGGCCCACGTACCCACATTTCACCTGCTTCACCCAGTGAAACTTCATTATGATCACTCCCTACCAGCTTAATTTCTGTTGAAGCAACGGGGAAACCAATACTGCCACTGTAATAAGACAAGTTATGTGGATTAGCTGCAACCAGAGGAGAACATTCTGTCAGCCCATAACCTTCCAGTAAATGGCAACCCGTCAGGTTTTGCCATTTTTCGGCCACCACTCTTTGCACAGCCATGCCGCCGCCAACAGATAAACGTAATGAGGAGAAGTCCAGCTTCAGGAATTCTGGATTATTCAGCCAGGCATTGAATAGTGTGTTAACACCCGATATCGCAGTAAAGCGATAACGAGATAGTTCCTTGACCGTACCGCTTACATCACGAGGATTGGTAATCAACAGATTTTGCCCGCCCAATTCAATGAAGAACAAGCAGTTTATTGTCAAAGCAAAGATATGGTACAACGGCAATGCAGTTACCACTAACTCTTGTCCATGCCTTAGCAATGGAGAATAACTGGCTTTGGCCTGTTCGAGGTTTGCCAGAATATTACGATGAGTCAGCATTGCACCTTTGGCTACGCCTGTAGTTCCCCCCGTATATTGCAGAAAAGCCAGATCCTCACCTTTCACATCCGGTTTGACATACTGCATGCGGTAGCCTTTTTGCATCGCACTACGAAACGAAATGGCATCCGGTAAGTGATACTTAGGCACGAGCCGTTTGACGTATTTAACAACGAAATCAACAAGAGTTCCTTTGGGACGGGAAAGTTGGTCGCCCATGCGTGTTAAAATAACGTGCTTGACCTGCGTGTTGAAGACAATCTTTTCTAGAGTATGTGCAAAGTTAGAAACGATAACAATAGCAGATGTCTCACTGTCATTAAGCTGATGTTCCAATTCACGCGGGGTATAGAGTGGGTTAACATTTACAACAATCATGCCTGCACGCAGAATGCCAAATAATGCCACGGGGTATTGCAGTAAATTTGGCATCATTAATGCCACGCGATCCCCTTTTTTCAACCCCAATCCATTCTGTAAATAGGCAGCAAACGCGCGGCTACGCTCTTCCAATTTACGGAAAGTCATTACCTCGCCCATATTGATAAATGCGACTTGATCGGCATAACCCGCCACAGCATTTTCAAACATTTCAATCAACGACGAATAACGGTCGGGATCGATCTCTACCGGAACATCTGCCGGATAATGTTTTAGCCAGACTTTTTCCAAGTTGAATACTCCTGAAATCTAATTGCGATGTAATCACTGACCATAAAACAAACCAGATCTGTATATTTAACAAATTATTAACTCAGCGTACCAGTTTGAAAAGAAACAATGTTCAGGTTGGCGATACACATCACTAATTTAATACAATCAATTACTGCAAAAAAATAAGGCAGCTTTTGCCGCCTGAATATTTTTTGTTATTTATCAATGGATTAGTCAATTTATTAACACTTTGATTTCTAATCCATTGATTATACACTGATTTGCTAATTTTTGACTTAAAGTCTTCCATTATTCCTAATGGTTATAAACAGAATACTCCAATAAAAGATAATTATTGAGAATAGAATTTATAATAGGGTTTAGCTTATAAGATAGACTTATAAAAAGTAGGGGTACTCATGTTGTTTTTATCAACTTTGATTAGAAATATGACTTTCTTAAAATTAAAAAATTATTCAGTTAAAATCGTTTCAACTGATACAGGTTGAAGTGGCGAATAACCGCGCCAGAATGGAGCATAAGGATTGCCATAATAACCCCATGGATCAGCGTTCATAGCAGAAGGAAAAATCATTCTCTGGGATTCATGCCAGCGTTTCACTCCCGTGACATTCACTGCAACATAATTATACGAACTATTACCTACTTTTCCTTTCTCAAGACCAGTAATCAAACCTACAACAGTCACATAATGATCTTTAAAATCACTGGGTTCTAAAAAAGTATTCACGTAGGCATAAACTCGCCCCAGAGAAGGTGTATCCAAACGTGGGGCTGCATTACCTGCCAATGGCATGGCAGATATTTCCAATCGAGTCTGGTCTTTTTCATTTAAGACATTAAGTACTTTTCCACCAAAACGCCCTTCATGCCCAGTGTATAATTCAGATGCATTTTTGACAGAAAGCAGATTTTCCACCGGCGTTTTGGTTGTTCCTTTAATAACGTCAGGAACTGATACACAGCCCGCGAGAACTAAAGTTCCCGACAGTATCGCCGCTTGCAATATGCTTCGATAGTATGAGTATGTTGCATTGAGCATAAATCCTCCAACCCAGAAAAACCTTGTTAAGCTAACTATACATCCAGTTAACCACACGCTCGCTCTCTATACTCATGGACACCGCTTCCTGCCACAAGTTGCATGAATTTTATTTCACCAGACAGAACTCCTTAACGGCCCGGCAATCTTTTCCATGTAACTTCATTACGTAGATAGACAGGCTCAGCATATTCAACCGCTGTCGATTTCCCCGCTTTCCACATTTGAATCGCCAATGGCAGCATATCTTCTGCATGGGGCAAAGTGATATCACTTGCTATCAGTGTTAAGTGACTGTGCAATAATTGAGGGTAAGCTTCCCACCCTGTTCCAGCAATCGTCCACTCACCTGACAGAGAGTTCATGATCTCCTGCACCTGTTCAGGTTTCAAAACGGCTTCTGTTTCATCACCTTGCCATTCACCTTGCGAATTACGGGTATATTGCCCCCAGTAGACTTCACCCATCCGGGCATCAATGGCAACCAGAACGTTTGTTGCCCCTTTCAAACGAAAAGCCCCTTGAGCCATCGTTTTCAGGGAAGAAACCCCAATCAGCGGTAATTCAGCGCCCAATGCCAGACCTTGAGCAATGCCAACACCAATCCGTACACCGGTAAAACTACCCGGCCCACGTCCAAACGCTAACGCATCCAATTGTTGTAGACTCATATCACCTTTCGATAATACGTCTTGAACCATCGGTAAAATACGTTGAGTGTGTTCTCGTGGGGAAATTTCAAACTGTGCCTCAACAGCACCTTCATTCCAAAGTGCAACAGAACAGGCTTCAGTTGCAGTATCAATAGCTAAAATCCGCGTGAACATGCCTTAACTCCGGCAAGAATAAAATCCAAAACAAGGGGCTATACTACCATAGCCCCAACATCATCGCCCCGACAATTTTACTCCGGACAATTTTACACCAGACAATTTTACCCTGACTGTAATGGACGTGATTTCAGAAACGCTATCGCTTTTGATAAATCACGGGTACGGGGAGCAGGAGGCAGACTATTCAGAAAAACCTCACCGTATGGACGCATCACTAACCGATTATCACAAATGACCACAACACCATAATCGTCGATATCACGAATCAGCCGTCCAACGCCCTGTTTCAAATCAATCACCGCATCGGAAAGTTGAACTTCATTAAAGGCATCTCCCCCCTTAAGTTGGCAATCCTCAATACGCGCCTTAAGCAATGGATCATCCGGCGCAGTAAACGGTAATTTATCAATAATAACGCAGGATAACGCATCACCACGGACATCGACCCCTTCCCAAAAGCTGCCTGTCGCCACCAGCAAGGCATTACCCGCAGAGATAAATTGTGTCAGCAATTGTGTCTTGCTCGTCTCACCCTGCACCAATACTGGCAATGTCATACTGGCACGGAACTCTTCTGCCAAACTGCGCATCATTTGATGAGAAGTACAGAGGAAAAAACAACGTCCTTTATTACTTTCAATCAATGGCTTCAACATACGAGCCAACCATTTTGCGCCGCCATTCTGATTAGGTGATGGCAAATGACGAGGAACACACAATAACATTTGACGTTGATAATCAAATGGACTGGGCAGGAGCAGTGTTTGTGCTTGTTTCAGCCCCAAACGTTCAGTGAAATGGCTTAGTTGTTCATTGACCGATAATGTTGCCGAGGTAAAAATCCAACAACCCGATTGTTCACTGATCATCTCGCTGAATTTGTCAGAAACAGATAATGGTGTCAGTGCCAGCAAAAAGTGTCGTCCATAACTTTCGAACCAATAGCTGTAATTGGGTATGCTGACATCAATCAAACGCTTAAGACGATTGCGGTAAACGGTTGCTCGCTCAAAAGCCGCATCCAGCATGGTTGAACGCCCCAAAGAGAGCTTCATCACGTCATAGCAAAGCTCAAGAGCATCATCCAACCGTACTAACGCCCGCTGAACTTGTTGCTGCCGCAAGGCTTCGCGGAGATTGCCTCGATAGCTGTTTTCACCCAATGACAAACGAAAATCTTGCGCACTTTGGCTAAGGCGATCTGCACTTTTTTGTAATTGTGCCTGATCGCGCGCTTCAATACGGTAAGCCATGATGATATCACGCGATAAATCCATCAATTGGCGGCTACTTAACTGCTGACCAAAGTATTGACTGGCAATATCAGGAATTTGGTGAGCCTCATCGAAAATCACGATATCTGCCTGCGGAATTAATTCACCGAATCCGGTATCCTTAACCACCATATCAGCCATAAAGAGATGATGGTTAACTATTACAATACCTGCTTCCATCGCTTTTCGACGAGCTTTCAGAACAAAACATTCCTTATAGCGAGAGCAGTCACTACCAAGACAATTGTCATTGGTACTTGTGACCAGCGGCCAGACAGTGCTGTCTTCCGCCACTTGATGGCAGCTGCTGATATCGCCATCTTCTGTATGGGCTGACCAATGCCTCAATTTGATGACTTCCGCCAATATTTCAGCTTCGAGCTGGGAATTACCGATTGACTGTTGTTCAAGACGCTCAAGGCATAGATAATTTGAGCGCCCTTTTAATAGCGCCAGATCGCCTGTAAAACCTAAAGCATCAACGATGGTAGGAAGATCTCGATTGTAGAGCTGATCCTGCAACGCTTTGGAACCCGTAGAAATGATGACTTTTTTACCGGAACGTAAAGCAGGCACCAGATAAGCAAATGTTTTACCGGTTCCTGTTCCTGCTTCTACAACCAGTTGTTGCTGTTTTTTGATCGCAACAGTAATAGCCGAAGACATCTCCCGCTGAGCATCACGTGGCTTAAAACCCGGTATGGCTTTGGCAAGTACGCCATTTTTCGCAAAATCGTCTGACACGAACTGTCTCTTTCAATAAATTGTGGCAGAATTATGCCAATACTGAGTTGTAATAACCACCCAATTCAGCAAATAAACTGTATATATTAACAGGAGATTTAATGACTATTAAACGCATCGACCCAGATACTCGTTGGTCAGAAGCGGTCGTTTACAATGACACTATCTATTATACCAGCGTGCCAGAAAAGCTGGACGGCGATATTACAGAGCAAACTGCCGATACTCTGGCTGCCATTGATACCCTGTTACATCGTCTTGGCTCAGACAAGAGCAAGATTTTGGATGCTACAATTTTTCTGGCAGATAAGGCCGATTTTGCAGGTATGAATACTGCTTGGGATGCATGGGTTGTTGCGGGAAGCGCTCCCGTCCGTTGCACTGTCCAAGCGGCATTGATGAATCCTAAATATAAAGTAGAAATCAAAATTATCGCCGCTTTATAAGCTTCTTCATCAAAAAAACATGGCATTGAACGAATTATCTCTCGTTCAATGCCATTTTGTAAATGAATGTATAAAATGAAGTTTAAGGTATGAAACGTAAAAATTAAGCCATCTTAATCATAATCATACCGATTAACAGCAGTACAATACCGCCCCATCCCTTAAAATTCAGTCGTTGATTAAACATGATCCAACCTGCTGCTACTGTAGCAATAATGCCGAACGCTCCCCACAAAGCATAAGCAATGGAAAGTTCAATCCCTTTTACTGCCTGAGCCAACGAACTGAATGCGCCTAAAACAGCAATCAGGGATAAAATACCAATCCAGAAGCGCTGAAAGCCATTGGATAATTTCAATAAAATATTTGCCGCAATTTCCAAAACAACCGCCAGAACCAAGAATGCACCATGCCACCATTCAAATTGGGTTAGCATATCATGCCTCCTTGACTTGCTTGTTCAAAACATTATTTGATGGGGTTGATGTATTGTTTGAAGCATGGTCCGGGGCTTTTTTTGACCCTACCTTGATCAAAGCAATTCCTGCTATCAATAATGTCAATCCACCAATTTTCATCAATGACAGTGACTCGTTGAACCACACTACACTAAAAGCAGTAATAAACAGGATCCCAATACCTTCCCATAGTGCATAAGCCACACCTAATGCCACTTTTTTTATAGCAATTGCCAGCAAAATATAAGAAGTTATGATCATGGTGTACATCACAATCATGCCTGCAAAATCACCTGAAACGCTGGCTTGTTTCATCGACAGAGTGCCAATTACTTCCGCCACAATTGCCAGTGCAAGAAATATCCAATAAATCATTTTTTTCTCCTGAACATGCTGATAAGTATGCCAAGATATCAAGCTATAAATGCCAACAAGATCGGCTGTAAATGCAACTACGCAATGTCAAAATCAACCTGACGTTTTAGCGAAATATTTTGGCAAAAGGGAAATGCCGGTAAAAAACCGGTTAACAGGAGAAGGCCCTAAAGGGCGCCGCACCAATAGTGCTCACTGGATAAGATAGTTGATAGGAAAAAAACGTGGGTACAACGTTGAATTTTTTTACTATGTTGAATGTTGACGCTTTTGGCGCTATTCATGATATTTTATTCTTTCATCACACGATGTTCACTGTGTGATATACTACGAACCCTCATATTTATAGTGTTAGTGGCACATTTCTACCATAGTTCAAAATAAAAAGCAACGTATTGTATTTGCTTATTATTTTTATTCATCACATTCTCCGCTGTTCCAAAACAACCAAACATGTACCATCAAATACCGAGTTTAATTTGCAAGGCTAATATTATTTTAAGAAATACAGCCTATATTACATCCCAGTAAATAAAAACCACTTACTCCACTTTTATTATTAAAAGTAGAGTAACGAAAAATTCCATTATTCAGATATCAAATTTGGCATCTCGCTTGATGACATTGGATAAGATATTGGTGCAATAGCATTGAGATCAAAATCATTAAAGGAAATACAACGTAATACCGGCTCGGTATAAGTTTTGATATAATATTTCAAATTGAATATTTTTGACAACTCATATCTTGACGACAAAAATAACAATGTCTATTTATACTAATTTTATTTTTTAAGCAATAATCAGTTTTTGATAAATTTCATCATTTAATTAAAAAAGAAAACTCTCCTACATCAATTTTTATTATGTTATTTTTCGATATAAATTCAAATTTAAAAACATGCCTTCAGCACGGATTAATAATTTATTTTGGAATAGTGGTTTAATTTTAAATAATAAATTAATGGCGCTCAATAACATCGCATTATTTAATAAACATCAGCCGGACATTAAGCCCGGCTGTTATTTTAATGAGTAGATTTAGTACAAATCAAATAACACACAAATTACTCAAACTCATTCCACGAACGCCCATCACGGGTAATCATGGCAATAGAAGCAACTGGTCCCCAATTACCTGCCTGATAAGGCTTTGGTGGTTCGTTATCCGCAGCCCATGCTTCCATAATGGAATCCACCCATTTCCATGCTTCTTCCACTTCATCGCGGCGAACAAACAGTGCCTGAATACCGCGCATCGCCTCCAACAACAATCTTTCATAAGCATCAGCCAAGTGCGTCTGATTGAATGTTTCAGAGAAACTCAGATCCAGTTTGGTCGTTTGCAAACGATGTTTATGCTCCAGCCCCGGCGCTTTATTCAGCACTTCAATATCAATACCTTCATCTGGCTGCAAGCGGATCGTCAATTTATTCTGAGGTAATTTTTGGTAGGATTCAGCAAACAGATTCAGAGACGGCTCTTTGAAATAAACAACAACTTCAGAACACTTAGCTGGCAAACGTTTCCCTGTTCTCAGGTAGAAAGGTACACCAGACCAGCGCCAATCATCAATATCAACACGAATCGATACAAATGTTTCCGTTTTGCTGGCTTTATTTGCTCCCTCTTCTTCCAGATAACCAGGAACTTTCTTACCATGTACAAAACCCGCCGTATATTGTCCGCGAACAGTTTTTTCCCGCACATTGGTGTGATCAATTCGACGCAATGAGCGCAGCACTTTTACTTTCTCATCACGAATACGATCAGCTGTTAGGTCAGCCGGTGGCGACATAGCAATCATGGTCAGGATTTGCAAAAGATGGTTCTGGATCATATCCCGCATCTGACCTGCCTGGTCGAAATAGCCCCAACGTCCTTCAATACCAACTTCTTCAGCAACAGTGATTTGCACATGATCAATCGTGTGATGATCCCAGTTATTGACAAAAAGTGAGTTGGCAAAGCGCAATGCCAACAAATTCAGCACGGTTTCTTTACCTAAATAATGGTCAATGCGGTAGATTTGGCTTTCATTGAAATATTTTGCAACTTCATCATTAATCGCTCGGGAAGAAGCAAGATCCGTTCCCAATGGCTTTTCCATCACAACACGGTTGGGTTCCGCATTCAGTCTTGCAGCTCCCAGCCCATGACATACTGAGCCAAACGTACTTGGTGGCATCGCAAAATAGTGAATCGCTGGCAAGTTATCCTTATTAAGTATTTTTGCCAATTCGGTGAAATGTTCTGTTTCATTTACGTCCAAATTACAAAATTCCAGACGTGAACTGAGCTTCTTCCACAATTCTGAATCCAATTTCTCGGACATAAATGTAGCCAACGCTTCTTCAACGACTTTGATATAGGCTTTTTTATCCCAGTCTGCGCGACCGACACCGATAATTCGGGTATCAGGGTGGATATAACCCGCTTTTTCTAACTGATAAAGGGAAGGCATTAATTTCCGGCGTGCTAAGTCTCCTTTCGCCCCAAAAATTACCAAATTACAAGCCTGAGCTGTAGACATCACCGCCATGTTGCATCTCCTCAATTACGGGATATTGTAATTTTTTTACAGAATCTGTGGGTAATGTACTCCTTTGGTTATATGCAGTAAACACTGATTATTCATGTCTTCTTTCGTATTTCACGTTGCTTCTGTATTGGTTACAAGGTGAACTTATTGAATGCAGGCTATTAAATAACCTTATGCCCGTTTTCTATACGCTGTTTTCACATTCATATTAGTGCTATATTCACTAATAATATGGTCAGGGTTTATACCGAATAGTAACTATCAACTGAAAATTTACAACGATTAAGAAGTAATCTTACCAAGTTGAAAGTTAGATACCTGTCATATTTTCATGAAAAATCTCAAGTTATCCGGTTGTTCCCACTGCCAGCTTTCCATAACAAGTAGTATATTTCCATGAAAATGAAATAGATTTCTCCTGTTAATGAAATCGCTAAAACCGAGGTTGAACTGCGTTTTATGAACACACTGGAACGGCTCCAAAATAGTCTTGATGTTTTGAGTAAGTCAGAAAAAAAGGTTGCGCAGGTCATTCTTGCTTCACCACAAACTGCCATCCATTCAAGTATTGCCACTCTGGCTAAAATGGCGAATGTGAGTGAACCGACGGTTAATCGTTTTTGTCGACGCCTCGATACCAAAGGTTTTCCCGATTTTAAATTACATCTGGCACAGAGCCTCGCCAATGGTACACCTTATGTGAACCGCAATGTAGAAGAAAGTGACAGCGTCACCTCTTATACAAACAAAATTTTTGAATCAGTTATGGCGAATCTGGAAACGGTCAAAAGTAACCTGGATATTGCAGCAGTTAACCGTGCCGTCGACCTTCTGACACAAGCCAGAAAGCTCTCTTTTTTCGGTTTAGGAGCATCAGCGGCTGTGGCCCATGATGCCATGAACAAATTTTTTCGCTTTAATATTCCGGTTACCTATTTTGATGATATTGTGATGCAACGCATGAGCTGCATTAACAGTATCGAAGGCGATGTTGTCGTACTGATATCCCATACAGGAAGAACAAAAAGCCTCGTAGAAATTGCCAAACTGGCCCGCAAAAATGATGCAACCGTAATCGCCATTACCTCAACAAGCTCCCCATTAGCGCAGGAAGCTACCCTTTCCATTTTGCTGGATGTTCCTGAAGATACGGATATTTATATGCCGATGGTTTCAAGAATTGCTCAATTAACCATCATTGATGTACTGGCAACCGGTTTTACACTACGCCGAGGCTCAAAATTCAGGGATAACTTGAAGAGGGTCAAAGAAGCGTTACGTAATTCACGGTTTGATAAGCATGAATCATAAACCAGAAAATAGACTGTGTTTTTGTTCACTATTTATCAACTCTCCAGACTGATAGCATATGTAGACTTTTCCCTATCTGCATATTCGCAGCACGGGGTTAATACTCAACAAATAAAATGGTTATTCTAAGGTAATTAAAAACTCATATACCCAATGGATTTCGGGTTACAGCATAACGACAAGGGAACGAATCCCTGAAAACATAGATAACTATGTGACCAGAGTGAACTCAGTCAATAAAGCTGCAACTTGAAAAACGCAAAGTATATATACTTCACAAGTCAACGGAGTAATACATGTCCAGACGGCTCAGAAGAACAAAAATCGTCACTACACTCGGCCCGGCTACAGATCGTGACAACAATCTAGAAAAAGTTATCAGCGCGGGTGCCAACGTCGTCCGCCTTAATTTCTCTCATGGCACTGCGGAAGATCATGTCCAACGTGCGAATAAAGTGCGCGAAATTGCCGCCCGTTTAGGCTGTCACGTTGCTATACTTGGTGATCTTCAAGGGCCTAAAATACGCGTATCCACGTTTAAGGAAGGAAAAATTTTCCTGAATGTTGAGGATAAATTCCTGCTGGATGCCAATCTGGGTAAGGGAGAAGGAAATAAAGAAAAAGTCGGTATTGACTATAAAGGTCTACCGTCTGATGTAGCGGCCGGTGATATCCTGCTATTGGATGATGGGCGCGTTCAATTGAGAGTCCTGAAAGTTCAGGGCATGCAAGTCTTCACAGAAGTAACCGTTGGAGGCCCACTTTCCAACAATAAAGGCATCAATAAACTGGGCGGGGGATTATCAGCCGAAGCACTGACCGAAAAAGATAAAGAAGATATCATTACAGCCGCCAAAATTAGTGTTGATTATCTTGCTGTTTCTTTCCCCCGTTCAGGTGAAGATTTGAATTACGCCCGTCGTCTTGCACGAGATGCAGGCTGTGAAACCCAAATTGTCGCAAAAGTTGAGCGAGCGGAAGCCGTCAGCAGCGATGAAATTATCGACGAAATCATTCTGGCGTCTGATGTTGTCATGGTTGCCCGTGGTGATCTTGGTGTTGAAATCGGTGACCCTGAACTGGTCGGCGTACAGAAAAAACTGATTCGTCGTGCCCGCCAACTGAATCGTGTCGTGATTACTGCTACACAAATGATGGAATCCATGATCACCAACCCAATGCCGACGCGTGCTGAAGTTATGGATGTTGCTAATGCGGTACTGGATGGTACTGATGCGGTTATGCTTTCTGCCGAAACTGCGGCGGGTCAATACCCAGCGGAAACCGTTGCTGCTATGGCAAAAGTCTGTATCGGGGCGGAAAAAATGCCGGGTATCAATGTCTCCAAACATCGCTTGGATATTACATTTGATAGCATTGAAGAAGCAATTTCAATGTCTACCATGTATGCAGCCAATCACTTAAAAGGCGTCAAAGCAATTATTGCCATGACCGAATCTGGTCGCACGGCTCGCATGATGTCTCGTATTAGTTCTGGCCTGCCCATCTTCTCCATGTCACGCCATGAATCGACCTTAAACCGTACCGCACTTTATCGTGGTGTAACACCT
The DNA here is from genome assembly GCF_028598805.1 of Xenorhabdus yunnanensis. Taxonomy (GTDB): domain Bacteria; phylum Pseudomonadota; class Gammaproteobacteria; order Enterobacterales; family Enterobacteriaceae; genus Xenorhabdus; species Xenorhabdus yunnanensis. The sequence continues at coordinate 12,537 of NZ_JAQRFI010000010.1, read as the reverse complement.
GTTTATTGTAGCTCACACACTGATGGGATCGCTGCGGTAAGCGAAGCTGTTAACCGCCTGCGTGATAAAGGCGACCTCACCACCGGAGATTTAGTGCTGGTGACTCAGGGCGATCAGATGAGAACAGTTGGTAGTACCAATACCTGCCGCATACTTGAAGTTGAATAATAAATAACTGAATAATAAATAGTTGAATAACGAATTATTCATAAAAACAGATGATAAGTGGTAGTGTACTGCCACTTATCATCATTAACCGGAGGGCTGGAAATTATTCAAGAATCAAAGTTCTTTCCTTTTATAAGGCTCAATATCCCCTTCTTTCCGCGTCTTGAGTAATTTTAAGATCCAAGTATATTGTTCAGGATTAGGTTTAACTAATTCTTCTAATTCCTCATTCATGCGACGAGCAATATAAGCATCATCTTGCCCTGCAATATCGTCCATTGGTGGACGTATATAAATATCCAACTGATGGGTTTCGTAATTATAAACCGGAAATAACGGAACAACGGCTGCCCGGCAAACTTTCATCAAACGCCCAAGTGCTGGCAGTGTCGCTTTATAGGTGGCAAAAAAATCGACAAATTCGCTATGTTCTTCACCATGATCCTGATCGGGCAAATAATATCCCCAAAAGCCTTCACGTACCGATGCAATAAAGGGCTTAATTCCTGCATCACGAGAATGCAAACGTCCACCAAAATGCTGACGCGCTTTATTCCACAAATAATCAGCTACAAGGTTGCTCTGATGGTTAAACATACCTGATATTTTGTAACCACGTGCTGACAAAAGCATGGCAGGAATATCAATTGACCATCCATGAGGAACCATTAGGATGACATTTTTCCCTTGTGCTTGTAATGTCTGAAAAATTTCCTCACCGTGCCACTGAGTACGCATCAACGTTTCTTCAGCGCCTTTTAGGCAAAGCTCTGCCAGCATGACAAATGACTGAGGCGCACTAGCAAACATTCTATCAATCAAGTCTTCGCGCTGTTGTTCCGTTAACTCAGGAAAACAGTAAATTAAATTGATTTTCGCCCTGCGACGAGCGCTTTTCGCTTTTTTACCCGCCCAAACACCTATCTTGGCTAACAATGGATCACGCCATTTTGCTGGAATATAAGCCAATCCGGCCAATACTCCTACACCAGCCCAAAGCCCCCAATAACGAGGATGCAAATAAGATCGATGAAACCGAGGGACATATCCCAATTTACTATCTGTATCTTTTTCTCTATTCATGAGCTAACTCTGATGATTCCAACACTCGCTTTCAAGGCACAAGTTTACAACAAAAAATAATATAAAAGCGGATGATAGCAATCATCCGCTTTTATGTCTGTCAATAATCTGGAGCAGGAGTACTTAATCCGGCAACAACTTAATCTAGCAACAATTGAGGTTTAATCTCCTTAATCATTGCTACATATTCTGTACGCTCTTTGCCACTTAACCCGCCAGAACGCGGTAATTTTGCGGTGAGCGGGTTAACCGGTCGCTGATTATCCCAGAATTCAAAGTGCAAATGTGGGCCTGTTGAACGTCCTGTACTTCCTGATAGCGCAATACGTTCACCTCGTTTCACTTTCTGACCCGGTTTTACCAATAATTTCCGCAAGTGCATATATCGAGTGGTATATTGACGGCCATGTCGAATGGCGATGAAATTACCCGCTGCACCATCAAATTTGGATACAATAACTTCACCATCACCAACCGCCAGAACAGGAGTTCCTACAGGCATAGCGAAATCAACCCCTCTGTGTGCAGTAACTCTGCCAGTGACCGGATTTAACCGATGTGGATTGAAAGAAGAAGACACTCTGAATTGTTTAGTTGTAGGCAAACGCAAGAAACCACGCTCCAGACCGGAAGCATTGCTATCATAAAAACGGCCATCATTGGCACGGAAAGCATAATAATCATTACCTCCGCTCTGTAAGTGAACACCTAACAACTGGCTCTGTTCACTTTTTCCATCAAGCATTTCACGGGACATCAGCACAGAAAAACGATCGCCTTTACGTAATTTACGGAAATCTATCTGCCATTGCAGCGCTTTTGTCACTTCTCTGGCTTCACTGCTGGTTAACCCAGCGGTCAGGGCGCTACCATTAAAACTACCATCGACTGTGCCTATAATAACTTTATTTTTCCATTCCCCTTTCTGGAATTCTTGTACTTCTTGGAAATCACTACCTTCGCGGGTATAAGTACGAATTTCACGACGCGAAATATCCCACGTCAGTGTTTTTAAATTACCGTTATCGTCAGTAGTCCACGATAATGATTGACCAATATTTAAATTACGCAACGCGCTATATTGATTTGCCAACAAAGCAATATCGGAAGAGTTAATGCCAAACTGATTTAAAATCGAACTCAGGCTATCCCCATTGGAAACAACATACTTATGCGGAACATTTGTTGCTGCATCAGAACTGCCATCTTCATCCCCAATGCCTTCATTGGGAAGTTGTTCATTATCATCCCCTGCTACATCATCTGTCGCATCTGGATATGCTACTTCCGGAACACTATCGGAAATATTGAGAATAATGTTACCTGTCCGTTCTTCTCGTTCATGGTAAATAACCGGCCGCCATATCGCGATAGCCAAAGTGACCAGCGTTAGGGATCCAAGCATGATCTTATGTGGTTTGGGCAGGTTGTTGTATACCAGAACGATAGTTTTAGCTATTTGCTGCACTAATAAAATTCCTTATTGTACTAATTCAGGCAGCTCGCATATTGTTGTGACAGCTGAGTTATAAATTTCATATAGCTATCTTTGTCCAATGCAATGCCACTCCCTAAAGGGTCAAGTATTCCGATGCGTACATCTGTGCCTTTTGCTACGGCATGAATAACAGCTGGCCTGAATTGAGGTTCAGCAAAAATACATCTCGCTTTCTGCTCAACTAATTGTGTTCGTATATAGTGTAATCTCTGGGCTCCGGGTTGTATTTCAGGATTAACCGTAAAAACACCCAACGGGGCCAGTTGGTAGTGTTTTTCAAAATAACTATATGCGTCATGAAAAACGAAATAACCCTGTTTTCTTATAGGCTTTAAAATATTAGCAATATTCTTATCAGTTTGTGCAAGCTGTCCATTGAATTTACGTAGGTTTACTTCTAATCGCTGTTTTTGCTGAGGATATTGTTCAATAAGCTGATCATATATTGCCTGAGCGACTTTCTTCGCAATCTCTGGAGAAAGCCAAATATGCATATTATATTCGCCGTGATGATGATGTTTATGATCTGTATCATATTTATGATTATGTAATTCACTATCGAAATCATTATCATCTTCATTATTCTTCAACAACAGTGGTTTGATGGTTAATAATTCAGCCAGTGCCAGCTGTTTTTTCCGTTCAATTTTAGCTATCGGTTTTGCCAAAAAAGTTTCCATATCCGGGCCAATCCAGACAACCAAATCAGCCTGATTAATTTTTTGTACATCCAGAGGCCGTAACGCATAATCATGTGGAGAAGCGCCATTGGGCAAAAGTACCTGAGTATCTGTTACACCATCAGCAATGGCGGTAGCAATAAAACCCAATGGACGAATAGATGTAACGACATCTGCCTGCGCAACGCCATTCATCCCTGCTACTAATGCAGTAGCTAGCGCGATTTTACGAAAAAATTTATGCGCGTATTTCTGTGGCTTGTGTAACATAATATGAATATTCCATGCAAAAAAAACAATTTTGTTATATTATAACATCTCAATGATTCTGCAAGATTCTTTTAACACGTTAACTATGATAACCCTAAAAAATATTACGGTTGAATTTGGTCACCGCAAGGTATTGAACAATATTTCATTTAATCTCAAGCAAGGTAAAATTCTGACCCTGATCGGCCCGAACGGAGCGGGGAAATCGACTCTGGTTCGTGTCGTTCTTGGTTTAATCCAAGCTACTTTGGGCACTATCGAAAAAAGCCCTGTGCTGAGAATTGGTTATGTCCCACAGAAACTTAACCTTGATCCCACTCTGCCCATGACTGTTAAACGTTTCATGATGCTAAGACCCAACGTGAAATCAGCAGATATCATGCCAATATTAAATCGGGTCAACGCGACCCACTTGCTGGAACAACCCATGCAGAAACTGTCAGGTGGAGAAACTCAACGAGTGTTACTCGCCAGAGCCTTACTGAATCAACCTCAACTTTTGGTTCTTGATGAACCAACACAAGGTGTTGATGTCAATGGCCAACTGGCGCTTTACGATTTAATCAATCAAATCAGGACAGAACTTAATTGCGCTGTACTTATGGTATCTCATGATCTGCACTTAGTAATGGCGAAAACAGACGAAGTTTTATGCCTTAACCAACATATTTGCTGTTCTGGAACACCAGAAGTGGTGTCAATGCATCCAGAATTTATTGCAATGTTTGGACGTCATGGTGCAGAGCAACTGGCAGTTTACCGCCATCACCACAATCATCATCATGATCTTAGAGGGAAAATAATTTTGAAAAACGTTGGAGAATCGCGTCGATGATTGAATTATTGCTTCCCGGCTGGCTAGCCGGTATTTTTTTGGCCATTGCCGCAGGGCCTCTTGGTTCTTTTGTCGTTTGGCGCAGAATGTCCTATTTTGGCGATACACTTGCACACGCATCACTGCTTGGTGTCTCATTCGGCTTCTTACTGAATGTAAATCCATTTTATGCAGTTATTGCCGTTACACTCATCCTGGCAATTATTTTAGTTTGGCTGGAAAAACGTCCGCAATTGGCGGTTGATACATTATTAGGCATTCTGGCTCACAGTGCTCTATCGCTCGGTTTAGTCGTCGTCAGTTTTATGACCAATGTCAGAGTCGATATGATGGCTTACTTATTTGGTGATTTACTGTCTGTGACTTATGAAGATCTCTGGTTGATTGCGGTCGGTGTCGCGATTGTTGCTGGATTGCTGATATGGCAATGGCGCGCTTTGCTATCAATGACAGTTAGCCAAGATCTGGCTTTTGTCGATGGCATTAAAATCCAACGCCTACGTGTTCTCCTGATGTTAGTGACAGCATTGACCATTGGGCTGGCGATGAAATTCGTCGGAGCATTAATTATCACTTCCTTGCTGATTATCCCTGCCGCTACCGCTCGTCGTTTCTCCCGCACACCTGAACAAATGGCATGTTTTGCAATTATTCTCGGTATGCTTTCTGTTACGGGAGGGTTAACGTTATCGGCGTTTTATAACACTCCGGCAGGGCCTTCTGTTGTGCTTTGCTCAGCAATATTATTTGCATTGAGTTTAATGTGTAAGGCAAGAAGCTGATATTTATCCTCATCACTTTTTATTTTACTGCTTTTTAACCGCCCAAATGCGACCAACAAGGGTTACAATTTAACTAGTTGTAACCCTTTTATAATTTGGGAGTAATTGGCTTACACATTTATCGAATTACACTTTCATAGATTATGATCCACTTTCCTTGCTTAATCCAAAATGCTGATAAGCATGATTGGTCGCAATTCTCCCTCGTGGTGTTCGTTGGATAAATCCTTGTTGAATCAGGAAAGGCTCCAATACATCTTCGATAGTTTCTCGTTCTTCACCAATCGCCGCTGCCAAGTTATCCAATCCAACAGGACCACCCATAAATTTATCAATAATGGCCACCAGCAACTTACGATCCATATAATCAAACCCGGCTGAATCCACATTCAGCATATCAAGGGCTTGGGATGCAATAGTGTTATCCACCGAGCCATTACCTTTCACCTGAGCAAAATCACGCACACGACGCAATAATCGATTAGTTATACGGGGAGTCCCACGGGAACGCATCGCGATTTGCCTTGCACCGTCATCTGAAATACTTAATCCCATATAGTGCGCGCTGCGGGAAACGATACTCTGCAAATCATCAACATTGTAAAACTCAAGGCGTTGTACGATACCGAATCGATCACGTAATGGTGAAGTTAAAGAACCCGCGCGAGTGGTTGCTCCAACCAAAGTGAATGGCGGGAGATCAATCTTGATTGATCGGGCGGCAGGCCCTTCGCCAATCATGATATCCAGTTGATAATCTTCCATTGCGGGATAGAGAATTTCTTCCACAACTGGCGATAAGCGGTGAATTTCATCAATGAATAGCACATCATGCGGTTCCAGATTGGTAAGCATGGCCGCGAGATCCCCCGCTTTTTCCAACACTGGCCCCGATGTTGTTCGGAGATTAACCCCCATTTCATTTGCAACAATATTTGCCAGCGTGGTTTTACCCAATCCGGGAGGCCCAAAAATTAACAGGTGATCCAATGCATCACCACGTTGACGAGCCGCTTGAATAAAAATTTCCATTTGCTCACAAACATGAGGTTGACCAACATATTCAGACAGAAATTTCGGCCGAATAGCACGATCAACAGCTTCATCATCTTGCAGAACTTCTGCTGAAACCAGACGGTCAGCTTCAATCATCACTCAACTCCTGTGATTACAGAGCCGCACGAAGCGCTTCTCGAATAAGGGTTTCACAATCTGCGCCCGGTTTAGCTACTTTGCTCACCATCCGGCTGGCTTCCTGTGGTTTATATCCCAGAGAAACCAATGCCGCTACTGCTTCTGCTTCAATATCGGCAGAGGAGTTCGCTTGTTTGGTAGCAACAGGCAAATTAATATCACTACTTTGGTTAAACAGATCGCCATTAAGCCCCTTAAAGCGATCTTTCATCTCAACAACGAGTCTTTCAGCCGTTTTTTTACCGACACCCGGTAATTTAACCAATGAAGCAATGGCTTCCTGTTCTATTGCCGTAACAAATTGCTGGGCAGACATGCCGGAAAGGATCGCCAAAGCTAGTTTTGGTCCAACGCCATTCACTTTAATCAGTTCACGGAAAAGTGCCCGCTCTTGTTTATCATTAAACCCATATAATAACTGAGCATCTTCACGTACAATAAATTGCGTAAATAAAATGGCTTCCTGACCAATTTCAGGCAGTTCATAAAAACAGGTCATTGGCACATGAACTTCATAACCGACACCATTAGTTTCCAATAAAACCAACGGCGGCTGTTTTTCCAACACGGTTCCTCTCAAACGCCCTATCACTGTTTACCCCCTGAAAATAAAAATAAATCGTTCCGCTAGCTTATAGCACAAAAAAAACTGGACGTATATCCAGCATCAATTATTTCAAGCGGCCTCGAGTTAAATTTAACCGCACATCACCTACCCGGAGTAAATTTTGATTGAAATGACAATGCGTGATGGCAATAGCCAGAGCATCGGCGGCATCAGCCTGCGGATTAGCAGATAATTTCAACATCGAACGTACCATGTGCTGTATCTGGCTTTTTTCCGCCGCCCCCGTACCGACTATAGTTTGTTTAACCTGACGGGCTGCATATTCAAATACAGGAATAGACTGGTTAGATGCAGCGACAATCGCCACGCCACGCGCCTGCCCCAATTTCAAGGCGGAATCTGCATTTTTTGCCATGAAAACTTGCTCTATTGCAAAAGCATCGGGCTGAAATTGAGTGATAATTTCAGTCACTCCGGCATAGATCTTTTGCAAACGACTGGGTAAGTCATCTACTTTTGTTCGAATACAACCGCTACCAAGATAGATAAGTTGTCGTCCCTGTTGGCGGATAACGCCATACCCCGTAACTCTGGAGCCGGGGTCAATACCAAGAATAATCGCCATAATCGCCATATCAAGCTATTCACCATATCGAACAATTCACCACACGAGCTATTCACAAGATCGAATAATTCGCCTAAATCTTGCCCAAGTCGGTTCGCTTGTGATATGGGATAAAAACGTTAGAGAAAGTGCCCTGATATCAAGGAACACTTTCTCTACGCTGTGAACCCTAATGCTAATTACAGCAGTGCTGCAACCTCATCAGAGATTTCACCATTATGATAAACTTCTTGAACGTCGTCAGAATCTTCAAGCATATCGATCAGACGAAGTAATTTAGGTGCAGTTTCTGCATCCAGTTCCGCTTTGGTGGAAGGGATCATAGAAACTTCTGCGGAATCTACCTTGAAGCCCGCCGCGCCCAGGGCATCTTTAACATCACCAAAAGTCTCTGGTGTAGTGTAGACGTCAATCGCCCCATCGTCATAAGTTTCAACATCGTCAGCACCTGCTTCCAACGCTGCTTCCATCACCGCATCTTCATCCAAGCCCGGTGCGTAGGAAATAACCCCTTTCTTGGTAAACAGATAAGAAACAGAACCATCAGTGCCCAAGTTCCCACCCGTTTTGGTAAACGCGTGACGAACATCAGAAACAGTACGGTTACGGTTATCACTCAAGCACTCAACCATAACCGCTGTACCACCCGGGCCGTAACCTTCATAAATGATGGTTTCCATATTATCGGAATCGTCGTTGCCAACACCGCGGGCAATTGCACGATTCAAAGTATCGCGAGTCATGTTGTTGGACAGCGCTTTATCGATGGCAGCTCGCAAACGTGGGTTAGAATCTGAATCGCCACCGCCCAATCGTGCAGCTGTTACCAATTCACGGATAATTTTAGTAAAAATCTTACCGCGTTTTGCATCCTGTGCAGCCTTGCGGTGTTTCGTATTGGCCCATTTACTATGACCTGCCATGAAAATATCTCCGATAAAACGTCTTGTAGACTAATGAACTAAATTACAAACTCTTCAATTGCTTGCCGATTGCTCCACGACTTTGTCAATTTAGCGGCTTCTTCCGCCGCCATCCATTGATAAGCCAGATGTTCAGTCAGCAAGATTTCTCGCTCCTCGGGCAACGCCAGAAAGAACCAATGCTCTTTATTCCGCGTTACTCCCGGAGCATATCGATGTCGTAAGTGTGAGAAAATTTCATAATAAAGACAGCGTTGACAATCCATCAGTTCAAGATTTTCATTGATAATATCAATGCCTATCTCTTCCTGTACTTCGCGTAACGCTGCCTCCCTCGGTTTTTCGTCCTTTTCAAGGCTACCTGTTACAGATTGCCAGAATTCAGGATCGTCCCGTCGCTGTAACATCAGCACCCTTTTGCTGTCAAAGGCGTAAATCATAACCAGTACAGATTCAGGGCGCTTATAAGCCATTATTCGCTCTCTTTTTTAACCACTGAAATAGCCAGCTCTTCCAATGCTGCCGAATTCGCCTGACTTGGAGCATCAGTCATCAGACATGCTGCTGCCGTTGTTTTCGGGAAAGCAATCACATCACGAATATTATCTGTATTGGTCAGCAGCATGACGAGGCGATCCAAACCGAAAGCCAGACCTGCATGCGGAGGCGCACCGTATTTCAGGGCGTTCAGCAAGAAGCCAAATTTCTCCTGCTGTTCTTGCTCATTGATACCCAAGATGCGGAATACAACCTGCTGCATTTCATTGCGATGGATACGGACGGAGCCTCCACCTACTTCATAGCCATTGATAACCATGTCGTAAGCATTCGCTATAGCTGCTTCTGGGTTGCTTTCCAACTCAGACGCCGACAAATCACACGGAGCAGTAAATGGATGGTGCATTGCAGTCAAACCACCTTCGCCGTTGTCTTCAAACATTGGGAAGTCAACAACCCAAAGCGGTTTCCAGCTTGCCAGATCCGTGATGTTCAAATCGCGGCCCAGTTTCAAGCGCAACGCACCCATCGCATCAGTGACAATATTTTTCTTGTCAGCACCGAAGAACAGAATGTCACCATCCTGCGCATTGGTACGGGACAACAAGCCTTCGACAACTTCTTCGGACAGGAATTTGGCAACCGGGCTTTGTACTCCTTCCAAGCCAGCAGCACGGTTGTTAACTTTCATCCATGCCAGCCCTTTCGCTCCATAGATGCCAACAAATTTACCGTACTCATCAATTTGCTTGCGGCTCAGTTCTGCGCCACCGGGAACACAAATCGTTGCCACACGGCCTTTTGGATTATTTGCCGGTTCTGCAAAAACAGAGAACTCCACGTTTTTAACCAGATCAGCAACATCCACCAATTCCAGAGGGTTACGCAGGTCTGGTTTATCCGAACCAAAGCGACGCATGGCTTCTTCAAATGTCATAATTGGGAAGTTACCCAAATCGACACTTTTTACATCCAGCCAGAGTTCACGGATCATTTTTTCCATGATTTCGCGGACTTGTTCAGCAGTCATAAACGAGGTTTCAACGTCGATCTGGGTGAATTCTGGCTGGCGATCTGCACGTAAATCTTCATCGCGGAAGCATTTTACAATCTGGTAATAACGGTCAAAACCCGACATCATCAACAATTGTTTGAAAAGCTGAGGAGACTGCGGTAGTGCATAAAATTCGCCTTTATGAACACGGCTTGGCACTAAATAGTCACGCGCACCTTCTGGTGTTGCCTTAGTCAGCATTGGCGTTTCAACATCGATGAAACCCGCACCATCCATAAAACGACGCACAAAACCGGTGATTTTTGCACGAGTCTTCAAACGCTGAGACATCTCAGAACGACGCAGATCAAGATAGCGGTATTTCAGACGTTGCTCTTCGCTATTGTTCTGGTTGCTATCCAGTGGCAATGGCTCTGAGCGGTTGAAAGCCATCAGGCTTTCTGCGAAAATTTCAATTTCGCCGGTCGCCATGTCTTTATTGATTTGGTTATCAGGACGCGCACGCACGATTCCTGTGATTTGAATACAAAATTCATTACGCAGTTCAGAAGCCTGAGCAAAGACTTCTTCCTGGTCTGGGTCAAAAAATACCTGAACAATACCCTCGCGATCTCGCATATCAATAAAAATCAAACCACCCAAATCACGGCGTCGATTTACCCAACCACAAAGAGTCACTTTTTGGCCTTCATGGGCTAGGCTCAACTGCCCACAATAATTAGTACGCATACAATATCCTTTTACTCAGCTTGTTATGCTTTCTGCTGCGGAAATTTTGGCATTGTTCTTTTAAAAAAGAGTATTACACTTAATTTAATCCAATTAAAACATGCAATTAAATAAATTATACAACTTGATAAGATAACAAATGTACACCAGTATGTACAAACAGAAAACATACTCACTATAGCATATAGCAATGAATTTCACGCTCGTTAAATAGGGGAAATGAAGAGGATAAAGAACTGCGTCGCTACAGGGCAGAAATCTGCCCTTTAACTTATGGGATACCTGCACAATAAAAGGTGTGGTGATTTCCTCCATACCCAAAATGGGATGTCACACCTTGCGGCAACTATAACGATTTCCGTTACAATTGATTAACTCACTGATTTGTCCGAGGTCGTCACTTTGACCCCGTAGGGGATATCGATACTCCTTTGCGTCGAGGGTTATCACGTACCCAACACACGAAAGCACAAGGTATCCGAAAAATTTCTCACACACTCACCTGTGTGTACAAAACCAAAGTAGGCATTCCCACTTAGATGGGCTTTCAAATCCCAATTAACAATGCTGATTGAATTTTAACCCACAACTTTCTGCGGGTTCATCAACTGTCAATGTTTCATGGCGCTTGCTTGGAAATAAAAAGACATAACTAATTAAAATTTCTTTATATAAATTAATTTATTTGAGTTATTTTTTCCATTGTATTTTTTCGGAGTTTCTGTATATTTACGCCCGATTTATACAACAAACGAGATATTAATAATGAAAAAAGCTCTATTGACCTCAGCGATTGTAGCTGGATTATCTATCGCGTCATTCACAGCAAATGCAAGTGGCAAACACACCATTTCAGTAGGCTACGCTCAAAGCGATGTGAAACTGAAACTTGAAGGAGATAAACTGGATAAAAATCCAAAAGGTGTCAACTTGAAATATCGTTATGAAATTAATGATAATTGGGGAGTTATAAGCTCGTTCACATTGACTAGGGAAGAAGAGAAAATGTTCCTTGGCAATATAGGAAAACTTACCAGAGAAATTACTTATAGGTCATGGATGGCAGGTCCGACATATCGCTTTAATGAATATGTCAGCACCTATGCCTTGATTGGTGCGGCTAATATTGAAGATTATAAGACTGGATCTGGCTTAGGCGTATATATGACAGACAGAGAAAATAAAACAGCCGTTGCCTACGGTGCGGGATTACAATTTAACCCTATCTCAAATGTAGCTGTTGATGTTACCTACGAATACTCTGATTTGGAGAAGGCTAAAGTAGGAACATTTGTAGTTGGTGTTGGCTATCGTTTCTAATATGCAAATATCATAGCCCTCCCCACGAGGGCTTTTCCCCATCACAACTCCAACTCACCCTCTCCCCTGCCCCAAATTCCACACCGAATCCTCCGGCATCTGGACGCGGACAGAAATAGACCGACCGACAGGGATGTCAATCAAATCACCGTCAGCGTAACCGCTCCGTATATTTCGGGCGAATTCTGGCGCGTTTGGGTGCTCTCGGTGATAGGTCATTAATTTAATGGCACCATCCGGCAGCACTTTGTAATCCACCCAAATCAACGGTAATTTATTTTTGCACATCGGTATCTCAACGCCGCCATCGACACCACCCCATGCCGCATCGGCATTAAATCCCAGCACA
>NZ_JAQRFI010000009.1 GCF_028598805.1 Xenorhabdus yunnanensis | reverse complement strand
ACTTTATAAAGACCGTGCGGATTGGGCTGAAAAAGTAAGAATAGAAGCCATCGGCGGCGAAAATATGGATTCGGGGATAAACGATATTATTTCAGAAATAAAAACACTGGCGAATAAAATACCTGAGTCTATGCGATTAGACGAATTCCCAGTTCGTGAATACAGTTTTATAGAAATTAATTTAGCAGGTAGTCGTGTTGTTGCGTATTTCAACGGGGCACGCGAACGGTATTATGACAAACGGGAATACATATATAAAATAACACCCAGAATGACCACATTATTAGCCGATAACCCGCTGGTTAATGAATTCTATGAACTGGAAAAACGTCACGAAGAATTAAATAACCAGCGGGAAGATATCACCAATAATGTAGAATCTGCATTATTAAAAGTCCGCTCGGTGAAACGCCTATTAGCAGAATGGCCGGAAGCCGCTGAGTTATTGCCTAAAGACACGGTGAAAGCTGCTCCGGTTCCTGCCGTTCGCCGTGAAGCCTTAAACGCATTAATAGGGCTACCCACTGAGGCGGACAATGGATAAATTGTGGCTCGACCTCGAAACCTACAGTGACATACTGATTAAAAATGGTACTCACGCCTACGCTGAACACGCGGAAATTATGCTATTTGCATGGGCGGTCAACAATAATCCTGTTCAGGTATGGGATGTCACAAGCGGTGTTCCCATGCCAGTCGAATTACGTAAAACGTTACTCGATCCGACCGTTATTTTATTCGCCCATAACAGCCACTTTGACCGTACCATCCTGCGGCATGACATGCCGCATTTACATCTGGAAATTACCCGCTGGCAAGACACGATGGTGCAGGCATTGGCACACGGTTTACCCGGCGCATTAGGTGCACTGTGTGAGGTGCTGGGTATTCCGTCAGATAAAGCGAAAGACAAAAAGGGTAAAGCGTTAATCCAATTATTCTGCAAGCCTCGCCCGAAAAACGTCGCCATTCGCCGTGCGACCCGCAAGACCCACCCCGAAGAATGGCGACGGTTTGTGTCTTACGCGGGGCTGGATATTGAAGCCATGCGCGAGGTACATAAGCGCCTGCCCAAGTGGAACTATCAGGGTGTTGAGTTAGCCCTCTGGCACCGTGACCAACAAATTAATGATCGTGGTGTGCGCATGGACATTGAGTTAGCCAGATCCGCGATTGATGCGGTAGATCAAGAACAAAAGCGGCTGGCAAAACGCACACAGGAAATGACCGAGGGTGACGTACAGGCAGCGACTCAACGTGATGCCATGTTAAGACATATCACAACGGCGTTCGGGGTTGAATTGCCCGATATGCAAAAAAGCACATTGGAACGTCGGGTTGCCGATCCCGATATCCCATTAGCCTTGCGTGAACTGTTATCTATTCGTTTGCAAGCCAGTACCACCAGCACCAGTAAGTACAAGGCATTGATGAACGGGATTAGCGCCGATAACCGATTACGTGGCACTTTGCAATTTTGCGGTGCATCACGCACCGGACGTTGGGCAGGTCGCCTATTCCAGCCGCAAAATTTACCAAGACCTACACTGAAGCAGAACATTATTGATATTGGCATCGAGGCACTAAAATCTGACTGCGCCGATCTGCTGTTCGATAACGTCATGGAACTGACCAGCTCAGCAATACGTGGCGTTATCATTGCACCGAACGGTAAAAAACTAGTTATTAGCGACCTGTCCAATATCGAGGGGCGCATGCTCGCATGGCTGGCGGGTGAGGAATGGAAGTTACAGGCATTTCGGGATAATGACAATGGCACAGGCGCAGACCTCTACAAACTGGCTTATGCCCGTGCATTCAACATTGAACCGGATGATGTCACAAAAGACCAGCGCCAGATAGGTAAAGTGATGGAGTTGGGACTAGGGTATGCCGGCGGGACCGCGGCGTTTGTCACATTCGCCCTCACGTATGCTTTAGACCTAGAAGAACTGGCCACTGCCGCACTGCCGAATATCCCGGTAAAAATTCAGCGGGATGCAATGAGTTGGTACAAGAAATCAGTCGAACAGAACCAGACCTACGGCCTGAGCGAACGTGTCTTTATTACCTGCGACTCACTCAAGCGCATGTGGCGCAATGCCCACATCGCAACGGTGCCGTTCTGGTATGAACTGGAAGAAGCAGTAAAACGGGCGATCAGTTCACCCAGTGTCACTATCCCCTGCCGTAAGTTACGTGTCCGCCGTGATGGGGCGTGGCTTCGTGTGGTCTTACCGTCCGGCCGTGCGGTGTGCTATCCCTCACCCCGTCTCGACAACGGGCAAATCAGTTACATGGGCACCAACCCGTACAGCCGCAAATGGCAACGGCTCAAAACCTACGGTGGAAAGCTGGTCGAAAACGTCACTCAGGCCGCCGCGCGTGATGTGCTGGCGGGCAACATGCCACGCATAGAGGCCGCAGGCTATGACATTGTACTGACCGTGCACGACGAGGTTTTGACTGAGGCACCCGATACTCCCGATTACTCTCACGAACATCTTAGTTCATTGTTAGCGACAAATCCCGATTGGGCACCGGATTTACCTCTGAGTGCTGGCGGGTTTGAAGCATACCGATATAGAAAGGATTAAATAAGGCTCGCCCTATGGCATATAAATACCGAGACAGCCCGTTATATTTTCGGTCTGCGCGAGAGGCTGCGCAAATCGAACGCGAAGGCGATTATTTACGGGCATCGAAAGTGTGGAATAAAGCCGCCCGCCAT
Organism: Xenorhabdus yunnanensis; assembly: GCF_028598805.1. Classification (GTDB taxonomy): domain Bacteria; phylum Pseudomonadota; class Gammaproteobacteria; order Enterobacterales; family Enterobacteriaceae; genus Xenorhabdus; species Xenorhabdus yunnanensis. The sequence continues at coordinate 108,611 of NZ_JAQRFI010000009.1, read as the reverse complement.
TCCCGAAATACCTTAAATATTGCGTGGGCGGAAATTCGTTCTGATTTTTGTTTGAAACAATACCACAGGGATAAATTAAATGAAAACAAGAGAGGATGTAATAGAAAGACATTTAGTTAATGAAGTGAAAAAAGCCGGAGGTATTGCCTATAAATTCGTTTCGCCCGGTCGCCGTTCTATCCCTGACCGAATTTGTATTTTACCCGGTGGGCGAGTAATTTTTGTCGAATGCAAAGCACCCGGCGAAAAACCCCGCCCTGAGCAATTACGGGAACACGAACGGCTTAGGGCATTAGGCTGTTCAGTTGTGGTTTTGGATAGTAAAGATGTGGAGGGAATATTATGACTAGTGTTAAGCTCGACGGTAATAAGCCCCGATTCAGTTTACTACCACTAGACCCGTTGTTAGAAATAATTAATGTTCTCGAATTTGGTGCACAAAAATATGCACCCGATAATTGGAAAAATGTTCCTGACGCTGAAACACGATATTTTGATGCAGCCATGAGGCATTTATTGGCGTATCGATCAGGCGAGAAAGTAGATTCCGAGAGCGGATTATCACATTTGTCTCACGCAACGTGTTGTCTGTTATTTTTAACGTGGTTTGATAAAGAACCAAAATATAAATTAATTAATAAACGTGTATTTAAAATCCGTAGTTAAAATGTTAATTAGAGGAAATCAAAATGAACGAATTTAATGAAGAATCATCATTCGCTGCATACATTAATAAAATCTCACCACGACATATCGCTTATACCGCAGAAATAGAATTAACCGATTTCGCGCAGAGTGCGGATGGTAAAGCGGTCGCATTTGGAAAAATATTTAACGATAGTAAAAAACGTTTTAACGATGGCGATGAAATAATTACATCGCTAGTGATAAATACCGAAACCTATAAAGCCGATGGGTATATAAAAACCCAAAACTCCATTTATAAAATACGAGAACCGAAATGAAAATTCAAATTGAAGCGTCTAATGATGCCAATATTAGTGTTATTTTGGATGTAGTAAAAGGTTTTATAGAAAAGACTGATAAAACCAAAAACGATCTCTATTTCGTTCAGACAGACGGAATGGTAATAACACTCAAAGAAACGAGCGCCGGTAATATTAATGCACGTGCAAGTTAAGGGCAAAGTATGAAGCCATTCACACCCCGCCCCTATCAAAACCTCATTATCAACCACCAGCTCGATATCCCCCGCTCAAATATTTGGGCGGGTATGGGCATGGGTAAAACGGTAGCAACATTAACCACAATGGAAGATTTATACCTGGTGGGGATGGAAACCCAACCGACACTGGTATTAGCGCCATTACGCGTTGCTCGGTCAACGTGGCCGGATGAGGCGGAGAAGTGGAGTCACTTAAATAATATCGAAGTACAACCGATTGTCGGTTCAGCCAAAGAGCGCATGGAAGCGCTTAAAAATACTAACGCCAGTGTCTTTACCACCAACTACGATAACCTCGTCTGGCTGGTGGAAACGTTAGGGGATAAATGGCCGTTCGCCACCGTCATTGCCGATGAGAGCACACGGCTCAAATCGTTCAGGTTACGCAAGGGCGGTAAGCGCGCAGCGGCATTAGCCAAGGTTGCTCACAAGCACATACACCGCTGGGTCAACTTAACCGGCACGCCTGCCCCTAACGGATTACTGGATTTATGGGGGCAAGCGTGGTTCGTCGATCAGGGTGAACGTCTAGGCCGGACATACAGTGCCTTTACTTCGCGCTGGTTTAACAATTTCCAACGACCGGGGCAACACTGGCCCGATTTGAAACCGAAGGACTTCGCCCAAGAGCAAATACAAGCCGCACTTAACGATGTGACTATCTCACTCGATGCGGCGGACTGGTTCGATATTGAAGAACCCATTCACAACGTTATTCGTATCGATCTGCCGTCCAAAGTCCATCAGCAGTATAAGGCGATGGAAAAAGAAATGTTCTTGGAGCTGGAAGGCGTCGGCATTGAAGCCCCGAACGCAGCGGCCAAGACCGTTAAATGTCTGCAAATCGCCAGCGGTGCTATCTATACCGACGAGAACGGCACGTGGCAGGAACTGCACGACAGTAAGTTACAGGCATTGGACAGCATCATCTATGAATCTGCCGGAATGCCGGTACTCGTTGCCTATCATTGGAAACACGATTTAGCGCGGCTGTTAAAAGCATTTCCGAAAGGGAAGCACTTAGACGATAACCCACAAACTCTGCGCGACTGGAACAGCGGAAAGATCCCCGTCATGTTCGCCCATCCTGCCAGCGCCGGACACGGGTTAAACCTGCAAGACGGCGGCAACATTCTGGTATTTTTCTCTCACTGGTGGGACTTAGAGCAGTACCAGCAAATCATTGAACGTATCGGCCCTACCCGACAGATACAAGCCGGACACAACCGCCCTGTGTTTGTTCATCACATTATTGCTCACGGCACGATGGATGAATTGGTAATGGAACGGCGTAATTCTAAGCGGGAAGTACAGGATATTTTATTAGAGGCTATGAAGAAACAGTAATTATAGTAACATTCCGCAACAAAATTTCTGCAACACCGTTTATATAACGGTGATGTTCAATCCGAACGGTTAATAGATAATCGAGGTCAATATGGATGTGAAAACAGGCATCATTAGCGATGCAGATATGGCCGAAATCACTGGCTACCAAATCCCGTCTAAGCAGTGTGCAGCACTAAAAGAAGCCGGCATATTTTTTATTGTCCGCCGGGACGGGAAACCCCGAACCACATGGGAGCATTTTAATAACCCGATGTCACAACGGATTAGAAACTATGCTCCTGCCCCTCAAGAACCTAACTTCGGAGCGCTAGATGGGTAGAAAACGTAAAAATCCCGCAGATAACTGGATGCCGCCGCGCGTTCGACGGGGACGATCAGCGTTTGAGTTTCAGACCTATGACAGCCGGACAATCCGGCTATGTGATTTTTCCGCAACACAGGCAGAGGTGTGGGTAGCGTATGAAAAAATGCTCGCTGAACAGAAAAATGAAGAGACGCTGAACGGTCTGGTGAATGCGTTTCTGTTCTCTGCCGATTTTTCAGCCCTGGCGAAAGAAACCCAAAAAGATTACCGGAAGTATGCGGGCAAATTATTGCCTGTATTTGGGAATATGCTACCGGATAACATTCAACCGAAACATATTCGTAAATACATGGATAAGCGCGGATTGAAAGCCAAGACACAGGCCAACAGAGAGAAAAATTTCTTGTCCCGTGTATTTAGTTGGGGGTATGAACGCGGCATTGTGAGCAGCAACCCGTGCAAAGGGGTACGCCAGTTTAAAGAAATACCGCGGGATAGATATATCACCGATGAAGAGTACAATGCGCTCTACTCCATAGCACCGCCTATAGTTAAAGTGGCGATGGAGCTGGCGTATCTGTGTTGCACCCGACAGGCTGACGTACTGTCGCTGACCTATGCGCAGGTACAAGAAGAAGGCATCTTCATTCGCCAGGGTAAAACGGGTGTTGCCCAAATCAAAGCATGGACAGAACGGTTAGACAATGTCGTCGCGATGAGCAAAATGTTACCATTAGATAATGGGGTTAGCAGCATCTATGTACTCCACCAGCGCAAAGGCTCAAAATATACGCGTGATGGTTTTAACAGCCGCTGGAAGAAAGCAAGAAACATCGCGAAAGAAACGTTTTCAGAATTGGACTTTAACTTCACATTCCATGATCTGAAGGCAAAAGGGGTATCTGACCTCGAAGGCTCGTTGTCGGAAAAACAACAAATCACTGGACATAAAAACATCACTCAAACGGCAAGGTACGATCGAAAAGTGAATGTTGTGCCTGTCGTTGGGGGTCAAAAAAAGTAAATTGGAGGCCAAGAAATATAGTGAAAAGATATAGTGAACAAATAGTGAAAGGTGATTTGAGTCATAAAAAAGCCACCTTAAAGGTGGCTTTTTCTTAACGCTAACTCGCTGATACTTAAGCAAGTTTTTATATGGTGCCCAGGGCGGGACTTGAACCCGCACAGCCTTACAGCCGAGGGATTTTAAATCCCTTGTGTCTACCGATTTCACCACCTGGGCTGAATTTGGAGGCGCGTCCCGGAGTCGAACCGAGGTTAACGGATTTGCAATCCGCTGCATGGCCACTCTGCCAACGCGCCTTTTTTGGAGCGGGAAACGAGACTCGAACTCGCGACCCCGACCTTGGCAAGGTCGTGCTCTACCAACTGAGCTATTCCCGCTTTTCTTCGAACTGCTTGATTTACTTAATTAGTTTCGTAAACCTCATGTGCCATTCGATGCGTTGCATTCTACTTATTTCACGAAATGAGTCAACACAATTATTTATAAAACTCGTTCGTTAGATGATTTTTGCGCCACTTCGATCAACCTTCACGCAAATCATCCCATGCAGCGCTCAAATATTGAAACATTGACCAGAACGTCAGGACCGCAGCAGCATATAATAAGATGAATCCCCCCACTTCAAACTCAGTACAAGGACGCCATAATAAGGCAACCAATGCCGCCATTTGTGCTGTGGTTTTTATTTTCCCCATCCAAGAAACAGCTACATTACTGCGTTTTCCTAATTCTGCCATCCACTCACGCAGGGAGGATATGATGATCTCACGTGCAATCATCGTTGCCGCAGGCAATGTAATCCACCATGTGTGGTAATGTTCTGCAATTAGTACCAACGCAGTAGCAACCATAACTTTATCCGCCACCGGATCAAGAAATGCACCAAAACGCGTTGTCTGTTTCCACAAACGGGCAAGAAAACCATCAAACCAATCTGTTGCAGCGGCAATAATAAAGATAATGGCACACAACTCCGGTGCCCATTGAAATGGCAGGTAAAATGCCAAGACAAAGAATGGAATTAAGGCAATACGGAACAGAGTAAGCCATGTTGGAATATTTAATTGCATAATGCTTCGTAATTATCTGGCCATGTAAAGTTTGTTAATATGGTGCATCAATACTCTTACTGTTTCAACGCATTATAGATTTTTTCTGCCAACGCATAAGAAATAGAAGGCACTTTTGCGATCTCTTCTACACTTGCGTTGCGTAAAGGCTGCAATCCACCCATATATTTTAATAACATTTGTCTGCGTTTTGGCCCAATACCGTCTATCGACTCCAGTGTACTGGTCTTTTTCACTTTTTCTCGACGCTGACGATGTCCTGTAATGGCATGGTTGTGAGATTCGTCACGAATATGTTGAATAACATGTAACGCAGGTGAATCAGGAGGAAGTGCCATCCCCTCACCTTCCGCTTCAAAAAACAAAGTTTCCAATCCAGCCTTACGATCACTGCCCTTCGCAACTCCAACCAGCTTAGGATGCTTTTTATTCCATTCAACCTCCAGAGAATCGAAAACTTCAATCGCTTGTGCAAGCTGCCCTTTTCCACCATCAATAAAGATAATGTCCGGGATTTTTGTCTGATCAATAACTTTACTATATCGACGATGCAAGACTTGATTCATCGCAGCATAATCATCTCCCGGAGTGATACCTGTGATGTTATAGCGTCGGTATTCTGCACGAACCGGGCCATTACCATCAAAAACAACGCAAGATGCAACGGTTTGTTCACCCATCGTATGACTAATGTCAAAACACTCCATACGTTGGATTTTTTCCAGTCCTACAAACATGGTCAGTGATTCTAATCGCTGATGAATTGTCGATTGTTGAGAAAGTTTAGTAATCAAGGCTGTTGCAGCATTGGTACGAGCCAATTTTAGGTAACGCGCCCTAGCACCTCTTGGCCGGGCTTGGATATAGATTTTTCTGCCCGATAATTCAGAAAGTGAGGCTTCCAACAGTTCTTTTTCTGGTAATGCAAAATCCAATAAAATTTCTGTCGGCAACGTCCTATTTTGACTTCCCTGAAGATAGAATTGACCAAGGAAAGTTTGTACTACTTCATCTAACATCGTATCTACCGGAATTTTGGGATAGTAACTTCGGCTACCCAATATTTTTCCCTGACGAATAAATAAGACATGCACGCAAGCCATCCCCGCCTCAAAAGCGACACTGATAACATCAAGATCATCACCTTCTCCAAAAACAAATTGACGTTCAGTGACTTGCCGTACTGCTTGGATCTGATCGCGATAACGGGCAGCTTCTTCAAATTTTAGCTGTTGACTCGCTTTTTCCATTTTTCCAACCAGCTTACTTAATACTTGCTGATCTTTTCCCGCCAAAAACAAACGGACGTATTCAACTTGCTGCTGATATTCTTTATCCGTTACGAATCCTTTAACGCAAGGGGCAAGACAGCGCCCAATCTGATATTGCAAACAAGGCCTTGAACGATTGCGATACACACTGTCTTCACATTGTCGAATAGGAAATAGTTTCTGCAATAAAACCAAAGTATCACGTACTGCATGAGAGTTAGGGAATGGGCCGAAGTATTCGCCCTTCGCATGCTTGGCTCCACGGTATAAGGTTAGGCGGGGATGAATATCACTACTCAAGAAAATATAAGGATAAGATTTATCATCTCTCAATAATACATTGTAACGAGGCTGGTACAGCTTGATATAGTTGTGTTCGAGCAGGAGTGCTTCTGTCTCTGTGTGGGTAACAGTGACGTCTATCTGAACGATATTTTTTACCAATGATTCTGTCTTACGACTGCTGACTTGTACCCGAAAATAGCTAGATAGCCGTTTTTTTAGATCTTTGGCCTTACCAATATAGATCACTGCGCCAGTAGCATCATACATACGGTAGACACCCGGCTGACTGGTGACTGTTTTTAAAAATACCTTTGAATTAAATAGATCCGCCACGACTTATCACCCATCAAATCTTATTACTCACCGCGAGTGACCATATTTTGTGCATCAAGCAATCCACAACGTATCGCCATATGGGTTAATTCTACATCACCTTTGATGTTTAGCTTACCAAACATTCTATAACGGTAGCTATTCACTGTTTTTGGACTCAGGTTAAGTAACGTGGAAATTTCATTAACTTTGCGCCCTTGAGTTATCATTGTCATGATCTGTAATTCCCGCTCTGAAAGTTCATCCAGTGGGTTTTCTTTTTGGGGAGATAACTGATTAAGCGCCATCTGCTGGGCAATATCCGGGGAAATGTAGCGCTGTCCTGCATAAACAACCCGAATTGCATTGATCATATCCTGAGGAGTTGCAGCTTTGCTCAAATATCCCCTGATCCCTGCCTGCATCACTTTCGTAGGCAGAGAACTTTCAGTGTGGATAGTTAGCATAATCACCCGTGTGTTAGGTGAATAACGGATGATTTTCTTAGCTGCTTCCAGCCCCCCTATGCCGGGCATTCCCATATCCATAATGACAACATCTGGGCTGTTTGATCTACACCATCTGACCGCATCTTCCCCACTGCTGGCTTCTCCTACGACTTTAATACCCCTTACATCATCAAGGATACCTTTCACACCAATACGAACCAGCTCATGGTCATCAACTAATAAAACATTAATCAAACAACATCTCCACTAACGTAATACCCACTCAAATAATGATAAATTAATAATTCCAAAACCAAGCGGACACGCTGAATTTATCTTTATGATTTTAATAAAATAAACTGAAAGAAGACAACATCTTCTCTCGAGTGATATCAAAACCTTTTGGATGAGGTAACAGATTATACTAACATTAATGCAAAACAGAAAGAAAATTGTTACATATCAACAAAGTAAACACCCTTAATAATTTATTATTATTAAATAGATAACCAGAAAATTTTGTTTAATTTTTTTTAAAAAAAACATAGTTCTATGTTAGTCATAACAATATATTTTATATCCAGAACAATATGAGGGTGATATTTCCCTCATATTGCAGCAATTATTTAAATAAGTTAAGAATATCTTCTTTAGTCAGCATAGGCGTCTTTTCAACAAAGTTATAATATGCGGGTTTACTGTCCACATAAATTTGACGAGATAATTTACTTGAATGATTATTTCCAAACAAAGCAATCGGAACATAATAAGCACTTGGATGATGTAAATGGTAGAAAAGATGTGTGCCGCATTTTTTACAGAAAGCGCGCTCCGCCCATTCGGACGATGAAAATGTTGATATATTTTCAGCTCCTTCTATTTTTAAGCCACCTTTACAGTCTACGGATAAAAATGGACCACCATTCCATTTTTGGCACATCTCACAATGGCACACATTAATATCTTCAATACTTTGATTAGTTTTTACTTCCACAGCACCACATAAACAACGACCTTGATTCATCATCTCACTCTCTAGCTGTAATAAATTTATAGGGAAAATGTTATATCTGAGATTGAACAAATCGATCACCATGCTTCACCAAAAACGCCATATGAACCACAATGATTATCTTATTTCTAGTAGATCCATACAAATATGTCCTGTAGTTTTCAAGCTGCTGCTTGATAGGAAAAAATAAATTATTTATCTTTCACATCCTCATTACTCTCTTCTTCTTCATCATCAATATGCCAACTGTGTAGTATTCGGTGAACAAAAGGTGTTACTACCATCCCAATTGCGATAAAAAAGATAGCCTGAAGGAATAATCCATAAATCGCAGCAAAATATTTCCCCAGAGTACTGACTGGCTCAATATGCAAGTTTTGTGTTCCAATCATTGAGACAGAATTCAATATTGCATCAGAAATAGCGTGGCTTTCAATCAAGAAAAAACCCAATACACCAGGAATAATACCGATCAGGAAGATAATGAATGCATGTAAAAGAAAGCGCAGCATCCGTAAGAGAAATCGGTCAAGGCTAATTAATTTATCAGTAAATTTTTCCATACCAGTTCTCCACTAATAAATTAGTTACCATGATGATTGTATGTCAGTTTTTATTTTTATCAATAATCATTAACTGGATATCGCCAATAAATTTAGCAATAACACATTTTTCTCTTTAAATAGGAAAAAAGACAACCGGAAAGTGGTCAGAATAAAATGACTATTTTTCTTGGTGAATTTGCATTATAAGTTAATTTTATATAAACCTGACATTACAGGGAAGTCAACATCTCCCTGTAATGTCATTAACTAATTACACAGTTATCTATTGCAGCTATTAATTTCTTAAAATACCTTTAAATAGCTTGCCCACTGTAATACTCCCCAGCCCTAAGAGTACTCCCACAATAGTCATAACAATACCAATCAATTGTGACCAAATAGGTACGTCTCCCATCATTATCTGTATAATAAGTGCAAAAATAGGAACAAAGTTAAAAAATATCGCCGTCTTTCCAGCTCCACGAATAGCAACACCCATATTCCAAAAAAGATAGGCAATAGTTGAACCACCAATACCTATATAGATACAAGCCAGATGGCTTTCAAATGTTCCGGAAGATAATGCAATGATCGGTGATTCAACAAAAAGCGCAATAAACACCAATATAATCGCACCGAAAAGCATTGTCCAACTAGTAACCTCCAGAGGCGTCGCATCTTTGACAAATACCCGTATTCCTACTGTATAAATTGACCAACCAAGACTTCCCATAAAAATCATTATGTCTCCAGTTGCCACCTGAACTTCACCACCCAAAACCAATTGACCATTGGTAATGACTAAAGCAACACCCAGCAAGCTAATAACCATACCTGTTATACGCATAAATTCAGGCAACCGACGATATATAATAGCTTCCATAATATTGGCAGAAATAGGAGTCGTTGCCACAATCAGAGCAGCCGTGACTGGATTTGAACTTTGCAGGCCGACAAAAAACGCACCATTAAACCCCGCTACACCAATCGCACCAAGAACAATAAATGCACACCAGTTTTTTTTCAAAACCTTGCTGTGAATCCCCTCTTTCCATGCCAAAAAAATAAAAATACAGATAACCGCATAGAAAAAACGTTCAACAGAAGCCGTCCATGGTGGCAAGCTCGCAAGCGCAAATTTTGTTACCTGAAAATTTGATCCCCAAAAGAATGTTGCAATTAACGTAAGCACAATTGCTAACTGTGGTGTTGTCTTCATACTCATTACCTTAATTTTTTGATTTATTTCAAGCAGAGTGATCTTTGGCAAAATCATTGTGGCATCTTTCAAAATTGAAATATTTAGGCAATATTGGTAATCAATTTTTCATAAATGGAAACTATACTATGCAATCACTTATTTGGGATGACATCCGAATATTCTTAGTTGTTGCGCGGACGGGTACTATAAGTAAAGCAGCCGAGCTTCTTGGCATTGGTGTGGCAACAGTCTCAAGAAAAATCGAACGCTTGGAAAATACCTTCGGAATGCCGTTATTTCTGCGGCATCAGGCAGGTTATCGGCTAACGGAAGATGGCGCAGAACTATTGGAAAAAGCCAAGAACATGGAGATAGCAGCAAGTTCATTTCTGTTTGAAGCCGATATACGAGCAACTATTGCAGGAAGTGTACGTTTTGCAACACTCGAAACATTAGCCAATCATTTAATCATGCCAAACTTGCCAGCCTTACAGAAAAATTATCCAAATCTGACGCTAGAAATCACAACTGATATCTACTCTGTAAATCTTCATCGCCGTGACGCTGATTTAGCACTTCGAATCATTAGGCCAGAGCAAGGTCATGTTAATGTCCGACAAGTAGGAATCTTGGGGTTTGGCCTTTATGGAAGTGAAACCTATCTGGCTACTTGCCCCGCCAGTATATTTAGAGGTGAATACAATAACGCTCATTTTATTGGCTGGACAAATGAGTATTCACAACTGCCTTCGGTTAATTGGCTTAAGCAAACCCTACAAGGGCGTCCACTTTCAGTTGCAACAACATCCATATGTACTCAAATTGCAGCAGCAAATGCAGGTCTGGGGTTGGCTGTGCTACCTCATATTGCAGCCAATGACTCCGGGCTTATTTGTATTTCATCTGACCTAGGCATAGATAAACCTATCTGGCTTGTGATTCAATCTGATTTGGCCCATTCCCCCAGAATCCGCAAAGTGGCTGATTTTTTGGCAGAGGTGGTTTTTCAAAATCAGGATAAACTTTCTGGGTAGGCTGGTGTTAATTTTATTATTATAATTCTAGAATAAATAATTCAATAACAGATTTAATTTAATTACTATTTTATAAGAAATTATTTCAAGTGAAACGTTATGGTTATTTGACCCCATTAAGAAAAATTACTTATTGAAAGTTAGAACTAGTTAATATACATTATAAAAAACGACACAAATGTCGCTTTTCGGATAAAAAATGAAATCACTTAAAACACAACGCGATATAATAAAATCATCACTAAATGTTTTTATTAGAAAAGGTTATAGTCAGGTTACAATGACCGATATTATTAATGAGTGTGGTATCAGCCGAGGTGGAGTGTATCGCTATTTCCAATCAACTAAAGAAATTTTCATTGCCTTGATACGTCAAATTAACTCACAACAGCTAGATAATAAATTTAAAACTTTTTCAGAATATTTAGAAAAAGAAAAAAACGAATTATTGAATATTCGCGATACCATCCGAGTCGCTGGATATGAGTTTATGATCCAAGAATCACAAAAAGATGATAGTCATTTAGCATGTGAAATATATCAGTCTCACATCCAAATGATTACACAATTGACCGGTTTTGACCAAAAACAAGCAGAACAAGTTTTTCTGGTTCTAGAAGGGCTCACTGTAATGGCTCTAACTGGTATTTTAACCAATGAATTAATAGAAAATCATTTTAATTATCTTATCGAATTGGCTAACAAAAGAGATAATCATGGATAATACTCTGCATTATATAAAAAACAACATGATATTAACTCATCCTATTGAAGCATTAGAGAAATTATTAATACACCTATATTTAGGTGATCATATATCAAGCAAAGCATTATCATTAAAAAGTGGATTACCTATTCCTATTATATCCGCCTTTAAAAAAGAATTAATAAAGTTCAACTTTGCTGATAACAAAGGAATTTTTAAACTAAACCCGATAGGAATAAAATACATAAAAAATCATCTTGGATATGAAACTGTTAATACACATCAATATATATCATTATCAGAAAGTGAGAACCAGAAGAAATTTGAAGTTGAACTAACAACATTATTGAAACCCATATACGAATGTCGCCCACAAGTGAATGTCATGTTAGATCAAGCTCACGCAACACTAGAAACATCGATACGTCGGGTAATGTTATTGCTTAATAACCCCTGCATATTTAAGCAAAAGATTTTATTTCTAGGTGATGATGATTTAACCTCCTTAGCTCTAATGATGGCATTCAAAAAACTTGGTCACTATAATCCACAAAATATTTTTGTGAAGGATATAGATAAAGAACTATTGAATTTTATAAAATCAGCATCAGAACAAAATGATTTTATTATTAATACTGAATACATAGATTTAAAACACTCTCACGAATATACAAAAAAATTTGACATCATTTTGACCGACCCTCCCTATACTTTAAGTGGACTCAAACTATTTTTATCACGGGCAATCAGTTTTTCTAAAAATGAAAATAGTGAAATATTGCTATCATTTGGACAAAAAAGACCAGAACAGCACCGGGAAATACAAAGATTATTCTATGAACAAAACCTACTCATCAAAAATATTCATCCACAATTCAACCAATATCATGGTGGAAGTATTATCGGTAATGTAAGCGATCTCTATGTACTTTCTGTAACAGAAAATACATACTCAACAATTCCAAAAAACAGTTTTTATTCCAACAAAATATATACTGGCGAACTTAATCCTCGCGTTAAGTTTTATCAATATAAATCATGCCATAATATGATAACAATTGGATATGAAAGAAGTATATTAACAATAGAAAAATTGATAGAAATGAGTTGTAATCAATGCGGTGGAATAAAATTTCAATATCGTGGTCAAGAAAAAATTAATTTACCTACTAATAAAAAATTTGAGACCAAACAACTCGGCACTCATATTTTAATAGAAATGAAAAATTGTGATAGCAATAAATTAAAGTCTATCTCTACAATTGAATCAATCATTCTTGATGTTGCTAAAGAATGTAACCTTAATATTGTTACTTATCATTTTCATGAATTTGAACCGTGGGGAGTCAGTGGTGTGATAATATTAGCAGAATCACATTTTACGATACATACATGGCCTGAATACCACTATGCTGCGATCGACTTATTTATCTGCAATGAATTTAATCAGAAAACTACCCTTATAACACAACTACAAACTCAACTAAGCTCAAAAGAATATGAGTATAAGGTGCTGCAACGAGGTTTCTAATTTTTAAATTAAAAAATATATCCTTTACCTGAATCTAAAATAAAAAGGAAGCAATCAAAGCGATGCTTCCCTTATCCAATTTGTTTCTATAATATTTAGAAATATCATGCAAAACGACTATTGATTAAGGCCATTCCCATCACATCACAATATTGATCATTTCTTAATGACTGCATACACCGAATACCTTCAACTTCAAATCCAAATTTTTTATACAGAGCAATCGCTTTTTCATTATCAGCAAACACTTCCAGTTCAATTCTGATACAACCTAACCAATTGAATGCATAATCAATTACAAAAGCCATCAATTTTGAACCAACACCCTTGCCAGAATAATCGGCATCAACACCAATACCAATCCCCACCGCGTGTCTGCGTCTCGGATTAGCATGGGTAAATAATTCTATTGTACCTACGACTTTGCCATTCACTTCAGCTACAAAAGCAATATGCCCTTGTTCTCTATTTAGTTTCAAACGCTCCCGCCACATTTCGCGCGAAGGACATGGGCGTTGCAAAGTATTAGAGTAAACCTCAGGATGGCTAAAAATGTGCTGATAATGCTCAGCATCTTCTGGCTCAGTTGCCCTAATTATAATTTCCATACATACCTCTTTTTCAGCTTGACTCTGTTATAATTACCTGATAAAAAATAAATGTAAATAATAGTGTATTAAATATTAATCGAAAATAAAAAATCAACCTATTGATAATGTTTTTTTATTTCTTTAGAGTTCATATGGTTCAGGAAAATACAGCTATTTTTGAATCACTCAAAAATCTTGAAATGAGTCTTCACGGTGAAAAAAGAAATAATTCCGAGTGGTTAAACACGGTATTACATGATGATTTTCTGGAAATCAGTAAATCAGGTTATGTTTATACTAAAAAAATTGTGTTCGATGAATTAACTACAGAAATAAAAACTACTTCTCAGATTTTCTCAAAAGATTTTTCTATGAACTGTCTTGGTGAAAATATTGTATTACTCACTTATCAATCTCATGAGATAGATCGGACTGGAAAGCTATTCAATCAAGCGCTTCGCTCATCAATTTGGCAATTATCTTCAATCGATAAATGGCAACTGAGATTCCATCAAGGTACGATCATGCTTATTTAAGATAAAAAATGGCTCAGTATTTGAGCCATTGAAAGTTAATTTACGGAGTTTTCCACTTAGTGAGTCAGATGTTTTTTGCGCTTTTTCACAATCTGAAATCCGATCATGAGAATAATAAACCAAATTGGTGTGGCTATTAATGCTTGGCGAGTATCCGGCTGTAAAGAAAGTAGTACCAAGACAAAAGCAAAGAAAGCCAAGCATACCCAGGACATCACAATACCAAATGGCATTTTATATACTGAGGCCTGATGCAACTCTGGGCGACATTTTCTGTAAGCCAGATAGGAGCACAGAATCATGCTCCAAATAAACATAAACAGAATCGCAGAAACGGTTGTCACTAGAGTAAAAACACGCATCACATCTGGAATAAAGTAGATCAAAACAATCCCAAAAGAGAGACATGAACAAGTAAAGATCAACCCTGATGCAGGAACAGAACGACTAGAAAGGCGGCTAAACTGCTTTGGCGCATCCCCCTCTTTCGACAGACCAAACAACATCCGACTAGTAGAAAAAACGCCACTGTTTGCCGAAGATGCCGCAGAAGTCAGAACTACAAAGTTCACAATGCTGGCAGCGGCAGGCAATCCGATCAAGACAAATAGCTCTACAAAAGGGCTTTTATCCGCAATGATAGTCTGCCACGGAGTGACCGACATAATTACAATCAGAGCCAAAACATAAAATGTGATAATACGAATTGGAATGGCATTAATCGCTTTTGGCAAAGATTTCATCGGATTTTTGGTTTCCGCCGCAGCGGTTCCCACCAATTCAATACCGACAAAAGCAAATATCGCTATCTGGAACCCAGCAAAAAAGCCGCTTAACCCCATAGGGAACATCCCACCATCACTCCAAACATTAGAAAGTGCGGCAACATGCCCTGCTGGCGATTGAAAGTTCATATTAATCAAAATCCCCCCTGTCACAATCAAGGCGACAATAGCAATAATTTTGATCATGGCAAACCAGAATTCCAGCTCCCCAAACAGTTTTACTGTCGCGAGATTTAGAGTTAACAATACCAGAACGCACAAAAGTGAAGTTCCCCATTCTGGAAAGTTAGGTGCCCAATATCCAACATAAGCAGTGATGGCAACAATATCTGCTATACCAGTAATTACCCAGCAGAACCAGTAAGTCCAGCCCACAAAAAAACCGGCCCACGGCCCCAGTAAATCCGCAGAGAAATCACTAAACGACTTATAGTGCAAATTAGAAAGTAATAACTCTCCCATTGCTCGCATAACGAAAAACAGCATAAATCCAATGATCATATAAACAAAAATGATCGAAGGCCCCGCAAGAGAAATCGTTTTGCCTGATCCCATAAACAGGCCAGTACCAATGGCACCGCCAATTGCGATTAACTGTATATGTCGATTGGTGAGGCTTCGCTGCAGGTGCGAACCTCCAGTTTCAGGAGTATGAGTGGGTTGTATTTTTTCTTCCATAGTCGTATCCAGTTTATTCTCACAGCATGGTTTTAAAACCCTCAAACTGTGTTTAAGAGAACATTGTGACATAGACAAGCGCGGTATTAACAGAAGGATTTCATATGAAAAATAGAATGATTATATTTAAACCAATCAGTTAAGAATTTATTGCACACATTTCATTCACTTAATAAAAGGATGGGTATAGATCATTGACGTCTCGTTGACACTGAAAAATAATTAATTTTGTTGGGTCGTTATCAAAATACTTTTTGTGTTAATCAAACTGAAAAAAGTTGAAATTTTTTCCAACTATTATAATTTACTTCTGTTCCCTGAAAACTAGTGCCAATACTCTCTACCGTTATGGTTTGGAATATATTCAACAACCAACTCAAGGTGATTTTTAATCATTTAATACATGACCAACTTTAGATAGCATCTCCCTCACAATACTAGCGTGAGTGAGAGATACTGGCATCATATACATTTTTCCAAAAAAATTATGAGTTATAACAGATGCCGTCACAGTTACTATACAACCGCCCCCATGATTATCATTAGAGAAAACATTCAGAGATATCAAAACTGCCAAGTGTATATCTTTCGATAATAGGCACATTTCATCATCACTGATACATACAATCTTAAAAAAATCAATATAGTTTCCATCTCGAAGGATTTCTTTTAAATTCTCACCAGAGAACCCATGAATTTTTTTTACACCAGCAAGACTTGAAATTTTATCTCTTATATTAAAAGAAATACGTAACCATAATGGTATTTCCTTTGTCATTTCATTATAAATATTAAGAGCGGTCATTTTATTTACAATAAAATCCTTCTGTTGACTATAATAATCTAGTTTATCTTTTTCATCTAATAGCAAACAATCAAATTCATCACGATATTACATATTTCACCACAATATTATTTTCTGAAAAATAAACCAGCTCAATATTAGTTAAGAATGTAGGAAATCATTCGACTTGCCCATGCTATGATTAATAAATAATTAACGGCTAAACTAATAAGCCCCTGAATCATCAGGGGCTTTTCATTTTATTAGATTATTTGGTTTTATAATGCGCTTCTGCTTCAATAAAACGCTGTTGTGTTGCCTGACTTGGGGCTTTTCCTACCAGGCTCACCACGATGATAGCAATCGTCGCGAAAATAAAGCCCGGAATAATTTCATACAGGGCAAACCAACGGAATTCCATCCAAACCAGAACGGTACTAGCTCCCACCAACATACCTGCTAACGCACCATTACGAGTCATGCGTTTCCAGAGTACCGAGATCAGAACGACAGGGCCAAATGCCGCACCAAATCCGGCCCAAGCATTACTGACCAATGCCAGTACCTTATTGTTCGGGTTAGTTGCAATCACAATGGCAATGACTGCTACCAACAAGACCATCATACGACCAACCCATACCAGTTCTTTCTGGCTGGCTTTGGGGCGTATAAATGCCTTATAGAAATCTTCAGTCAACGCACTAGAACAAACCAGCAACTGACAGCTCAACGTACTCATAACCGCAGCCAGTACCGCAGACAACAATATCCCCGTGAGCCATGGATTAAACAAGAGCCTACCCAGTTCAATAAAGATACGCTCATGGTTTTGCAATACTGGCCCTGCCTGCCCCGGATATATTTCAAAATATGAAATGCCAAAGAAACCCACAGCCACCGTACCCATAAGACACAGTAGCATCCACGTCATACTAATGCGGCGGGCTTTATGAATAGTCTGATGAGAATCAGCCGCCATGAAGCGAGCCAGAATGTGTGGTTGACCGAAATAACCCAACCCCCAACCCAATAGAGAAACAATGGCAATAATATTCAGATTTTTAAACATATCTAAATATGCGGGACTTTTTGCCTCAATAATAGTAATGGCGGTGCCAACTCCCCCCACTTTGAACAAAACCAAAACTGGAACTAAAATCAAAGCGAAAATCATCAAAGTTGCCTGAACAGTATCCGTCCAGCTGACAGCAAGAAAACCACCGAGGAAAGTATAAGCAATCGTAGCCAGTGCACCCAACCAAATCGCTTTTTCATAGCTAATACCAAAAGTGTTTTCAAATAATAGACCACCAGCCACAACACCCGATGCACAGTAAATGGTAAAGAAAACCAAGATAACCAATGCAGAAATAATACGCAGAATCTTGCTTTTATCTTCAAAGCGATGAGTAAAATAATCGGGTAACGTCAGGGCGTTATTACTAACTTCGGTATGTACACGTAATCTACCCGCAACCCATCGCCAATTAAGGTATGCACCTAGCAGTAGACCTAATGCGATCCAACTTTCTGAGATACCGAAGAGAAAAATAGCCCCCGGCAATCCCATCAATAACCAGCCACTCATATCAGAAGCGCCAGCAGATAATGCTGTTACTACACTACCTAATCTCCGTCCACCTAATATATAGTCATCAAAGTTTTTGGTGGAGTGATACGCCATGAATCCTATCAGCAACATCGCAGCGATGTAGATAATGAAGGTAATGAGCATTGGTGAATTTACTGTCATGCAGGTTCTTCTCCATAGTGTTTTTATAAATCATGTATCTGCAAATGTGTTATTTGCGTAAATCATGCCATCTGTGCTTGAAGCAAGTTTAAGTAATACCTCACTTTTTTATCAGGTTATAATTAAGTTGCACCTGAAAATGACATTAGTTTCCATTAGAACTATTTACACCTGTAATTATTTTAAAATTACATTCTATCCTAGTTTAGCCAAAACATTTTTAACAACTAATTAACTGGATTTTTATAAAAAACGCTTACTAAATCACATTTATCACTCCAGAAGTTGCACCTTAAATTAAGTAACTCGTTATACCTTAAACTTATGCGATTAAAATAAAATTCATAAATATCAGTCAAATAAATAATAAGTTTCACTGAGAAAATAATAAAAACAAGATTAATTTCACAAAATTAGAATGACCGCTTTTAACACAGTTGCACAAAGTTGCAACATAGAAGATATTGTTATGTAACTTGGTTTAGTCTTACCTATTAAGGAGTGAGAATGGGTAGTACCACTATGGGCGTGAAGCTCGATGAAGCAACGCGTAATCGCATTAAAGCCGCCGCACAACGAATTGAACGCACACCACACTGGCTAATTAAGCAAGCTATTTTTAATTATCTTGAACGTCTGGAAAATGAGAGAAATATTCCAGAAATATCAGTGGGTCAGAATAACAAAGAAGAAAAGATTTCCGAAGTAGAATCACCGATTGAGGCGCCTTATCAACCATTTCTGAATTTTGCCGAGCATATTTTACCCCAATCGGTGAAACGTTCTGCAATTACTGCGGCCTATCGCCTCCCAGAAACCCAAGCGGTTCCAATGCTACTGCAATGTGCACAGCTAGCTGAAGAACAAGCCAAGGCAACTTATAAACTCGCTTATTCTATCACTGAAAAACTACGCCAACAAAAGCAAGGTATTGGCCGCTCAGGTTTGGTTCAGGGATTATTGCAAGAATTTTCACTTTCTTCACAGGAAGGGGTGGCACTGATGTGTCTTGCCGAAGCTCTGCTGCGCATCCCCGACAAAGCAACCCGCGATGCTCTGATCCGCGATAAAATCAGTAACGGCAACTGGCATTCCCATTTGGGCCAAAGCCCCTCCATGTTTGTTAATGCTGCAACATGGGGATTGCTGTTCACTGGTAAGCTAGTGTCTACCCATAACGAAGCCAAGTTATCCAAATCACTAAACCGCATTATCAGCAAAAGCGGCGAGCCATTGGTGCGCAAAGGTGTAGATATGGCAATGCGCTTGATGGGTGAGCAATTTGTTACGGGAGAAACCATCGCGCAAGCTCTTGCCAACGCCCGCAAACTGGAGGAGAAAGGCTTCCGCTATTCCTACGATATGCTGGGCGAAGCCGCATTGACCGAAGAAGATGCGCAAGCCTACATGGTTTCCTATCAGCAAGCGATCCACGCCATTGGTAAGGCATCAAATGGTCGTGGCATTTATGAAGGGCCGGGAATTTCCATCAAACTTTCAGCCCTGCACCCACGTTATAGTCGTGCCCAATATGAACGTGTTATTGATGAGCTCTATCCTCGCCTACTTGCTCTGACTTTACAGGCACGTCAGTATGATATCGGTATTAATATTGATGCAGAAGAAGCTGATCGTCTGGAAATCTCTCTCGACTTACTGGAGAAATTGTGTTTCGAGCCGAAATTAGAGGGCTGGAACGGCATTGGTTTTGTCATTCAGGCTTACCAGAAACGTTGTCCTTTCGTCATTGACAGCATTATTGATTTGGCACAGCGCAGTCGCCACAGATTGATGATCCGTCTGGTAAAAGGTGCTTACTGGGACAGTGAAATCAAACGTGCTCAAATCGACGGACTGGAAGGTTATCCGGTGTATACCCGCAAGGTCTATACTGATGTTTCTTACCTCGCCTGTACCCGCAAACTACTTTCTGTCCCTAATTTGATCTACCCGCAATTTGCTACCCATAACGCCCATACTTTGTCTGCCATTTATCATCTGGCCGGACAAAATTACTATCCGGGGCAATATGAGTTCCAATGCCTGCATGGCATGGGTGAGCCGCTTTATGAACAAGTCGTCGGTAAGATCGCAGAAGGTAAACTCAATCGTCCATGTCGTATTTATGCACCAGTGGGAACACACGAAACACTACTGGCTTATCTGGTACGTCGCTTGCTGGAAAATGGTGCCAATACTTCGTTTGTCAACCGTATTGCGGATACTTCCCTGCCAATTGATGAACTGATCGCTGATCCGGTAAAAACCGTACAAAAATTGGCTCAAACCGAAGGGCAAATCGGCCTGCCACATCCCAAGATTCCTCTCCCGCGTGATTTATATGGCAAAAACCGTGTTAACTCATCGGGGCTGGATCTCTCGAATGAACATCGTCTGGCTTCCCTTTCCAGTGCCCTGCTCAATTCTTCAATGGAAATGTGGAGCGGAGAACCGCTACTGGGCGGTGATTATCAATATACAGGAGAACGACCTGCAACTAAGCCTGTGAGCAATCCTGCCAGACCTTCCGATATAGTAGGTTATATTCGCGAAGCTACTGAACAGGAAGTCAGTCATGCTCTGGGTACAGCGACTGATGCTGGCGCAATTTGGTTTGCTACTCCACCATCCGAGCGTGCCGCGATTTTAGTGCGTGCAGCGGAGTTGATGGAAAATAATCTGCAATCCTTGCTCGGCATTCTGGTTCGTGAAGCGGGTAAGACATTCAATAATGCGATTGCCGAAGTACGTGAAGCGGTGGATTTTCTCCATTATTACGCAGACCAAGTTCGTCAGGATTTCGCCAATGATACCCATCGCCCACTGGGACCTGTCGTATGTATCAGCCCGTGGAACTTCCCTCTGGCAATTTTTACCGGCCAAATCGCCGCTGCATTGGCAGCAGGCAATAGTGTACTGGCAAAACCTGCGGAACAAACGCCACTCATTGCTGCGGTTGCGGTAAAAATGTTGCATCAAGCGGGAATCCCACGCGATGTACTGCAATTACTGCCCGGACAAGGGGAAACAGTAGGTGCGTTACTGGTCGGTGATGATCGTGTGCGCGGCGTGATGTTCACTGGTTCTATCGAAGTTGCCAGCTTGTTGCAACGCAATATTGCCAGTCGCCTTGATGCGCAAGGACGTCCAATTCCGTTGATCGCAGAAACCGGTGGCTTGAACGCCATGATTGTCGATTCCTCCGCGTTGACCGAACAAGTTGTCACCGATGTTGTCGCCTCCGCTTTTGACAGTGCTGGTCAGCGTTGTTCTGCCCTGCGTATCCTGTGTGTTCAGGAAGATGTTGCTGAAAGAACTATCTCCATGCTGAAAGGTGCAATGGCTGAATGCCGGATGGGTAATACTGAGCGCTTATCCACAGATATTGGCCCTGTCATTGATGCAGAAGCAAAAGCAGGTATCGAGCGTCATATTCAAACCATGCGCACCAAAGGCCGGACGATTTATCAGGCGGCACATGAAAATGCAATGGACAGCCAAGAATGGTCACAAGGCACTTTCATCAAACCAACGCTGATTGAGTTGGAAAGTTTTGATGAATTGAAGAAAGAAATTTTCGGGCCAGTTCTGCATGTCGTTCGTTTTAAACGCAATGAATTGGATAAGCTGCTGGATCAAATCAACGCTGCTGGTTATGGCCTAACGTTGGGTGTTCATACTCGTATTGATGAAACCATCGCGCATGTCACGAGTAAAGCAAAAGTCGGTAACTTATATGTTAACCGCAATATCGTCGGGGCAGTCGTCGGCGTACAGCCATTTGGTGGCGAAGGTTTGTCAGGTACGGGGCCAAAAGCCGGCGGGCCACTGTATTTGTATCGCTTACTGTCACAGCGCCCTCTCAATGCTGCCAGTCAAACGCTGGAACGACAAGACGCAGAATATGAGCTTGATACCAAAGCCCGTGTCGCCCTGCATTCATCTCTCTACAAGCTGGCTGATTGGGCAACCGGGCAAAATAATGAAGCTCTGGGTCAGGTCATTCAGGAATACAGTTTACTGGCACAAGGCGGAACAACACGCTTACTGCCCGGGCCAACCGGAGAGCGCAATACTTATACTCTACTACCGCGCGGGCATGTTCTTTGCCTTGCAGATAACAAGCAAGATGTATTGGTGCAATTAGCTGCGGTACTTTCTGTCGGTTGTCAGGCCATTTGGGAAAAAGACGAACTGCATCAAGGATTGCAACGCCAGTTACCAGATGAAATTCATCAGCATATCCATTGGATCAATGATTGGCAGAATGAAGAGGCCGTAATGGAAGCAGTTATTTATCACGGCGATTGCGATCAATTGCGTCAGATTTGTGAGGTGATTGCACAACGTAAAGGGCCGATTATCTCCGTACAGGGGTTTGCCCGTGGTGAAACCAATTTACTACTGGAACGCTTACTGCATGAACGTTCATTAAGTGTTAACACGGCAGCGGCAGGCGGTAATGCCAGCCTGATGACGATTGGCTAACATAGGTACAGGTTAATATAACTTTTTTCGTTAAAGTCACTTTGGATTAAAACAACTTGCTAAAAGCAATCAAAGTAAGCAGGCTAAATAATTCAAAGTAAATTAATTAAGATTAATTTCTTATAAACATATAATTATTTAAATATATAGCAGTAAAAATAACGTAAAAACATAGAGGGGAATGCGTGACAATCGCATTCCCCTCTGAAATCTTTTCAATCCAACAACATTATATATCGGTATAATTAATCAATAACCGCTCTGTTGCCAGCTCAGATATTGCTCATATTTACGCAGTGCAATATTGTAATTGCTGAAAGCAGATTGAGATAATTTCTCGCTGAGTTTTTCCTGAATTTCTTTTGGCTTAAACTCACCTGTCGGGTAATTACTTGAAGTCAGTAATTCATCTAAACGTCTTAAACGAACCACATACTCACGCACAGTACTATGACTCATCTCTGTTTGCTCAAACAGATACTGTTTAAATGACATAATATCGAAATGATCAGTCTGACTATTGCAATAAATTTCACTACAAAAGCGGCACAGCGCTACAAATTTACCCTGTAACTCATTCCAAGTTTTGTCATCCACCAATTCAGTCATCTCAGAAATAGCTTCTTTATTGATGACCTGACCGTTAAAAACAAGTGAAATACGGTCGAGTGTTTTATGACAATGCAGACAATGAGTCTGACTATGTTTATAGTCTTTAATATAACGGCTAAGAGGCCGTTTCTTTTGTGTTGTAACAGACATAAGAGATAAAGCCCTGTGTATAGTCTTAATAAAAAAACAAACAAGCAAAAAGTTACTTCTCTGGATTCAAACGCGCCCTCAGCCTTTTTATCGCCTGACTGTGAAGCTGGCTTACACGGGATTCCCCCACATTAAGCACTGCGCCGATCTCTTTAAGATTCAGTTCTTCCTGATAGTACAGCGTAAGAACCATCTTTTCCCGTTCAGGCAATGATTCAATGACATCAATGACCCGCTGACGAAGATCACCGCCCAGTAATTGTTGGAGAGGATTTGTCTCATGCTCTTCCTCAATCACTGGCTCACAACTTTCACCGTGAATTTCGTGCCATTCGTCATAAGAAAACAGTTGACTGTTATTTGTGTCTAACAGTATTTGCCGATATTCTATCAGATTAATCTTTAATTCTTTAGCAACTTCCTGCTCACTGGCCGGACGGCCTAACTCTTGCTCAAGTTTACGGATGGTCTGCGTGACTTCACGTGCGTTACGCCGCACACTACGCGGAGCCCAATCACGGCTCCTCAACTCATCCAACATTGCACCTCTGATGCGCTGTACCGCATAGGTGGTAAACGCTGTTCCCTGTAGGGAATCAAAACGCTCCACCGCATTCAGTAAGCCTATGCCACCGGCCTGAAGCAAGTCATCGAGTTCTACGCTGGCAGGTAATCTTACCTGTAGCCTCAAAGCTTCATGGCGAACCAAGGGTACATAGCGCTTCCAGAGGCTATTTTTGTCCATCACGCCTTCGGCGGTATACAAATCGCTCACAACAACAGACACCTTTGGATAAGAGACTGGATACCATTATCCAATCACCTAATCGGTACAATCGTTTGAACAATGAAGTAAAAGCACTTCTTTTTCACCTATGCGAAATTTTTGATGTCCGCCCAAATGCATAGCAAGTTTCAGGCTGTCCTTGACGGTCTTTATAAAACTATGACCAAAAAATAAGGACCGGCGAACCGATCCTTATTTTATAAGCGTCGTTTATGCAGGTTGCCCTACACAAATGCTCAACTGGAAAATAAAAATTAACGCAGCAGAGACATAACGGATTGTGGAATTTGGTTCGCCTGAGCCAGAACAGCAGTACCCGCCTGTTGCAGGATCTGACCACGGCTCATATTGGAAACTTCAGTTGCGTAGTCGGCGTCTTCGATACGGCTTCTTGCAGCGCTCAGGTTGTTAACAGTGTTGTTCAGGTTATTAACAGTGGATTCCAGACGGTTTTGAACGGCACCCAGGGAACTGCGCAGGCTGTCAACTTTTGCTATAGCACTGTCCAGCGTATCCAGTGGCTTAATAATTTCCTTTTCAGTGGTTACCACACCAGTAGTAGCTCCTGATGCATTAAATGTTTTAGTTTTACCTGTCGTAGCATCCGTACCTTCTAAGATATATTTGCCTTTATTATCTTTATCTTCATATACTTTTACGGAACCAGCCGTCAAATTATTTGTCTTTTCTGCATCTTTTGTATCAACATCTTTCGCACCGGCACCAGTACCGAGTTTTGTAAGTAAAGTGCCCTTTGACACAGCTGAAGTACCAGTTACATCAAATTTGTCCAGTTCCAGAACCTCACTATCGATTTTTTTCAGATCAATGTTGATAACTTCGCCATCATTAGCACCAACTTGAATCTTCATAGTACTATCTTTGCTCAGTACTTTTACGTTGTTGAACTGAGTCTGTTCAGAAATACGGTCAATTTCTTCCAGACGCTGTTTAACTTCTTTCTGGATAGAATCCAGATCGCTCTTAGAGTTACTACCGTTTTGTGACTGAACAGACAATTCACGGATACGTTGCAGGTTGCTGTTGATTTCGTTCAGAGCACCTTCGGTAGTCTGAGCAATAGAAATACCGTCGTTTGCGTTACGGGAAGCCTGAGTCAGACCTTTAACGTTAGCAGTGAAACGGTTAGCAATCGCTTGACCAGCAGCATCATCCTTCGCGCTGTTAATACGTAAACCAGAGGACAGGCGCTCAATAGCTGTACCTAAAGTGCCTTTAGATCGGGTCAGGTTGTTCTGAGCCAGCAGAGATGAATAGTTGGTATTAATGACTGATGCCATAGTAGAGTTCCTTTTAAAATCAAGTCGATATAATGAGTTTGAGCCTATTTGCCCACGGTGTTCATCACCGCCAACAGTTTTATCGGCTGCTTAAAAAGAACCTTTAATATTTCTTGAAAAAACTTTTTTATTTTTTCCTCTCTTTTCCTCGATAACCCAAATAACGCCTATTCTCATCAACTATTCCATCCATCAAAAAAATTATTTTGTCAGTAAACTTTTCGCAAATTAATCCGATAACACACCCAGCGATGCTTTTTATTAAAAGGAGTCAATATGGCTAGCATTTCCTCAGTAGGAGCCACATCTGGGATAGTGGAGCAACTTGAAGTCAAAGAAAGACAAAGTTTACAACCAGTAAAGCAGAAACAAAGCAGCTATAACGCTAAGCTAACTGGTTTTGGCACATTAAAAGGCAGTTTGGAAAAACTAAAGAGTGCATCCGAAGAACTCAAAAAATTCGATAAACTCAATACCACCAAAACAAGCGAAGATCATAAAACATTTACTCCTAGTACTGATTCCAAAGCCAGTCCGGGTAACTATGTTATTGAAGTTCAACAGCTTGCCAAGGCTCAGTCTTTGCAATCTAAGGCATTTCCTGATGTAAAAGCCCAATTAGGGGAACGAGGTAAAGGCACCCGTACCATTATTATCACTCAGCCAGGTGAAAAAAAAGCAGGTGAAAAAGAAGAGCCAATGCGCATTTCCCTGAAAGATAATGAAACTTCCCTGGTTGAAATCCGTGACGCCATTAATAAACAAGAAGGCAACGTTAATGCCAGCATTATCAAAGCAGAAGATGATAAAAACTATTTAATCCTGACCTCGAAAAAAGCGGGCACAAAATCAGTTATGACGATTGAGGTTCAGGGTGATGATACCCTGAATAATCTGCTGAACTACAAGTCTGACGACAAAGGTGGTGGCTCTGGTGCAATGAACCAAGTAGTAGAACCTGCTAATGCAAAATTAAAAGTCAATGGCATTGATATTGAACGCCAGACCAATGAAATAAAAGATGCACCAGAAGGCATTACCCTGAATCTGAAAAAAGTTTCAGAAAAAGAAGAAGTTGAAATCGGAGGCAAAACTGAAAAAAGAACAATACCAGAAACACTGGTGGTTTCCCGTGATATCGAGCCAATGAAAGAAGCAATCAAAAAGTGGGTTAATGCTTATAATGAAGTACAAACCACTTCTGCTTCACTGACAAAATTCAAGCCTGTTGCAAAAGGTGAAGCGGCGTCGAAAGATAATGGTGTTTTACTTGGTGACAGTACGTTAAGAGATATTCAAAGCCAACTAAGACAACAACTGATTGCAGCACAAAATGTTGCTGATATCGCTACCCTGAATAAATTGGGCATCAAACAAAAATTAGATGGTACGCTGGAAATCAGTAACGAAAAACTGGAAAAAAACCTGAAAGAGAAACCTGCCAACGTTAAGGCTTTCTTTATGGGTGATGGAGAAAAAACCGGCTTTGCAACCCAGACGTATAATTTATTGAAAAAAACGCTAGATAGCCATGTAGGGACTATCGCAACAGCAACCGAAGGTATCAATAAGAAACTGAGCACACTGAAAAGAGAAGAAGAACAGACCAACAGAAACATTGATGCCAGAATGGCGCGCCTTAAAAAACAATTTACAGCACTGGATAAATTTTCCACTTCAATGGATCAAGCTAGTTTATCCCTGGCCCAGCTTTTAAGATAAAAAAGGACACTAATGTATCAGCGTTCGGCAAGCCAATTATATGCTCAGGTAGATCTTGAGAGCGAAATTATGAATGCCTCTCCCTATCAGTTGATTCAGATATTGTTCAATGGGGCGCTCAGCGCCCTACGCCGTGCAATTATTCTGATGCAACAGGGCAATATCCCAGAGAAAGGTTTAGCTATTTCAAAGGCGATCAATATCATTGATAATGGTCTCAAAGAGGGGTTAGATTTCGAGAAAGGCGGCGAGATTGCTCAGAATCTTTTTGATTTATATGATTATATGGGTCGCCGTTTACTCCATGCCAATTTACGCAATGATGAGAAGGCCATTACCGAAGTGATTGATTTACTTACCGAGATTTCAGATTCTTGGCGGCAAATAGGTCCTCATTACAACGCCAGTCAGGATATTGTTTAATGAAAAATGATATGGATCTTTTGTCAGCTTACCAGCGGATCCTTAGTTTAAGTGAGCAAATGATTGATTTAGCCAGAAATGAAAAATGGGATGAACTTGTTGAGATGGAAATCACTTATCTGAAGGCAGTAGAAATGGTGACTTTAATATCGGAAAACTCAGACACACCATTTTCATTCCAGCAGCAATTGACCAAAATTTTGCAAACTGTCTTGGATAATGAAAAAGAGACTAAGAGATTGTTGCAAAAAAGGTTAAATGAACTCAGCGACCTGATTAAACAGGAAAGTTGTAAACAACTCTTACATGATACATACGGGCAGTTCCCTGTCAGCAACTATGAAATGGAGTTGACTACGACAGAATCAAAATAAATATAACAACGGCGACAGTAGTTCTATTTAAGAATAACACTGATTAATGGTGTCATTCATTTGCTTCATTTTAGGTGGTGTCAATTCGTCACCATCGCTTTTTTGATTAATCTAATTCGGCACTTTATTTTATTTATATTTTGCAAACAATCAAGATAACTTACATATAATCTTTTACAAAGAATTAACCAAAAAAATGATAACTGTGGCTTTTTAAAGCAATTAACAGGAGGTATTATCAATTTGAAGAACGGAGAATTAAAACAATTGGACATAAAACCTTTGCTACTGACTCAGCCAAAGATTTTAGGGAAAATAATGCAACGGGCTTTCCAGTACGTTCATTTGCGATAGTTCCATAACCTTTATGTAGTTCAAGCTTCTCCTGATAACTGCTGGTAGGAAATATCAAGCTTGAACTACTATACCTAAACTACTACAGCTATACTCACTGATAATACGACTCTTTGTACCACTCATTGATTATTATTTCTGCTTCTTTACTGTGAATCTGATATGGATGATTTTTATCATAAGATCCAATAAACCATATTGAAAACCCTTTAAAATAGGATTGGGGTTCCATTATTCTTCTATAAGCTCGCCAGCCATTAATTTGTATTTCTGTAGAGAATACATCTGAAGTCAATGGGTTCCATGGCGTTAGTAATCCAAATTCACATGCAGGAATATTAAACCCACCAAAATATACCGGTTTTTTCGTGGAACGATGCAACCGCCCAATTTGGTAAATAACATCCTGATTACGATTATAGACTGTCGTTGAGAACAGACCTTGTATTATTTCTTCATAAGATGGAACTTTCTTATCTGAAACTTCAAACCAGCTATCGATACTAACAATATCCACTCTTTTTAAATAAGGCCGATTTATCTTCTGTATAAATTTAGCTTCGTAGGAAGGATCCCAATCTGCGGTTACCCATGAATTCATCTGATATATAACGTTACCACTATATTGTTTACGGACAAAATCGATGACATCATTCCAATACCCTTCGGCATATTCCATATAAATAAAATTAGAAGCTATTTTTAATCCGTAAATATTATATTTGCTAGTTATTGAATCAAAGATATCTTGTAATACAACTGTTTTCCAATCCCAAAAAAAAGCATTAATATCACTTGGGTTCCATTCGGTTTCGCCAATAGTTCCTTGCTTAATAAATGGAAAAGGTTCAACGATAATTTTTATATCATGCTTTAATAATTCTTCAATCAAAATAATAGATTGTTGTTTTTGAGATTGATTCACTGTCACTTTAGAAGCAGTTACATCTGGGATATCTATTTGCACAGGGACATTTATTGCATTCAAATTAAACCGCTTCACATCTTCTAATATTTTTTCTATATTAATTACATCTCGTACCGTTATATTACCTGATTTTATCTTATTTTCTTTGACAGTATCTCTTTTCGTCAATTTTTGATAAAAGGAATTACTCATAATCACCTCTGATATTTAGCCAGTTTATTTAATCATGAACTTTATACTTTATCTTTTTTAAAGGTGAAATAATGGCATAAATTTACTTAAGGTAATATTTTTTATAAAACCATTTTTATTAATATCAGATATATTATTCATTAATTAAAAATTCAGTCATAAATAAAAAAGCATCTCAAACAATGTATTTTTACTCTTGTAAGATGCTTTCGTCTAAAATTAAAACATGGTCAACTAATTCTCTATACAAAAAAGGGAGATAGTTCTTTTATGAACACTAATTATATTCGCTAATTAAACCTGCATATTCATAACTTCGTGATACGCATTAACCAGCTTATTCCTTACCTGAATGCCCATTTGCAACGAAATACTCGCTTTTTGCATATTAACCATTACATCATTTAGCTCCACCCCCTGAACTCCCAGTGTGAAATCTTGTGTCTTCTTCTCTGCGCTCAAGCGTGTTTCGTTTATTTTTCCTACTGCGGCAGTGAGTTGGCTGGCAAAACCGCCCTGTACTGAAATAGGTTTGGCAATATTTGCTGCTTGTAATGCCTGAGTCTGCATCTGTTGCAGTACACCTTCAATTGCCTGAATTGACATAAAAACCTCTCGTTAAATCACCCTATTGATTACGTGATTAAGTGCCATATTAGCCGTGGGCTGGTTGGCAGTTTTCCACGCAGCCACCGTAACACAGCCCTTCCAAACTAAAGCGGGTAATTAAAGTAAAAATTCGAAGCTTATTGTGCCATTAAAAGAGGTGTGAACAGCGAATAATGATGGAATTAATAATAGGAAGAATCTTTTCGCTTGCGTATGGGGAGTCTGTTTTGTTACGCCACGCTTTTAGTATTCATGTTGACCAGCAAGGCAAGGATCGTCTATGAGTGCAGCAACAACCGACGTTGAAAACCAAAAAGGTTTCAACGCTATTATCAGCAGGATAAAAGCTGATCCAAAAGTTCCGTTATTAGTTGCTGGCTCTGCTGCCATCACTATCGTCGTCGCCCTGTTTCTCTGGTTGCGCAGTCCCGACTATCGGGTGCTTTACAGCAATCTGAGTGATAAGGATGGCGGCGAAATCGTTACGCAATTAACTCAAATGAACGTCCCTTATCGTTTTTCCGAAAATGGATCTGCTCTCATGATACCTACCGAAAAGGTGCATGAGACTCGCCTGAAACTGGCCCAGCAAGGACTGCCTAAAGGAGGAGCTGCGGGTTTCGAACTATTGGATAAAGAGAAATTCGGTATCAGTCAGTTCAGTGAGCAGGTAAATTACCAACGTGCGCTGGAAGGTGAGTTGGCTCGTACCGTGGAATCACTCGGCCCAGTTCAGAGCGCCCGGGTTCATCTGGCCTTGCCTAAGCCTTCTCTGTTTGTTCGTGAACAAAAATCGCCATCAGCTTCAGTAACCGTGGGATTGCTGCAAGGCCGTGTGCTGGACGAAGGACAAATCAACGCCATCGTACATATGGTTTCAAGCAGTGTTGCCGGCCTGCCAGCAGGTAATGTCACGATTGTGGATCAATCAGGACGTCTGCTAACGCAGAGCGATGCCACTGGCCGCGATTTAAATACAAATCAGCTGAAATATACGCAGGAAGTGGAAAATCGTTTCCAGCACCGCATTGAAACCATTCTGGCGCCTGTGGTTGGTCGTGGCAATGTACATGCGCAGGTAACAGCTCAAATTGATTTCTCTCGCCGCGAAGAAACAGCGGAAGAGTATAAACCGAATCAGCCACCAAATAAGGCTTCCATTCGCTCCAAACAGAGCAGTTCCAGCGAGCAAAGCGGCGGACCATTGGTGGGTGGTGTGCCGGGTGCATTGTCGAATCAGCCAAATGCTGCACCAAGAGCCCCGATTGAAAAACCGAATGCAAATGCCAAAGATAACGGTGACGAAAAATCTGGCCAGCAGCGCAATAAAGCTAACAATAACAACAGCTACGAGCGCACGGTAAGTAACAACCGCAATAACCGTTATGACGAACGCATCAACTATGAAGTGGATCGCACCATTCGCCATACCCAATTACAGGCTGGTGCAGTGGAACGTCTTTCAGTTGCTGTCGTAGTTAACTATGCCTCCGTTCAGGGGAAAAGTGGCCCTGAAACACAAGCACTGACACCAGAACAGCTTTCACAGATCGAGGCTCTGACCCGTGAAGCTATGGGCTTCTCTGCTGACCGCGGCGATAGTCTGAATGTGGTTAACACACCATTCAATAACGCAGCCGAAACGTTAGAACCTCTGCCATTCTGGCAGCACCCTGTCCTGCTGGAAAAACTGTTGGAAGCAGGCCGTTGGTTACTGTTGGCTCTGGTTGCATGGTTACTGTGGCGCAAAATGATCGTGCCACAAATCGCCAAAAAACGTGCTGCGGAAAAAGCCGCATTGGAAGCGCAGAAAAAACAGCATAAACCGCAAACAGAAGTCAATGCTGAAATGGACGAAAAAATGCGCCGTCAGCTGTCTCGCCAACGTGTCAATGCTGAGCTTCAAAGCCAGCGTATCCGTGAACTTGCAGAAAAAGATCCTCGCGTCGTCGCGCTGGTGATCCGTCAATGGATGAGTAACGAACAATGAGCCTGACCGGAACAGAAAGAAGTGCCGTCATGTTAATGACCCTGGGAGAAGATCAGGCGGCCGAGGTGTTCAAGCACCTGAATTCCCGGGAAGTACAACAACTGAGTATTGTCATGGCGGGGATGAGACAAGTCTCCAATCAGCAACTGGTTGACGTGCTGGCAGAGTTTGAAGAAGATGCGGGGCAGTATACTGCCCTTAGCATCAACGCCAACGACTATCTGCGCAGCGTACTGATCAAAGCATTAGGTGAAGAACGGGCTTCCAGCTTGCTTGAGGATATTCTTGAGTCCCGTGATACCACAACGGGTATAGAAACCCTCAACTTTATGGAGCCGCAGATGGCGACCGATATGATCCGCGATGAACATCCGCAGATCATTGCCACCATTTTGGTTCATCTGAGCCGTGGTCAGGCAGCCGATATTCTTGCCCTGTTGGATGATCGCCTGCGCAACGATGTAATGCTGCGTATTGCCACTTTTGGCGGTGTACAGCCATCCGCCCTGGCGGAATTGACAGAAGTGCTGAACAACCTATTGGACGGTCAGAACCTGAAACGCAGCAAAATGGGTGGTGTTCGTACTGCGGCAGAAATCATCAACTTGATGAAAAGCCAACAGGAAGAAAGTGTCATTGATGCGGTTCGTACCTACGATGGTGAACTGGCACAGAAAATCATTGATGAAATGTTTCTGTTCGAAAATCTTATCGGCGTGGACGATCGCAGTATCCAACGCCTGTTGCAAGAAATTACAACCGACTCCTTGCTGGTGGCATTGAAAGGCTGCGATCAGGCATTGCGCGATCACTTCCTCAACAATATGTCACAACGTGCTGCTGAAATCATGCGTGATGATTTGGCAACGCGTGGTCCTGTACGTATGTCCCAAGTGGAAGCTGAACAGAAAGCCATTCTGCTTATTGTTCGTCGTCTGGCAGAAAATGGCGAAATGATCCTAAATGGTGGTGACGATACCTATGTCTGATAAGTCGAATAATGGAAACTGGCGGCCGTGGCAACCGGGCGAACTGACTCAGTGGGAAACGCTGCGAGCAAAACTGGAACCCATGGATGAGGAACAGGAGCCAAGCGAACAGGATCGGCTGCTGGAACAAGCAAGAATATTGGACGGGCTGAAAGAACAAGCTCGTCAGGCTGGTCATGCGCAGGGCTTTGCAGAAGGACAGGTGCAGGGTTATGAACAAGGGGTTCAGGAAGGCCGGCAAGCAGGACTGGAACAAGGTTTGCAGGAAGCCCAACAACAACAGCAAGTTGTTATCGAACAGTGGAAAACCTTGCTAACGGATTTTAGCCATTCAATGGATGGATTGGATACCGTTATTGCTTCCCGCCTGATGCAACTTTCATTGACCGCTGCCCACCATATTCTGGGGCAGCCCGCTGTATGTGATGGCACTGCCCTGTTGAATCAGATCCGCGAATTTATCCAGCAAGAACCTATGTTCAGCGGAAAA
This sequence comes from Xenorhabdus yunnanensis, assembly GCF_028598805.1. Taxonomy (GTDB): domain Bacteria; phylum Pseudomonadota; class Gammaproteobacteria; order Enterobacterales; family Enterobacteriaceae; genus Xenorhabdus; species Xenorhabdus yunnanensis. Next base: position 74,793 of record NZ_JAQRFI010000009.1, on the reverse strand, counting down.
CCACAATTACGTGTTCATCCACAAAACATTCCTCTGGTTGAGCAGCAACTGGGGGAACTTTTGGCACTGCACGGCTGGCGCTTGATTGCCGATAACAAACTGCATCCGGGCGGTTGTAAAATCAGTGCCGATGAAAGCGATATGGACGCCAGTTTAGCAACCCGCTGGTATGAAATGTGCCGTCTGGCAGCACCGGGAGAATTGTGATGACAACAAGACTTGGTCGCTGGCTGGCAACCTTGGATTCATTAGAAAAGCGTCTGGAAAAAACACCGAAAGTACGCCGCTATGGACGCCTGACCCGCGCCACAGGCTTGGTGCTGGAAGCCACTGGCTTGCATATGCCCCTCGGTGCCACCTGTCTGATCGAGCGTCAAAATGGCAGTATCATTGAAGAAGTTGAAAGCGAAGTCGTCGGCTTCAATGGCGAAAAATTGTTGTTAATGCCACTGGAAGAACTGGAAGGCATTGTACCGGGTGCACGCGTCTATGCCCGTTCTTATGGTGAAGATGCTGGTGGCGGACGCCGCTTGCCTCTCGGGCCAGAATTACTTGGCAGGGTTCTGGATGGTGCAGGGCGCCCCCTTGATGGTTTACCTGCCCCTGATACTGGCTATCGCGCTTCCCTGACAACACCCCCACTCAATCCCCTGCAAAGAACGCCCATCAGCAGTGTGTTGGATGTTGGCGTCCGTGCCATTAATGCCCTGCTGACCGTGGGACGTGGACAACGCATGGGATTATTTGCTGGCTCAGGGGTCGGTAAAAGTGTGTTGCTTGGCATGATGGCGCGTTATACCCAAGCAGATGTGATCGTTGTGGGATTGATTGGTGAACGTGGTCGTGAAGTTAAAGACTTCATCGAAAACATCTTGGGTACAGAAGGATTATCACGCTCTGTCGTCGTCGCCGCTCCTGCCGATATTTCACCGTTGCTGAGAATGCAAGGAGCCTCTTATGCGACCCGCATCGCTGAAGATTTTCGTGATCGGGGTAAACATGTTCTGCTGATCATGGATTCCCTGACCCGTTACAGCATGGCTCAGCGTGAAATTGCACTGGCTATCGGTGAACCCCCGGCAACTAAAGGTTATCCCCCTTCTGTGTTTGCCAAGTTGCCGGCATTGGTGGAAAGAGCAGGTAATGGTGTCAGTGATGGCGGTTCCATTACTGCATTTTATACCGTGCTGACAGAAGGTGATGACCAGCAAGATCCGATTGCCGATTCTGCACGTGCCATCCTGGATGGTCATATCGTGTTATCACGTTCATTGGCGGAATCAGGTCATTATCCTGCGATTGATATCGAAGCCTCCATCAGTCGTGCCATGACTGCGCTGATCGACAATACCCATTATCGGCGGGTACAACATTTCAAACAGTTGCTTTCCAGTTATCAGCGCAACCGAGATTTGATCAACGTTGGTGCATATGCTGCGGGCAGTGATCCCCTACTTGACAAGGCGATTCAGCTTTATCCACATATAGCTCAATTTCTGCAACAAGGCATTGACGAACGTAGCGAGTACGGGCCGGCCTGTTCTCAGCTTCAACAGTTATTACCGACATAATAATTGCCGATATAACTTTTTTCGATATAACCTTACTATTGATGTAATTCAGTAACGCTTATGTCTGTTTGGTGATTAAAACGAGGAAATACATGCAACAACACTCCCCTCTCGTGACTTTGCGTGAACTTGCCCAAGATGCGGCAGAAAAAGCCGCATCGCAACTTGCAAAAACTCGGCAAAGTCACCAGCAAATGGAGCAACAACTCACGGCGTTAATGAATTATCAGGATGAATATCGTACCCGTTTGAATGACACACTCAGCAGCGGTATGTCCTGCTCGACTTGGCAAAATTATCAGCAGTTTATGAAAACGCTGGAAATGGCAATTGAACAGCACAAATTACAGCTCAATCAATGGAAAAAACGTCTTGAGCAAGCCATATCACAATGGCAGGAAAAACAACAACGTCTGAATGCCTTCGACACACTGCAACAGCGGGCAGAGCATAATTTGAAGTTACACCAAAATCGCATGGAGCAAAAACAAATGGACGAGTACGCACAACGTGGTGCACAATGGAGAATGAAACAATGAATCTCACTCTTTTGCCTACTGATTTAAAACCCACGGACAAAGGCCCAGACAAAAGTCAGGCAGTTTTGAATAATTCCGTGATCGATAACCATTCTTCTCAATTTGGGCAACTTCTCAATGCAGAAACAGCCTCTATACGGAAAACCACCGTTCAGGCCGGTGTTCAGGCGGATGTTCAGGCAGATAGAAATAGTCAGGCAAATCAAAATAACCTGAAAGAGGGAAAATCTACCTCTGATAAAACAGCAGAAAACAGGTCGCTATTGACATCAGCATCAAATAACACAGTGATTGAAGGTAGATCACAACTGGAAACAGAGCAGCAAGAAAATAGTGCTGAATTTGCTGTATTGAAAGATGAAGATCTCTTATCAGCCGAAGCATTAAGCGCAGCAATACCAATCCAGCTTGTGGGACTACTCGCCCCACATGCAAACTCTATCACTCTTCCGGAAGATACTGATGGATTTATGGGCAATGTATCATTGGAAAATTCGTTGTTGGAAAATGCATTGCAGGAAAACGAATCATTAAAAAATAAGTTGCAGGAAAACGAATCATTAAAAAATAAGTTGCAGGATGGTGAAAGCAGCGCTGTAAATGTAATGCTGGGCAAAAGTGCCAAAAATAGCAAATTAACTGACACTGAACTGCAAGATGAAGGCATTCAGCTTTTGGCTAAACAGGGAACGTCTCTGAGTAATAAAGCCGAGGGTTCAGCTAATCTTCAATCTGGATGGACTCCGAACGCTGGACAAACCAAACTTGCGGTTACTAATGCGACTAATAATAGCAATGGTAAGACTGAGTCTGGTAATGCTCCCCTCAAAGGTGCAGCTCCAAGCAGCAAAGAGTCGAATCTGCTCCAGATGGCAATTCAGGCAGCACCTGCATTGACGGCTCCTCCTATGGCAGAAGCAGTGTCTATTGACTCACCTGCGCTATTGGCAACCTCTCCCCTACTTTCAGCCGGCCAGCATTCAACAGGGCAATTTCAATTGAACAGCACAACTGCACCTCTATTGAATGCCCATCTTGGCAGCGAAGAGTGGCAGCAACAACTCAACCAGCATGTACTGTTCTTTAACCGCAATGGTCTGCAACAGGCAGAACTTAGCTTACATCCTCAGGAATTGGGTGCGCTGCACATTCGTATGAGCGTTGAAGACAATCAAGCACAGTTGCATTTTGTTTCCGCCCATCAGAATGTTCGTGCAGCTCTGGAAGCTGCTTTGCCGGGGTTACGCCATGCACTGGCTGAAAATGGCATTCAATTGGCACAAAGCAGTGTCAACAATGATGCTCAGGGAAATGGGCAATCAGAGCACCACGCGAATAATCACGCCAATAACCCGAACAATAATCCCAATTCCCATGCTGAGAATCAAAATCATGGTTTAGCGGCTGCAACAGGGAGCACGACCTCCCATACATCAGCTATCAGTATAACACCTCAACAACTCGCCTCGACCCGGGGAGGTGTTGATACCTTTGCCTAATTATCCAGCTAATTATTCGCCTAATTTCATGATGCACTGTAATAAAAAGAAAAAGGGCCGATAACAAACGAGTGAGTTAATAGTTTTTTCCTCGTTTGTTCCAGCCATTGCCGGAACAAAGACGCGGGATAATTGATATCGAATTTGATGGATAAGGGTTCCGCCATGGAATGCGCGGAAACTTATTCGCAACGGAAAACAGGAATTTGTCTGTCCATGTCTGATTATAGCTACGAGCATAAACGCACAAATCCAATTTGGATAATAATGTTAATACTGATTGCTGTTCTTGGTGCTGCCATTGGAGGGTACAGCTGGTGGGTAATGAGCCAGTCAGCCAATAACAGTACAGAGAAAGCTAATGTTATTGATACACCAGTATTTATGGCCTTGGAGCCTTTTACTGTCAATTTGATCGACAACGAAGAGCATTTCGATCGTGTTTTATATGTTGGCGTCACATTGCGTTTGTCTGACCAAAAAACCCGTCAGCGCCTCCATGATTATCTGCCAGAAGTTCGTAGCCGCATGCTGCTGCTGTTATCTCGCCAGAAAGCCACTGCTCTGGCAAAAGATGACGGCAAGATGCATTTAATGGCAGATATCAAACAGACACTACACCCGACACTAATACCCGGTGAACCTGATCAGGAAATCGCCGATGTATTTTTTACCACGTTTATTCTGCGATAATCACTATGAGTGACAATATTCTTTCACAAGCAGAGATTGATGCTCTGCTCAATGGTGACAGTGCCTCTGCTGATGACGTAGAACAAACTGCGTCTGGGGAAAATGAGGTTCGCCCTTACGATCCCAATACACAACGTCGTGTTGTGCGCGAACGTTTGCAGTCACTGGAAATCATCAATGAACGTTTTGCCCGCCAATTCAGGATGGGGCTGTTTAACATGCTGCGCCGCAGTCCGGATATCACGGTCGGTGCCATAAAAGTCCAGCCTTACCACGAATTTGCCCGCAATTTGGCTGTGCCAACCAATCTCAATCTGGTTCATCTGAAACCATTGAGGGGAACCGCACTATTTGCTTTCGAGCCAAGCTTAGTCTATATCGCTGTTGATAACCTGTTCGGGGGAGATGGCCGTTTTCCAACCAAAGTGGAAGGCCGTGAATTTACTTATACCGAACAGCGGATTATCAACCGGATGCTGAAACTGGCGCTGGATGCCTATCGTGATTCATGGGATTCCATCTTTAAACTTGACGTGGAATACGTGCGTTCCGAGACGCAAATAAAGTTCACCAATATCACCACTTCGCCGAACGACATCGTGGTTACCACACCGTTCCAAGTGGAGATCGGTGCATTGACCGGGGAATTCAATATTTGTATTCCATTCGCCATGATCGAACCCCTGCGCGAACGTCTGACCAATCCCCCTGTGGAAAATGCGCGTCAGGAAGATAGCCAGTGGCGTGAAACTTTGGTGAAACAAGTTCAACATTCAGAATTAGAACTGGTGGCGAATTTTGTTGATATCCCCCTGCGGCTGTCAAAGATCCTTGAACTGAAAAGTGGCGATGTCCTGCCGATTGAAAAACCTGAACGCCTAATCGTTCACGTTGACGGTGTGCCTGTGCTCACCAGTCAATATGGAACACTGAACGGGCAATATGCCCTGCGTGTTGAACACCTGATTAACCCTGTTTTAACTGCTCTGGATGAGGAAAAGCCCAATGAGTGATGCTAAACAACCCACAGATACCAGATTGACTGAAGATATGTGGGCAGAAGCGCTGGAACAACAGGCCGCACAGCAAACCTCTGACGGCGGCGCGTCAATATTTGAGAATCTGGAAGCGCAGGATGCGTTAGCCCAACTCTCCGACATTGATTTGATCATGGATATTCCCGTTAAGCTCTCTGTGGAGCTAGGACGCACCAAAATGACCATCAAACAACTGTTGAGACTGTCACAAGGCTCAGTGGTTCCCCTTGATGGACTGGCGGGTGAGCCATTGGATATTCTGATTAATGGTTATTTGATCGCACAGGGAGAAGTGGTCGTCGTATCCGATAAATACGGTATCCGTATCACCGATATCATCACTCCTTCTGAGCGTATGCGTCGCTTGAGTCGTTAACCATGATGGCGAACCAGCCTTCCGTTCATACTTCTTTTCAACATGGTGCGGCATCAGATGCCGCACCTGTTAATACAATAGCCGGCAATAGTGCCCCCCTCCCCGCCAGCCAAACACTGATGCAAATCAGCAGTGCACTGGGTGGTATTTTATTGTTGATTTTCTTCATGACATGGCTAATTCGCCGTTTGGGTTTTTCACCGGCCAAAAGCAAAAATCATCGTTTGCTGAACGTTAAGGCAAGTTGCTCCCTCGGACCGAAAGAGCGGGTCGTTGTCGTAGAAATCGAAGATAACTGGCTGGTCTTGGGAGTCACATCTCAACAGATCAACATGCTGCATCAAATGCCTGTACCACCTGATAGTGCGGAAAAGGGAACCGCGATGAAGTCTTTGCCATTTAGTCAAATGCTAAAAAATACACTCCAGCGAAAAAACAAGAATAACAAGGACGATGATGAGAAATAGAGTTTTTTTTATGGCAGTCAACCGAATGACAGGCAAGAAATTTGTCTCATGGCTTTATCAAATACGTTTGACAACTCTGTTTATGGCGCTTTTGCTGCCGCTGTTCCCTATGAACGCGGCTGCTGAGTTGCCTGGCATCATAAGCCAACCCCTGGCCAATGGCGGACAAAGTTGGTCATTGCCTGTTCAAACCTTGATTTTCATCACGGCATTGGGGTTTATCCCTGCCGCTCTGCTAATGATGACCAGCTTTACCCGCATCATCATTGTACTCGGCTTGCTGCGCAATGCATTGGGAACACCTTCAGCTCCGCCTAACCAAGTTATGCTGGGTTTGGCACTGTTTATGACTTTTTTCATCATGGCGCCGGCATTCGATGATGTCTATAAAAACGCCTACCTGCCCTATAGCAAAGATGACATCACTCTGGAAGTCGCGCTGGATAACGGTGCCAAGCCTCTGCGCCAATTCATGCTGCGTCAGACAAGAGAAAATGATCTGGCGCTATTTGCCCGTCTTGCAGATCAGGAAGCATTTGAAACTGCGGATTCTGTTCCAATGCGCGTACTCGTTCCCGCGTTTATTACCAGTGAATTGAAAACTGCGTTCCAGATTGGTTTTACGCTCTTTATTCCGTTCTTGATCATCGATCTGGTTGTTGCCAGTGTTTTGATGGCATTGGGGATGATGATGGTTCCACCAGCTACCATATCACTACCGTTCAAACTCATGCTGTTTGTCTTGGTAGATGGCTGGCAATTATTGCTTGGCTCGCTGGCGCAAAGCTTTTATATCTAAAGCTTTTATATCTAAACAATGGCTTGAGAAAATTATGACTCCAGAATCGATAATGGCCCTTGGTGTTGAGGCAATGAAAGTGGCGTTGGCTCTGGCTGCACCACTCCTTTTGTCTGCCTTGGTTTGTGGCTTGATCATCAGCTTATTACAGGCGGCAACTCAGGTAAACGAAATGACCTTATCGTTTATTCCGAAAATTTTGGCCGTCGTCACTACTATCATCATCGCCGGGCCATGGATGCTAAACTTACTGCTGGATTACATGCGCGCCTTGTTTACTAGCATTCCGCATATTATCGGTTAATTATGATCCCGTTTGATACCGAAACACTTTCCCGCCTCGTCAGTGATTTTTTCTGGCCATTGGTGCGCTTGATGGCGTTATTTAGCACAGCGCCCATTTTCAGTGAAAAACAGGTACCAATAAAAGTCAAAATTGGCTTAGCGCTAGTAATCACAGCCATACTTGTTCCAACTTTCCCTTCTCCCCAAATTCCGATTTTTTCTGTTGTCGGAATTTGGGTTTTAATACAACAAATATTGATTGGCATGGCTTTGGGATTGACCATGCAGATCGCCTTTGCCGTAGTACGCTATGCCGGTGAAGTGCTCGGCTTACAAATGGGACTTTCATTCGCCACCTTTTTTGATCCTACAGGTGGCCCGAATATGCCTATTTTAGCCCGTATTCTGAATATGCTGATGTTATTGCTGTTTTTGGCTTTTGACGGGCATTTATGGCTATTGTCGATTCTGGCAGATACTTTTCATTCTATTCCCATTAAACCAACTCAATTGAATCCAAAGGGTTTTTTATTACTAGCCCAAAGTGCCAGCCTGATCTTTATCAATGGCATGATGCTGGCAATGCCAATGATTACCCTGCTTCTGGTCTTGAACTTTTCCCTGGGAATATTGAATCGCATGACACCCCAACTTTCCGTGTTTGTGGTCGGTTTTCCTCTGACCCTGACAGTAGGGATTTTCACACTCTCTCTGGTGTTCCCGATGCTGGTGCCATTTACTGAACGTTTATTCGGAGAAATGTTCGATCGCCTGGCGGTGATTGTTAGTGAAATGGTGCTGTAATAAACAAACAGAATTTTTCTGGCTAAATCTCCTCCCGCTTTATTTAGCCTGTTATTTATTCCGATAACAGGCTAAAAGTCCCTCTAACATCAGAGCAATCGCTCTTGCTACGTTATAACACTTATCTTACATAGCATTTATCTTACATAGCACTTATTCACTATCGACGAAAATAACATTTATATTCCACCCCCATCCCCGCCATCAATCACCAACCCTTGAGCCGTAATCATGGCTGCATCTAAAGAAATGAAAAACATCACAGCACTGGCAACATCCTGAGGGCTGACCAATCTCTTCAGCGGGATACGTTTTGCAATACGTCTGAGTAAGGTCGATGTTGAACATCCAAGCAGTTTTGCCTGTGGCTCCAGTCCCTTCAACAACATTGGCGTATCCACCCAAGAAGGCAGTACTGCATTTACGGTAATTTGCCTTTCTGCCAAATCCAAAGCCAGCGATTTCGTTAATCCAAGCAAAGCATGTTTGGATACACAGTAAGCGCTATTGTGTTTCTTTCCTGCCTTACCAAGAATAGATGAAATAATGACAATCCTGCCTCCAGAAAGGATATTGGGTACGACATTCGATAATAGGCGTTGGACTGAATATAGATTGGCAGCCAATATCGAATCCCAAATATCACTATCTCCAATTTCATTATCATTATCTTTACCATGACTAATGACTATTCCTTGTAATATTCCTTGTAATTTGCCCTCTTTAAACAGAGGCACCAACTGATTAGCGATGGCGTTTTCATCAGTCAAATCAATTTGAAGTACATCAACCAATCCCGGAAATTGTTCTGCCAGTTCATTCAGCCCTTCGCTGTTAATATCAATGGCAATGATACGATATCCAGTCGTCAGCAATTTCTGGCAGACGGCATAGCCTATTCCACTGGCAACACCAGTTACAATGAACGTCAACATTAAATTTTCCTTCATTAACTCAGGGTAATACCACCGTTGACATTAATTACCTCTCCCGTCATATAGTGATTTTCCATAAGAAAATGAACTGCCGAGGTAATTTCGCTGACAACACCGACGCGTTTGAGCAATACTTTGCTATTAATTAATTCTTTGTGTGTTTTTAATAAGTTCTCTGACATCTCTGTTTGAATAATCCCGGGAGCAATTGCATTGACCCGAATATTCTTGGGTGCTACCTCAACGGCAAGTGCCCGTGTTAATGATTCTATACCGCCTTTGGTTGCGGCATAGATTGATTGCCCCTTATTGGGCCTTTGGGCTGAAATAGATGAAATATTGATAATGTGCCCGCTACGCTGCGGTATCATCATTTTCAACACTTCGCGGCTACATAAGATATAACTTAATAAATTATTGTTTATCAATAACTCAATATCTTTGGTTTCCATCGTTGCCAATAACCCATCCCTTATGATCCCGACGTTATTAACCAAAAGATCAATACGCCCAAATGCCTCACTCACGGTATTAATAAAGGTACTGACATCCTCTGCCTTGGCAAGATCAGCCCTGACAGGCAGGATATCGGGGAAGTCATGCGTGACTTGGGTAATAAAATCGGCAGTTTGAGGAGTGTCCTTGCGATAACAAAAAGCAACCCGGTATCCCCTATCCAATAAACTTAAAACTATCGCACGACCAATACCTTTACTGCCGCCAGTCACAACGGCATATTTCTCACTCATAAGCTAGAATTTCCTTTGATTTCCGATAGGGTGAAGTGGTGTTTTTTGGCCATCGCCATAATGTCGAGAACTTGTTTGGCGGAAATATTCCCGTATGAGAAATTTCCTTTGTACTGTTCCAGAGCCAGTAAAATGGTTTCCGTCATACAGGCATAAAGCTGTCCTTCTCCCAAATATGCTCTGACTCTGGGATCAAGGCTGTCATGACAAGGTGTCTGGACGATACCGCCGCGCAGGATCTGGATGTCAGGTCGGTTAATTAAATCGTTATCAGACAAGTTGTGCGGCACAGAAATGTCACAAACAATTCCCCCTCTTTTTATCTTGTCTACAGGAATAAATGCTTCTGAAGCGTTAGCTGCACAAACAATGACATCACTATGTTCAATATCAGAAATATTCTGGGGAATACGGATAAATACTTGATCTGAATGATGCTGGTTCAAGTAGTGATCTATCACTTCACCCACGGGTTTCCCTGCAAAGGCATCAGATGGCATTGATGAAAGGCAATCCATCACACGTTTTGCCAGCCCTCCCATAACTGACTGAGAATTAGTCACAAATTGTTCATAGATGTTTTGATAAATCTGGTATTTCACTTCGTTCAATTTTCTCACCGAGCCATGATTATTACTACCAATCAATGTCATCTCCAGAAATTGCGGCCCCAGAATCTCGGCATAAACACGACCGATATTTCCCGCGCCCCCAATCACCGCAATGCGAATGTGGCTCATATCTCGATTTGGCATGCTATTTTTTAAGGCTTCAATTCCCATACCCACAGTCAAAGTATTACCTGTCGTCACATTTATCTGGTTATTTTTCACAGACTTACCATTATTAGTAATTATCGAGGTAAACATGCCCAAACCCACCACGGTGTTACCGGCTTGCGCCGCCTGAGCAACACGGAGATCAATTTCATGCCGCAATCTCTCTAAATCATTTTGTGCCAGCGCTGACTTGATCATTTTTGAAGTCACGGGGATCGGATACAGTGTAAAACTCACAGACTGACCATTAGCCGAGCGAATACGTGCGGGTTTAAACGGCTTTGTCGCAAGATTAAAGCTGGTATTTTCGACAAACAACGTCATTTCTTCGTCGCTGAGTAGGCTAAAAGAAGGGTCAACTTCTTTCAGCCATTCCGCTGAAATCAAATGATTCACGAAAGCGGCCTTATAATCTGCCGTACAGTCATCTTCTTGCTCTGTATCGCTGCAACGATAATCCGCAACAACAGACGGAAGTTGTTTCCCAAGCACGGGAGCAACAATAAAGCCAGCATTGGCATAACGAATAGCCAGACAAACGCGGGAAAGCGCTTCGATAAAACGGATAACCTGTGAAAGTTCCAGAAATACAGATGGCTCCACACGAATCACGTTGGCTGCACTGCCTGAAGGCGCCACTCGAATATGGCTGCCACACAGTAAATGACCACTGATCACATAGCCCAAACTGCCTTGTGCTGCGATATTTTGCAGAATGTAGGAATCTGAATTAATCACATCATAGAATTCGACTCCCCAGATCAACCCCTTGCCACGAACTTCTTGGATGACGTCAGGATATTGCTCTTTTAAATCCTCCAGCCGCGTTTTGAATTCATTTCCCAGTTGGATAACTTGCGTCAGCAGCTTACGCTGATCAATATGCAGCAGGTTTATATAATCAAGCGCAACCCGGCAGGAGAAATCATCTTCACCGAACGTTGAGCTTTGGATTAAATCGAACCCCGGCGTAAAACTTTTCTGGCGAATTGCAACGACACCAATTTTGACATATCCACCGCCCAACGCCTTGGAAAGCACATAGTAATCTGCATCAATACCCGCATCACTCGATGCCACCAAAAATCCACATCGCCCTGATCCGGTCTGTACTTCATCAGCAATAATGGGGCATCCAAGGATCTGTTTTAGCCGATTGATACCAGTGACTTGTTCTGCACTGAGTGGATAAACCCCACCTTCTCCCTGAATGGGTTCTACCAGCAGTGCTGCCACGGTTCTAAATGTCTTTTTGGTCAAAACAATTTGACCATTCTCTTCCTGCGGCAACCATAACCAGCTGTTTAAAATGTCATTGGCTTTTTCCCCCATTTCGACAAATTCAGCTAATTGGGCAGGAGAGAGAAAAAGCGTGTTAATTTTCAGCCGCTTCAAATAGTCACGATACATGGCACCATGTGTGCAGTTCGCCGTCACCATCATCTTTCCATGAAAAGCATGTTCAAGAGCAAGGAATGTCGGCTTTGAGTCTAACTGAAATTGATTAAACACAGACAAAGCCAGTTTAATCTCCTGGATAGTAGGATCTTTTTCCAATTTCAGTTGCTGTCTCTGCTCTTGCGTCAGTACAACCTCAGCTTCGTTGTCCAGTATGTTGGCAGCCTGTGCCACTTCTTGCCCTAATGCGAGAAGTTGCGCATTACGTGTAAACTCGACACTCTTCAGTGCAACTTCCATTGATTCTGCCCCCGTACTGGCAAAACAGAATACAAAATCTCCATTGGTTGCAGTTTCTTCTTTCAACAACTCATTCAATCTTTCTGCCAACATCGCTGCGGGCTTTCTAATGGAAAATTGGTTATGAACCGGAATTTCTTCATCAAGATAACGTTTGATTTTTTCTCTGATCAAAGGGGAATTGTGCCCAAGTAATGTCGCACCATACCCTCCCAGCAGATCCAATATTGGTATTTCCTGTCCATTTTCATCTTTGCAATACAGAAAATTTCCAGAAGCCCGGTGGTAGGTCTTGTTTAACCCAATAGAAGCCAAAGCACGGGTAAGCAGAGGCTTACAAAATGCAGCATAACTTTCCATAGTGAATCCTATTGTTAATTAAATAGTGTTAATTAAATAGTGTTAATTAAAATTTTCGATCAATGCTGAGGAGGACATGGCTTCTGCTATGTCATTGATAAAACCCAGTGTTTCAGCTGAGTAATTTCCTTCATGATACATGCGGCTCAGAGAAGCAATATCAACAATCGGGCAATCCTTCTGCGTCGGTTTGTCATCACGGGTTAAAATGAAAGTAACGCCAAATTCAACAAACGTTTCGGAAATATCAGATTGCGCGATACGATCAATCTTTCCCATGCCAGAAGCAACAACTAATGCATAGTCAATGACCCCGTTATTCAGCAATAACTCCGCTTCATTAAACGCGGATAACAACCCAATATTTCCACGTAGAAAAGAAGCACAGTCCCCTTGAAGGGCAAGCTCCTGAGAAAGTACGCCAAGTAGGTTATTACTGAGCGACAATGTGATTAGGAAAGGATTTACCTGTTCTGATGCCCAAATGGCCTGATAAATACTCTGTTTATTTCTTATCCCATTTTGTTCCCATTCTGGCAGTAGTTCGCCAGGCATTGGGTGAAGATAGCCATACTGGGTGGCATACAGTCCAAATTTTATTGCGGGATCGTCAATGTTCAGGCCCGATGATAGTAATAGCCTTCTGGTTGAAATCAGACATTTTTCCGTACCTTTGGAATAAAAACGCCTGAGTTTGCTATTTGTAGTCAATGCACTTTCATCATTGTCAGAAACCGGGCAATTGAATTGCGGATGATCACAGTTCAGGTGATAACCAATGAGTTTGATTTTCTTACCTTTCATCATATTCCCCAATGACTAAGCACGAATTAATACCACCGAAACCAAATGAATTTGTTATCGCGTTATGCACAGGCGCTGACCGCCCTTGTTGTGGAACGTAATCCAAATCACAACGCGGATCAGGGGTTTCAAGATTGATTGTAGGTGGAATGAACTGTTCTTTTACGGTCAAAACCGTTGCTACAGCTTCTATAGCTCCTGCAGCTGCTATCCAATGCCCCAACATGGATTTGATTGATGACACCAATGGCGGCTGAGTGCCAAAAATACGTTTGATAACAGCCGTTTCCAGTTCATCATTCAGGGGGGTGGATGTGCCGTGAGCATTGATATAATCAATCTGGTTCAGCTGCAATCCACTACTGCTGATAGCCTGCCTGATAGCACTTTCAGCGCCCATACCATCGGGATGAGGGGCCGTCAGTTTATAGGCATCCAAGGAAGCACCGTAACCTTTAATCTCCGCATAAATTTTGGCTCCCCTGCGCAACGCGCTTTCTTCACTCTCAAGTACCAAAAAAGCCCCGCCTTCGCCCGCAATCAACCCACTGCGATGTTTATCAAAGGGACGACAAAGTTTGCTACCCCATTTTTCGGTTACGGCAGTTGCCCCCAATAAATTCAACCCGACCAAAGTACGCAGGCTAATGACGGAATCCGCCCCACCTGCCAGCATGATGGAAGCCTCTTGCCTTTTGATGGCTTGGCACGCCAACCCGATAGCATGAGTCGCACCCGCACACGCTGCATTTACATTGACAACAGGACCAGATAACCCGAACCGGCGAGCAATCTCCACCACCATGCCATCATTACTGCATCTTACGCCGGAATAAGAACCCAAATTATTGCGTTGCTGAAACATAGCCTGCATAACCGAACCATGATGATGGCGAGCAAAATGTCTGTCATTTTCAGTGATGTCAGAAACTCCGCTGCATCCATAAATCCCCATGCGTTCCTCAGACAACAACCGTTTCTCAGATAAATATAAGGAAGCCAGCCCTGCATCTTCCAATGCCTTAGCCGCAGCAACTATGCCCATTACACCACGTCGGTCTGTAATGCCTGATTCCGGTAAATAAACGGGGTTCTGAGCAATTAATGAATCAAAATCAATTTGAGCCGCATATTTGATTGGCAACGCCCCATTATCTGCACACACTAACGGCTTGACGGCCGATTCCCCATCACAAAGTTTTTTCCAGAAAATCTCAATATCAGTCCCGAAGGCACTGACGATCCCCATCCCTGTAACCACCACACGATGTCCAGAAATCATCACAGCTCTCCCCCGTTAAACATCCCCATGCGAAGTAAAATGGCAATACATTGATTTTCCAGTCCATGAACCAGTATCCATGCCAAATCAGAAGAGTGCTGGCAGCTGGCGTTTCGATTGACATTATCGATAGTCAGGCCTTTTTTATGCATATCAATGAGCAAGTTAATCGCCACAAAGGGAGCCGCTGCACCGCAATATCCCATCGCTTTATCTAAATGAAATTGCAACGCGGACGGGATCACGTCATCAACCTGTGCCACGAATTCAGCTGTGATTTTCCCAACATGGATAATTTGAGCAGGTAATCTATTTTCTCCCGACATCCAAGTCAGAAGTTGCCCCACATGATCGCGGTTGTGAAGAGTGGTGCGAAACACTTGGGAAATCTCACTGTCCGCATGATGGCTATCTTCGTGTAACGTAATAAATGAAGCGGCTTCTGCGGGTATCCACGGAACATCTTTGATAAGGCGTTCATAGGAAAGGTAGTACCATGTGGAGATTTTCTGGCTACCGCCCCCACACAGAACAAACTGGCTGTGCTCTTCCTTAATGCTGTAATAACCTTCCAAAAATGCGTTTCCCCCAGCATCGACATGAGGGGAAAAGAATCCATTATCACCGGTAATATCAAGATGTTGGGACAAATGACTGACCGTTGAAGTGTTTAACAGTGTCAATCCCATCAATGGAGGGGTTTCAATTAATGCCCTTGAAACATAGTCCTCATCATTTTCTGCATCAAAAGCGATGGGAATTGAACTGTCATCAGCATCACTGGTTCCCAATCCAATAAATAACCCCCGTTGTTCAGGAGGAAACTTATCGCCAAAACTGTTTTCCCAAGTTTTAATCCCGGTATAGAGCACCCATCTGCTCTGTGCATTTGCTACTCGCCGAACTACCTTATCCATACGTGGCATGACAAAAGACGTTTCATCAATACACCGTTCTCCTAAAATATTGGACAAATTCAGGGAACTGTTTGACAAATGGACCTCTTGTATTTTGCCATGAATAATGTCATCCATACTCAGGCCATCGGGAAGCAAACTCACTCCACTGGTAATATAAATTCCCATGATTTACCCCTCAGCCCGTTTTAATATCAGGCTGCTGTTTTCACCGCCAAACCCAAAAGAATTGCTCATGATGTAATTGACGGACATGGCTTTTGCTGAGTTGTTGACATTAATAATGTCATCCATTTTTCCCGATTCAGAAAAATTCAAGCTGGGAAGAATAAGCCCATTTTTCAGTGTCTCAATAGAAAGTATGGCCTCCAATAGCCCACTAACGGCAAGTGAATGCCCTGTCGCTGATTTCGTGGATATAACCGGAGGATTATGGGAGAAAAGCGCATGAATCGCTTTGCTTTCTGCAAGATCATTATTCACCGTGGAAGTACCATGGGAATTAATATGATCTATCTCTTCCGGTAGTAATCCGGCCTCCTGCAAAGCCACAGACATAGAATTAAGATAATATCGACCGGATAAGTCGGTTGATGTCATCCTATATCCTTCAGACTGTCGGGATATTCCGGCAATTTCAGCCAATATTGGTGCTTTTCTGGCAACTGCATGGGAATAGCGTTCTACGACTAAAAATGCAGCGGCATCGGCAAGAACACAGCCTGCCCTGTCTTTATCGAAAGCCCGTGAACATTGATGTAAGTCTGCGAACCTACCATCATAAAGCGCCCTGACTTTCTTAAATAATATCTGCATGATCGGATGGGTGGCTTCTTCTGAAGCACCAACCAATGCGATATCAAGTTTGCCACTTTTGAGATTCTGACATGCAGAATAAAGTGCGCTCATACCTGCAATACAGGCATCACTGTAAACCTTTGGCAAGGCCGGAACATGCAAACGCTTTGCCAATTCCTTAACAAGTTCATAGGGGGGAATTAACTCCCCGAAATGTTCAATATCAATATATTTTGACGGATAGGACGTTTCTTCATCATTGAAGTAATGAGATAAAGATTTACTGTCAAGAAACATCTTATTATTAGCAAAAAATAATTCACAGTTAGCTTGATTCAGCTCTTTATCTGCTAATCCCGCCATATGCAGACTCTTTGATGCTGCACCATAGGCCATCAAAAAAACACGATTATTGGATAATTGTCCTGTAAAATTAAATTGATTACGTAACCTATCTATATCTTTCGACGATAACTTGGCACTGGGAACATTTTCTATCCCATACTCCTTTAATAGCTCATCTTCACAGATAAGTGATTTCCCTTCTGCCAATGAATTAAATAAATCACTTGGGCAATCATGATTACGAACAATCAAACCATAACCGGTTACAGCAATTCTATCTGTAGGTATACCAGCCATAGTGATTTCTACCTTAACAATATTTAATTAAAGTTATGCACTCTTTATTTACATTAAAACAACAATTTATTAATCTTTATTTCTTCAGGATATACGTCCTGATTCATTAAGAATATCTGAGCAATATTTTTCTATTTCGCCAATAATGATTTCATCAGCACTTTTCCCATTGGATTCACAAACTTTCTGACATAATGAAGCCCAATTATGTACATTAGTTTCACCAAACACATCCCCCAAAGTATTAATAGAATTCAGCTGTACTTCTGTATAATTGTAACAACTATGAATCAGCAATCTCTTACCTTCTTGCGTTAGAACATTCTCATTCAATAACTTCGCCAGAACGCTTTCAGAAAGAATTTCATTGGCATGAGCAAAAACACTTTTTGTCGGCATTGTTATTCCGAATTTTTTGCCTAAATTAAACGATAAATCAATGACATCTAAAGAATCAGCCCCCAATTCATTAATTAATGAAGAATTTTCTTTAATGTCATTTTTTTCTATAAAAAGAATAGAGGATAACTCCTCATATACGACAGAGATATATTTATTCATACAGCCCTCATTTGCAATTAAATACGCGAAAATTAACCACACAAACAATAGCAATAAATTCTCACAGGTTCATTTATTTCTGTCAATTAATAAAGATTCATTGCAACAATAAAAATAATTATACCCAGAATTAATTACATAACACTTTATTCAATGAATACAATATACCATTTAAAGAATACCATTAGCCCAACCCAACTTTTTGTTTTTAATAGAAAACAATATTAAAAATACCACTTCAGTAAAAAATCATTAATAACAAACATCAAAACAAATTTATTTATAACTGACAATGAAGATAAATTAGAAACTCTATTCATCACACAAAATGAAAATAATTCAAGTTCTCAAAATAAAATAAAAATCAAAAAAGTCTATTCTCAAGAAATATAAAAACAATTAAACACAATAAGATAATTCCCATAAAATAATGCAAATTGATTTCTTATAAAAAGCCGTCAATATTAAAATGGATAGCATGATGGAGAGTACTATAGATAGTGCTATATTATTTTAGCTTTATTAGGATTAACCAGTGATTTAGTCTTTAATTATAGACACTGACATACGTTAAAAACCACTTCTACCCACATAGCTTATTCCCCCGCCTGCACTTAGATAGACTGCCACAAAAGCCCAACAATATGACGGCTATGACAATTATCACTGTCTTGCCCCCTGATTGACTAAAAACCTTAGTTCAACAAAAAGTATCGACATTGAAAATTATCTCAGTTAATTTAACTTTGTTATCTCTCAAATACCTACATAGACAGTATAAAAATCCAACTTTGTCATCCACAATCCGTTCATTTTTTTGCCATAGTTTTTGCCATAGATAGATCTGATTAACCAGAGTAATAATTTCCTTATCTTCTAATAAATAAACTAAATCAAACTATTACAAAGGAGATATGAATATGATATGCAGCCATAATCACTTCCAAAATACTTCCTTATCAATTGATGATGACGGTTCTCTCGTCTCTCATGCACACCCTCTTAGCTCACCTCAGCAAGCCGTCTGGTTTGATCAGGCAATTCATCCCAGTTCTTCCAACTACAATCTCTACTTTTTTATCTGCGTCGAAGGAGAGTTGAATGAAAAATTATTTACCCGTGCCTTTGAAGCCGTTGTTTATTGTCATGATGCTCTACGTTTGCGCCTTATCAACACCCATGCTTTACCCGTCCAAAAGGTTGTTAATTCTCTCCCTGTGACCGTGGATATACATGATTTTTCATCGTATTCAGATGCTGAAATCAGAGTAAAAAAATACATGAATACCGAGTTCATGCGCCCATTTCACTTGAATGAGGTGCTGTGGCGTTCCAAATTATTGCGAGTAAACAACAACTGTCAGTACTGGCAGTTTTGCTGTCATCATTTGATCATTGATGGCACTGGTCTGTTCATACTGGTTAACAAGGTTATCGATGCCTATAACCGCCTGATGAAAGGAGAAACACTGAATAACTCAGCTCACTCTTATCTGGATTTTATTGCAGATAACCTCGATTATCTTGCTTCTGAACACTACTCACACGATATGCAATTTTGGATGAGGCGTTATGATAATCTGCCTCCCCCTTTGCTCCAGCCTGTCCATTCCAATAACACTATAAGCCATAAACAAGCCAAAGACGTTGTTTTTCAGCCTATTGTTTGGTCAATAGATCAGGTGCTTTTTAAACGTATCGAAAAAACCGTTGGTGGTCAGGGATTGCCCCTCCTGCATTTCATGTATGCCGTTCTGGCTTGCTATTTCGCACGGACGGCGAATGTGAATGAGATTGTTATTGGTATTCCCGTACACAACCGCAAAAATACGCGACAAAAGCACACGATGGGAATGTTCGCATCCGTGCTCCCCATCGGCGTAACCATTTCACCGGAGGATACACTCCGTGATGTCATGCAAAAAGCCGCGACCGAAATGAGTCTTTGCTATGAGCACCAACGCTTTCCCATTGTAGATCTCAACCGACAAACACATATCCAGCAGAAAGTCGGGAATGCTCGATTATTTGATGTCACTTTATCTCTCGAGCCGTTTAAAGCTAATCTGCACATGGAAGGAGAGGGCACCAACGTTAAACTTTTTGACCTGCATTCTGGTGCCCCTTATCCTCTTTCTGTCAGAGTCAAGCAATACACAAATACCGCTCATCCTGAAGATTATTCCCCGCTTTCCATTGAGTTCTATTTTTCTCCTGATTATATGAGTATCACAGAGGTTATGGCGCTCCAGTCCCGTCTTGCTGTCTTGCTTGATTCCGCTCTTACTTCTCTGGAGATGCCATCCCTTACGAATACAAAAATAGCCAATCTGTCGATTCTGCCCGACACTGAGCGCCAGCAGATATTGGTGGATTTCAACGCTACCCAAACCGAATTCCCGCAGGATATGTTGGTTCATCAACTGTTCGAAGCACAAGTGCAACGCACACCGGATGCCATTGCCGTGGTCTTTGAAAAGCAATCGCTGAGCTACGATGAACTGAACAAACGAGCCAACCGTCTGGCACATCATCTGATTACTCTCGGTGTGCGCCCTGATGATCGGGTGGCGATTTGTATTGAACGCAGTCTGGAAATGATGATCGGTTTATTGGGTATCCTCAAGGCTGGTGGTGCTTTTGTGCCTCTCGATCCGACTTACCCGACCGAACGGCTGACGTATATGCTCAATGATTCAGCTCCCGTGGCCCTGATTACTCAGACGATGATGGTAGAAACGTGGAACAATAACCTGCCAACCATACTACTTGATACTCAAGAATGTTCTGTTTTGGGTGCAAAATCAGAAGAAAACCCCATAATTCAGGCAATGGGACTGACTTCACACCATCTGGCCTATGTCATTTACACCTCAGGCTCCACGGGACACCCCAAAGGGGTCATGATCGAACATCACAGTTTGTGTAATTTGATTACTACTCAGCAAGACACACTGGCCATCACTCCAGACAGCCGAATTTTGCAGTTTGCCTCAAACAGTTTCGATGCCTGTATTTGGGAATGTTGTATGGCACTATTGGCGGGTTCTGGCCTTTACCTTGCCAAACGAGATAATCTTCTGCCGGGAACAACGCTGTCCCACTATTTAGAGACTCATGCCATCACTCACGCGCTCTTGTCCCCTACCATCCTGGCAACAATGGATACCATTCCGGCAACACTGCAAACCTTACTCGTAGGAGGAGAAGCGTGTCCGCCTACGCTGGTCAAACGCTGGGCGCAAGGACGACAGATGATCAATGCGTATGGCCCGACGGAAGCCACTGTTTGTGCCACGATTTACCTATGCAAAAGCTGCCGGAGTGAAAGTCAGGAAGACAGTGATAATCGGGAAAACCATGCACCGCCGATTGGTCATCCCATCCCCAATACCCAAATCTATATCCTCGACATTTACGGTCAGCCCGTTCCGCTGGGGGTAGCGGGAGAAATTTATATCGCTGGCGTCAGCGTTGCCCGCGGCTACCTGAATCGTCCCGAACTCACCGCCAAATGTTTCCTCACCGATCCCTTCTCTTCTGCGCATAGCGCACGTATGTACAAAACGGGCGATCTGGGGCGTTGGCTACCCGATGGCAATATTGAATATCTCGGCCGTAATGATTTTCAGGTTAAATTACGTGGTTTCCGCATTGAGCCGGGCGAGATCGAGGCAAGACTGCGGCAATGCCACGGCGTACGTGAAGCTGTGGTGCTGCCTTGCGAAAACCTTTCCGGTGAAAGCCTTTCCCATGAAAACCTTTCGGCTCAAAAGCATCTGGTTGCCTACCTGCTGCCTGAGGCAGATGTTGAACTGGAGCCAATGGCATTGCGGCAACAGCTTTCGCAGCATCTTGCAGAATACATGATACCCAGTGCCTTTGTGACACTCAATGCCTTCCCTCTGACACCCAATGGCAAACTCGATCGTCAGGCGCTCCCTAAACCAGATCATACTGCAATCGTCACACGTAGTTACCAAGCGCCTATAGGAGAAGCAGAAACCACCCTGAGCCAAATTTGGCAAATGTTACTTGGAGTGAAATGTGTCAGCCGCTATGACCACTTTTTTGAGCTTGGCGGGCATTCGCTGATAGCCGTTAGTCTGATCGAAAAACTGCGCGATCTGGGGTGGACTCTTGACATACGAAATGTATTCACCAAGCCTGTACTGAGCGAGATGGCAAAAGCGATACTGTCGGCTCAGAAGGATACAGATCAAGGAAATATGGAGCAAGAACATGCAGTTATGTTCACAATGCCGCCCAATCTCATCCCTGACGGCTGTACTGCTATTACACCCGACATGTTGACTTTAGTTTCTCTATCCCAGCATGAAATTAATGCCATCGTCGCCACTATTCCTGATGGTGCTGCCAATATCCAGGACATCTATCCGCTCTCGCCACTACAGGAAGGAATTTTGTTCCATTATCTGTTACAGAAACAGGGAGATACTTATCTGTTACGCAATTTGCTTGCCTTCGATACCCGCGAACAGCTCGATACCTTTCTGGCTGCCTTACAACTGATCATTAACCGTCACGATATTCTGCACACTTCAATCTACTGGCAGGGACTGGCACAGCCGATGCAAGTCGTCTGGCGGCAAGCATCTTTGAACATTAATACATTTTTACCGAATAGCGAGCAGGATATTCCTTCTCAATTACTATCACACACTGATCCCCATCAGTACCGTCTTGATGTGAGTCAGGCGCCGCTATTCTCTGCCGACATTGTCTATCATCCACATCAGGGTGAGTGGTTGCTGGCTTTGTGTCTCCATCATTTAATCTGTGATCATATGACACTGGAACGTATCATTGATGAAATCGATGTATTATTACGTAGCCATACCGAAAGTGGGCATCTTGACAACCTCCCTGCTGAAAAGTTACCCCCAGTATTACCTTACCGTAACTTTGTCGCCCAATCTCTGTATGTGCCTGCTTCAGATCACGAAGCCTATTTCCGTAAAGAGTTCTCTGATATAGATGTACCAACGGCTCCTTTCGGGATACTGGATATTCACAGTGGAGATAGGCAGATATCGGAGACCAAACAACCACTTGATACCGCACTGTCCAAAGCTATCCGCACACAAGCCCGGCGTCAGGGTGTCAGCTCCAGTATATTGTTTCATGTTGCTTTGGCTCTGGTGCTGGCAAAAACCAGTGGGCGTGATGATGTGGTCTTCGGTACGGTCCTGCTGGGACGTATGCAAGGTAGTGCTGGCATCGATCAAGTTATGGGGCTGCTTATTAATACCTTGCCCATTCGGATCAGGCTTACGGGTAATAGTACACAGACAACCGTTCAAGAGACTTACCTCAGTTTGATGAGGCTACTGGAGCACGAACAGGCGACACTGACACAGGCCCAGCATTGTAGTAGCGTGATACCACCTTTGCCGCTCTTCAATACACTACTCAATTATCGTCATAGTCAATCGGATACCACCTTGGCTAAATGGAAAGGCATACGCCTGCTGATGCAAGAAGAGAGAAGTAATTATCCCATCGGTTTGTTTGTAGATGATTGGGGAGATGGATTTAGTTTGGTTGCTCAAACCGTATCAGACATAGAGCCGATTCGTCTTATCAACTATATGACCACTGCCCTGACGGGATTGGTCGAAGCGCTGGGAACCTCACCCCACCAGCCAATTCTGGATATTTCTATTTTGCCTGTCAGGGAGCGTCAACAGTTGCTGGTGGATTTCAACACAGCTCAATCTTCTCAAGACTTTTCATCCTCTCAAAATACAGCGGCAAATTTCCCGCAAAATGCGTTGATTCACCAAGTATTTGAAAAGCAAGTACAGCACAATCCCGATGCGATTGCTGTCGTCTTTGAAGAGCAATCACTGAGTTACGATGAACTGAACCAGCGAGCCAATCGTTTAGCGCATTATCTGATTGCCTTAGGTGTCTGCCCGGATGATCGGGTAGCGATTTGTTCTGAACGTAGTCCTGTCATGGTGGTGGGATTACTCGCTATCCTTAAGGCCGGCGGTGCCTATGTTCCGCTCGATCCAAGCTATCCAGCCGAACGGCTGGCCTATATACTTGAAGATGCCGCTCCGGTTGCCTTGCTTACCCAAACAACGTTACTCAAGCCGCCGACCAGCACCGTACCTATTGTAGATCTCAACAATCTTGCCTCCCTTACTGCGGACATGCCAACCAATAACCCAGCCCCCCAGACTCTTGGCCTGATCTCACGCCATTTGGCTTATGTGATGTATACCTCTGGTTCGACAGGTTTGCCCAAAGGGGTAATGAATGAGCACCGCAGTGTCGTGAATTGTTTACTCTGGGCACAGGAGACTTATCAATTAACCCCGCAGGATCGTGTTTTGCAGAAAACACCGTTCAGTTTTGATGTTTCCGTTTGGGAGCTATTCCCGTCCCTGATGTTTGGCGCTCAATTAATTTTGGCTTGCCCTGATGGACATAAAGATCCGCATTATTTATTGTCCGAGATAGAAAGGCGCAGGATTACTATCATCCACTTTGTGCCTGCCATGTTACAACAGTTTCTTAATGCTATTCCCGCCGGACGCTGCCCTTCCCTGCGCCACATTTTATGCAGTGGCGAAGCGTTTCCTTATGCCTTACAACAGAAATGTCTGTCCCATTTTGCCCACTGCCAATTGTATAATTTATATGGCCCTACTGAAGCAGCGATTCATGTCACCGCCTGGCAATGTGTATCGGATCGTTATATCGGACAAGTCCCCATAGGGAAGCCTATCGCCAATACCCAAATTTATCTTCTTGATAACCACGGAGAACCTGTTCCAATAGGTGTGACAGGTGAGCTTTACATTGGAGGAGTCGGTGTCGCCCGAGGTTATCTGAACCTTCCTGAGCTAACCGCAGAACACTTCCTTTCTGATCCTTTTTCTACAGACCCTGATGCCCGACTATACAAAAGCGGCGATCTGGCTCGCTGGTTGCCTGACGGTAATATTGAATACCTCGGTCGTAATGATTTTCAGGTCAAGATACGTGGCTTCCGTATTGAGCTCGGCGAAATCGAAGCCAGACTGGTGCAATGTCACAATGTACGCGAGGCGGTTGTGATTGCCCGTGAGGATGCTTCTTATGAAAAAACAGGGGGCGAAAAACGTCTGGTTGCTTATCTGCTCGCCGAACCGAATACAACACTGATATCGGCAGAACTGCGCCAGCAACTTGCACAACATCTTGCCGAATATATGCTGCCCAGTGCCTTTGTGACGCTTGATGCCTTCCCATTGACGCCCAATGGCAAACTCAACCGTCAGGCACTGCCAATACCAGACCAGACGGCACTGGTAACCCGCAATTATGAAGCACCCATCGGAGACATGGAAACGGGGCTGGCCGAAATTTGGCAAGAACTGCTGAAATTGGAACAAGTTGGCCGTCATGATCATTTCTTTGAACTCGGTGGTCATTCCCTGCTTACAATCCAACTTGCCGCACGAATACGCCAGAAACTGGCGCGGGAATTGCGTTTGCAGCAACTCTTTGCTCATCCTGTCCTTACCGACTTGGCTGCCAAACTTACCGACACACCTGTGACAACCCAAATCGTTATTCCTGCTACCGAGCGCAGCCAACCACTGCCACTCTCCTTCTCTCAACAACGCTTGTGGTTCCTCACCCGCCTCAATACCGAAGTCAATCTGGCTTATCAGATCCCGATAGTTATGCATCTCAGCGGGTATCTCGATCATGCTGCGTTTACGGCTGCGCTTGACCGTCTCGTCAGCCGGCATGAAAGTTTGCGTACCCGTTTTGTCCTGATTGATGAGCAACCTTACCAGCACATTGATGCCGCAGATATCGGCTTTGCCTTGACCCACCATGATCTGCGCAGTTTAGACGGAACAACTCGCATAACCCGTATTGACGAGTTGATGGAACTCGAAACACAAACTCCATTTAATTTTACTAGTGAGCCATTGATTCGGGGGCGATTGCTGCAACTGGCGAACGAAGAACACAGGCTGATCCTCACCCAGCATCATATCATCACCGATGGTTGGTCGATGGGCATATTGTTCCGCGAGTTGGGCGCACTCTATCGTGCTGCACTGGGGGGAAATGCGGCACCTTTACCGCCCCTCCCCATCCAATACGCCGACTATGCTGTCTGGCAACAAAAATGGCTGCAAGGAGAGGTTCTCACTGAACAACAGGATTTTTGGCAAAAGCAACTTCAGAACGCACCGACATTGCTGGCTCTCCCCACCGACCGCTCTCGTCCACCAGAGCAAGGTTACTCAGGCGATCTCGTGCCCGTTCGCCTGAATGCAGACTTATTGTCTGCTCTCAAAGCACTGGGACAACGTCAGGATACGACGTTATTTATGACCCTGCTGGCAGCTTGGGGGATCGTGCTTGCCCGCCTGAGCGGACAGGATGATATCGTCATCGGGACGCCCGTCGCCAACCGTTCACAGAGTGAACTTGAGGGGCTGATCGGCTTTTTCGTCAATACCCTGCCTCTACGTGTTGAATTGGAGTCAAGCAACTCAGTGGCTGATCTGCTTGCTCACGTCCGTGAACGGGCACTGGCGGCCTATGCACATCAAGATCTTCCTTTTGAACAATTAGTGGAAATCCTGCAACCTGAGCGCAGCCTGAGTTACAGCCCGATCTTTCAGGTCATGTTGGCTCTCAACAATACCGCTACCCAACCCCTTGAATTATCTGGTTTAGCTGTCTCATTGGTAGAACAGCCACATCGCAGCGCATACTTTGATCTGACGCTGTCACTGACCGAAACTATGGATGGACTCAATGGTTATCTGGAATATGCTACGGATCTATTCGACCGGACGACAGTTGAACGCATGGTGGGTTATCTCACCAGTGTGCTGACTGCCATGACAACCGATGAGACACAAACCATTGCTCGTCTGCCAATATTATCAGCTTCGGAGCGCCAGCAATTGTTGGTGGAATTCAACCCCACTCAAACAGATATCCCGCAAGATATGCTGATTCATCAACTATTCGAAGCGCAAGCGCAACGCACACCAGATGCCACTGCGGTAGTCTTTGAAGAGCAATCTTTGAGTTATCACGATTTGAACCACCGCGCCAATCAACTGGCACATAGCCTGATTGCTTTTGGTGTACGCCCTGATGATCGTGTGGCAATTCATGTTGAACGGGGTTTAGACATGATCATCGGCCTGTTCGGGATCTTAAAAGCAGGTGCCGGTTACATCCCGCTCGATCCAGAATATCCCTCCGAACGATTGGTTTATCAGTTGTCCGACTGCAAACCTGTAATACTGCTGACTCAGAAACACTTACAGACATGCTTACCCATACAAGACATCCCCATCTGGCTGTTGGACGATGAAACTCACCAAAGTCACATAAAAAAACAGCCTGTGCATAATCCGGGCAGCGAACAAATCGGACTCCAGCCACACCACTTGGCTTATATTATCTATACCTCTGGCTCAACCGGACATCCAAAGGGTGTCATGCTGGAACATCACAATGTCGTGAGCCTCATCCATGCCCAGTTTCAGGTCAGTGAACCTCAGTTGGGCGATCGCATCCTGCAATTTGTCACCGTCGCGTTTGATATTTCAGTATCGGATATTTTCCCTACTCTGGCATCGGGTGCCACTCTGGTTCTGCGCCCACCCCATATCAAGATACCAAATATCACTTTTGTCGATTTTTTGCGTGAACAAAAAGTGACTATCATAAATATACCGACCGCGTTCTGGCACCATTGGGTACAAGAAATGAGGGCAGGACGCAGCGGTTTCAGCCCCTATCTACGCACCGTTATTGTTGGGGGTGATAAAGTAGAACCCCGCTATTTAATGGACTGGTTGTCGTGCCCGGAAATACAATCCTGCCGCTGGATCAACGCCTATGGCCCCACCGAGATCACCGTTACTGCCTCAACTATGATGGTAGATAGAAACATAATGGTAGATAAAAACATGATGGTAGATAACAAACATCTTCCATCTATCACCAACAACATCCCGATTGGTCGGCCATTGTCCAATACACGTATCTATATTTTGGATGCGCTCAGTCAGCCGGTTCCTATCGGCGTAAGCGGCGAAATCTATATTGGTGGTATGGGGGTCGCCCGTGGTTATTCAAATCAACCAGAACTGACAGCAGAGAAATTTGTCGTTGATCCATTCAGCGAACACCCCAACGCTCGCATGTATAAGACCGGCGACTTGGCTCGCTGGCGATCTGACGGCAATATCGAATACCTTGGTCGCAATGATTTTCAGGTCAAGCTACGCGGCTTCCGTATCGAACTGGGAGAAATTGAAACCAGATTGATGCAATGCTACGGCGTGCGTGAGGCGATCGTACTTGCCCGCGAGGATGCTTCTTATGAAAAAACAGGGGGCGATAAGCGTCTTGTTGCTTATCTGATCGCAGAACCCAATACAGAGCTTGTGCCAGCGGAACTGCGACAACAACTCGCGCAGCATCTTGCCGAATATATGCTGCCCAGCGCATTTGTGACACTGGATGCGTTCCCACTCGCACCAAATGGCAAGCTCGACCGTCAGGCACTGCCGATGCCGGATCAAGCATCAATTGTGACCCGCGCTTATGAAGCACCGCTCGGCGACAGGGAAATAGCGCTGGCCGAGATATGGCAAATATTATTAGAGCTGGAAAAGGTGGGTCGTTATGATAATTTCTTTGAGCTGGGCGGTCATTCACTGATGGTAATCAGCCTGATCGAACGACTGCGTAACCTAGGCTGGAGTCTTGATATTCGTACAGTGTTCTCCGCTCCAACACTGGCTGAGATGGCAAAAGTAATGCAGGTAACCAAAGAGAATGCAACTACGTATACCGTACCGCCCAATCTCATCCCTGATGGCTGCACCGCCATCACTCCCGATATGCTGCCGCTGGTTTCTCTGACGCAACACGAAATTGATACTATCGCCGCGACCCTTTCTGATGGTGTTACCAATATTCAGGATATCTATCCACTCGCACCATTACAGGAAGGTATGCTGTTCCACCATCTGCTGCAAACACAAGGAGACGTTTATCTGTTGCATACCTTGTTTGCTTTCGACACCCGCGATCGCCTTGATGCTTTTCTGGCGGCCTTGCAACAGATCATTAACCGTCACGATATTCTGCGCACTGCCATTTGCTGGGAAGGCTTAACACAGCCAGTACAAGTTGTCTGGCGTCAGGCTTCCCTGCACATCAACACCTTTATGCCAGACAACGATAAAGACGTACCATCTCAGTTACTGGCGCATACAGATCCATACCGGCACCGTCTCGATGTGAGTCAGGCACCGTTATTCTCTGCCGATATCGCCTATGATCCGCATCAAGGTGAATGGTTACTGGCCTTCTGCTGCCACCATATACTTAATGACCATGTATCGCTGGGTCTTATCATTGCTGAAATCAACGAACTTTTGCACCAGAGTACCGGGCAATTGCCCCCTGCATTGCCTTATCGTCACTTTATTGCCCAGTCCTTGCATGCACCAATATCAGCCCATGAAGCCTTTTTCCGAGAGATGCTCGCCGACGTGGACACACCGACCGCCCCTTTCGGAATACTGGATGTCTACAGTGGAGATAGACCGATAACTGAAGTTATCAGGCCACTTAATGCCGCACTGTCCAGAAGTATCCGCAAACAGGCAAGCCATCAGGGAGTCAGCCCCGGAGCACTATTTCATGTCGCATGGGCACAAGTGCTGGCAAAAATAAGCGGGCGGGATGATGTTGTCTTCGGGACAGTCTTACTGGGACGTATGCAGGAAAGTGCCGATCTTGAACATATTCTTGGGCTGTTTATTAATACGCTGCCTGTGCGGTTCCAGCTTGCCGAAAATAGCGTACAGGCAACCGTGCAAGAGGCCTACCGCAGTCTGGCGCGATTACTTGAGCACGAGCAAGCTCCTCTGGCGGCGGCTCAACGCTGTAGCGGGGTCACTCCTCCCTTGCCGCTTTTCAATGCACTCCTTAACTATCGCCATAGTCAATTGAAACATAGTCAATCAAAACACAGCAAATCGAATACGACCAATACCGGATGGGAAGGTATACATCTGGTCACAGGACAGGAGAGAACTCACTATCCCCTCTATTTAGCTGTAGATAATTTGGGCAAAAGCTTTCTGTTGTCTGCCCAAGCTGTGTCAGGAATTGATCCGTCACGTCTGATAGGTTATATGACTACTGCTTTGGCAAGTCTGGTTGAAGCGCTGGAAAATCAACCTCAACGGCCAATCATGGACATAGCCATTATGTCTGCCACCGAACGCCAGCAGCTATTGGCCGATTTCAAGGCCACACAGGCCGACTACCCACAAGATCCGTTAATATTAGCCCCTGATGGTAAATACGATCACCAAGCACTACCGACATCTGAGCAACCTGCCGCTGTAGCCTCCGGCTATGAAGCTCCCATCGGTGATGTGGAAACCGTACTGGCCCAGATCTGGCAGAAATTGTTGAAACTGGAACAGGTTGGTCGCCATGACAATTTCTTCGCACTGGGAGGGCATTCTCTAATAGCAATACAATTACTGGCACGTATGCGGGAGCAAGGCATGGAGATTCCATTGGCGACACTGTTTACTCATCCTTCACTCTGTGAATTGGCTAAAGTAACAACCCAAGTTACTTAACCGCATCGAATTATTCAATCCAGTTAGTGGATTGAACGTTAGTGGGTTGAAATTGAGCGGCTCCACCATTTTGGGAGCCGCTTTTTCGCTAAAAGTTTATTAATTAAAATTAGGCTGGCCATTGGATGCGGTTACTCCGCCATCTATCGGCAGGTTCACCCCATTAATAAAACTGGCATCGTCGCTGGCCAAAAATGCAATGGCTGCTGCGACGTCGGAAGGTTGACCCGCTCTTTTTAACGGAATGCGGTTATTAAAATGTTGCAGAGTTTCATCGTCAAAACGCGCAGTCATAGGTGTCATCACTAAACTTGGGCACACCGCATTGACACGAACACCTTGTGCTCCATGATCCAGCGCCATGGCACGGGTCAAGTTAACCACGGCACCTTTTGCCGCACAATAATGAACACCTCCCCAATCGGCTCCTAACCCTGATACAGAGGCATTATTAACAATACACCCTTTACTTTCGATTAAATGTGGCAAAGCAAAATAACTACAATTAAGTACACCATTCAGATTGGTAGCCAGAACGTCATTACCTTCTTCCTGCGAAACACTCAATAAATCGCCAACCACATATATACCTGCGTTATTGACCAGAATATCTATCCGACCAAAATGCCTGATCGTCTCATCAACCATGTGTTTGGCCGACTCACGGTTTACTACATCTGTTTGAATCACCAACGCTTTATTCGATGATAATTCACTGAATACACGGCTAAGCTTATCAGTATCTCGCCCAGCCAATACAACAATGGCTCCTTCTTGTGAAAAACGCTTTGCTGTAGCTTCGCCAATGCCGCTGCCTGCGCCAGTAATAATGACAACCTTACCGTTAAATCGAATCATTTTATTGCCCTCATTGATGTCTTTTCAAAGTTCGCTATAAATCCGGATTCCCGTGGGCAAGCAGCATAGATACCAGCCCATGCTTTATTGGGTATCGAAGTATCAGTAGTCGCTATCACTTCACCAGACCAATCTGATATTCCTTGCGATGTCACTGTAGTACCAAGTTTAATCGTTCTGTCTGGCTCCAGTTCCACTGAAAACTTTATCCAATTTTTATCGGACAAACGGATCATTAATCCAGCCTGATCATAATCATGCTGAGGTGAAAAAATAACATCCGTTGAAATCACAATACTGCTACAGAAAGAAGCCAATAAAGCATGTCCATTATCCGCCGTATGACCAAAATACGTTTCTCGCCAAAAATCCGTCCCAGATGCAGGTTTTATTCTGCACAATCCCATATCAGTTTCCCAATAAAGCGGGGGATTCAGCCACTTAACCGTGCTATTTTTGGGTCGTTTCGTAAAAACATGTTTTAGCATGCCGGGATTCTCACCGTGTAATATCGAATACAATTAACGAATTTACGCTATTTTCAAGAACAGGACATAAAATCTCATCACATAATTCAATATGGGCAGGTGATGCTAAATATTTTTCTAACTTATCCTGCTATGTCTTTTTTTATGCTGGATGAATCATTAATTGATAGCAATATGAAAATCCGTCGGTGGGATTTCAATGAGACATTTTATGATGGGATAAGATGCAGCCCACTTCTCTAATAAGAGGATAATATAAAAATAATTTATATTTTTTTGCTTATTACCTCAGAACATCCTTTATATTTATCATTTAATAAACAAAAAACGTTAAATTAACTTCGATAAAACAAATTCAAAAATCATTTATTAATTAAATTTTTTAAAATATAAAAGACAATATCAAATCAACAAAAATGAAATTTTATATCAAAAAAACATTATTCACCATTAAGGTAATTTGACACAATCATTTCAGAATGAAAAACAGTCATTCCATATAAATCAAACAATTAAATACAAGTAAAAATATTGCTTGTTTAATATAAAGAAAGGATATATTAATTTATATGTGATGAATTGATTACTATATACCCCAATGGCGAGAGTAAAATAAAAACCAGTCACTCTTTCAGAACGTGCACCCTGCTTTAATAGGCATAAGATAAATATAGATAAAATACTATCTACAACTTAGCATTTACTGGATATACCTTTATTAAGATAAGTTATCAAATTTATCAGCGAGTAAATGAAAATTAAATAACAAAACATATTATATTTATCTGACTGAGAAAAAAGTTATTTAAAAATCTATTCCATAACTTATAATCAGAAAAATAACAGATTGTTTTTATTTGAATTAAGAAAAATAGATCGGATTAATTAACCATGTACACTTTATCTGACATAAATAATTTTTTGGCAAGGAGTGCGATATCTAATTAATTCATATAGTTAAAGGGGAAACTGATGATAAACAAACCGCTTCACTCTCCCGAAATAAAATATTTGTCATGGGAAGCCAATGATGCACCACTATTCATCGTTCTTGGACAATCTAATAGCTATGGTCACGGTACATTATTACCGCCAGATGAAAGAATTACCCAGGGTTTAAATAATGTATTCACTCTATCTCTGCCAGAAATCTATAGCGTCAACTTTACTACCATTAATTGGACAGGATTGACCAGTTTTGGTAATGCCAATATGGGTGCTCCCGTCGGTTTACCACGTGGAAACCAAGATCATCCTTACAATGCCGTCAATCGTTTTGCTAAATTCTGGCAAGATCATATTAATCAGGGCAATACGCTGAATTTACCCGATCTTTATGTAATTTTAATGGGTTACGGAGGTCAGGGTATGTACTTAAATAACCCTCCCGATAATCGCTGGGCACCAGAGCGCGATCCAAAAGATGTAGAATCCCTTTATTCCCGAGCGATTAGAACCTTACGCATGGCAGTTGAATCATTACGTAAGATGGGCAAAAATCCGCGCATTCTGGCGGTACATTGGAACCAATGGGAAGCAGAAATTGAGAGTTTAGCGGCGGCCAAAGCATCAGAGATGAATTTTACCCGTATCATCACTGGTATTAGTGATTCCATCGGCTCCCGTCAGATCCCATGGCGATTATATTACCCACTTTCGGTAGCGTTCGATTCTCTCAATACCAGCTATGTAGATGAAGCAATTAAAGATGTCATTGCCGCGGCCCCTAAATACCGTACGTTGATTGATGCACGGAATTCGCCAAATTACACTGGCATTGCTTCTGAATATGGCGTCTTCCTGCCCGATGAAATACATTATAATGGAAATACCCAAACTTGGTTCGCTCAACAGGAATGGGAATTAATTTTATCCGGCTATCATGGTGTTAAAATATAAATTGATACGATTTATTAAAGCATTAAGTTTCAGAACTCCCCCTTTGGGGGGATTAATGCTTATTTAAAATAATCAACCTTTAATCAATATCTGGAACAAAGTTATTATATATATCAAATGCGGACAACTGTAGCCGATCTTCCGTCATAGGTTCCCCAATGTTAGGCCACCTATCTAGCATTTCAAAATGTAGCCACCGATTTACATCATCGCTAAATCTAGTACCTCTCCATGCCTCCCCCATCGTATTTATTACCTCATCATTAAGAGACAACCCCACATTCCTATACGTATTTAGTATATGGCGAAATCTATTAATTATATGGGTACTACCATAGGGAGTGTTACTTGTTATAAATTGCCCATATAAACTTAGATAGTTCCTTTCTGTGATGTTCAGTGAAAATTGTATGCCTAACGCATTAGAGACATTATCAATCATTCTTGATTCACCATTAGGGCTAATTATTTCAAATCCCAATCTATCCAACCGACGAAGCGTGTCGTTATTTAATCCGTCAGTATCCACTCTTAAAGTATAAGCACCGCTACCTACTGGATTTTCGATTTGGCGAACCCTATTTTCATTTAATATAGACTGGAAAGTCCGGGTGTATTCAGTGTTTCTTAGCCAATTATTTGTGGCTTCAGGAACCCTCCTGCCACTCATCCCATGGCTAAAACTGGTTATCAGCCGGTTTCCCACTCGCCGCATACCGGTGACCAAGCCACCGATTGCACCAGCCCCCATGCTGACCACACCGAGTCCCATGGAAACCCAACCGAGGATCGCAGAGGCATTGGGGTCACTGTCTTCGGTGGCTGTCTTGGCCATCCCTGTGGCATCAGCGGCTAATCCCAGTCCGGCCAAGACAGCCCCTCCGATGGACAGTGACGCTCCCCCTGTGGGAATGGCCATGACGATACCAACGGCTAACCCGATAGTGCCGAAAATAATGCCCAAAA
Source organism: Xenorhabdus yunnanensis (assembly GCF_028598805.1). Classification (GTDB taxonomy): domain Bacteria; phylum Pseudomonadota; class Gammaproteobacteria; order Enterobacterales; family Enterobacteriaceae; genus Xenorhabdus; species Xenorhabdus yunnanensis. The sequence goes on along the minus strand of NZ_JAQRFI010000009.1, from coordinate 40,313 downwards.
TGCCCCCCAGACTCATATGTCCGCTGGGATCAGTCCGGTTTATCGGATCATTCAGGCAATAAGCATAGCTGTTGATGCCACCAGCGCCGAATGGACTCAGATTGTCCGGCGCAGTAAACCGCATCAATACGGGATTATAGGTGCGATAGCCATTGCCTAAGTGGTAAGTTCCCCATACGGGATCAAGACGCTCGCCATTGTAGGCGGGGAGGTCGGGGGCACGTTCATCTGGAGCCTGCTGTCCATACGGAGAATAACGGTAACGTGTTTCAGCACCATCTCCCTTGTGGCTCAGCAGTACGCTGCTGTGTTTATCCGTCCCCAGCAAATGCACCTCTGGACCGGTAACCGTCGCGACCGTTTCCCCGTGGGCATGTAACAGACGGGTCGCCGCCCCGCTTTCCCGCAAGATCTCGGCTACACGGGTCGCGCCCTGATAATAAAGCTCATGGGTTTTCCCGATGCCAATTTTCTTGGTATCAATGTGTTGCAGCACCAGATGGTTGGTCGCGTCATAAGCGTAATCACTTGTGGCCGCCTTTAAACGCACTGAGGTTAACCGTCCCAGCGCATCATAGGTTAAATGACGCCCTGCCTCATCCTGAACCAATCGCCCCGCCTTATCATAAGCCAATGTGATGGTGGCGGGATAACCGGGGTGGGTATGAGTTATACCGTGCAACTGACAGGGGTCTGCCTCACTGTAAGTGAACGTTGCCGTATCGCTGCTGCCATCTTTAAGTGTGGTCATACAGGTTTGGATATTACCCAGAACATCATAGGTAAAACGCTGACGGGCAATGCTAAAACCGTAGGCATCACGGGAAGGCTCCGAACCGGTGCAGTGATATTCCATCAACCAGCGGCGCGCGGGATCATACGTGTAGGTTTCCTGCCGTAACAAGCCGGCCACTTGCGAACGAGTGCTACGGGAAGTCACCTGTCCCTTGACGTTATAGCCTTGTTCCAACGTCAGCGTATCGGTTTTAGTCCGGATCTGACGACTGACCTCACGACCAAAATCATCAAAACTCAGGGTGATGGTTAATTTTTGGTTGTGTTGTTTGTCATGAACCGTCCAACTGTTTACACGACTGGCAGTATCATAGGTTAAAGCGATCTCAATATCCGTATCCCGCGTTGCAATCGGACGGCCAAATGAATCAAAGCGCGTATAACATTTTTTCCCCGTCACATCCTTGTAATCCGTCATCAGGCCAATGGGAGAATAGGTGTAGTCAACCGACCGGGCAGCGCCGGCTTGTTTGTCTTCAAAATAGTAACGGGTCTGACGCAACTGCCCCGAAGCGGTATAGCTCATCTTATGCGTAGCAATCTGCGAGGCAGCAGCCTGAGTCATTGCCCCCGTTTTGGGATCATAATTAAAGCGTTGTTCTATTCCCTCAGCCTCCACTTTCGTCAGGGCGTTCTCTAATAAAGGCTCATAGTGATGTGTCGCTGTCTGACCCAACGGATCAGTGGACTGACTGGGATAAGGACTGCCCCCCTGATAAGTATAACGGTAGGTACGTCCGCCACAGGTGGTGGAAATATTGCGCTGCAGGCTGTCAAAATCGCGTGTCCCCAATACATGACCGCCGGCCTCAATGTGTGTCAGTAAATTGCCCGCACTGAATGGGGCATAGTTTTTTCGGATCACCGTGCCATCACTGTGTTTGATGGCTGAAACCCGGCTAAACAGATCGTAAATATATTCTGTCTTTTGGCTAAGCTCATCAATGGTGGCCCGTAATCGTCCCAGACCATCATAATGGTGGATCTGTTGACTATAAAACTGCCCCTGGCTGTTATAGCGTGTAATGGTGACAGGCTGATGACGGGCATTATATACCACGGTTGTTTTGCCAAAATGCAGCCCTTCAGCCAGCCGGGTGATCTGCGCAGTCCGGGTAGCAGGATCGTAATCGTGTCGGAGACGCTCTCCAGTATCCTGTATCACAAGATATCCCTGTCCCCAGTCATCATATTCAAAACGCTGGCCGGAAGAAACCTGAGCAATCGCGCCCGTCCCCTCACCGACGGGCAGCCAGTCATGGCGGATGTGTTTCTCTACACGCCCCCCATTGTCATAGACTGTTTCGGACACCAGACGCCAGCCTTGTTTTTCCTGCCCTTTCTCCAGTTTCTCCTGCTGATAAGCACGCCCCAGCCCATCAAAGCGGGTACGCACCTGATTACCCCAAGCATCAGTTTGTGTTGTCGTCACCGCACCGGCACCTTCAATGGCATAGGCATACGTTATCTCCCGGGCATAATCGGTTCCCGCATTATTGATGCATTTCAGGATGCGCCCAAAAGTATCATAGTAATAACGTGTTGTACGGCCCAGCGCGTCCACGTCACGCCATAATTTGCCACTGACTCGCGATTGTGTGCGTTGGGTGGCTATACTGAGTTGGTCATAGCCTGTCCACTGTATGCCCTGCACCAGCTCCTCTCCCTGAAGGACATAGCTGAAAACTTGCTGGCTCGTCCATGCCTGATCCCCACCTTGTGTACCATGCACCGTTTCGTCAATCCGGTGAAGACGACCATGATGAGGAGAAGTTATTTCATTCACATAGTGAGTCTGTCTTTCATGCAGCAGTCGGCCTGCGCTGAACGTCCCCTGATAGGTGCGCACGACAACATAAGACCAGGGTGAACCGGGCCGGGCCGGCAACTGGGTATAGCGATAGATCGTCTTGTGAACAGGCGCTTCCTCATAGATCCCTTCGGGGGAACACTGACCCGGCGTGACGGTCTTGGACTTGACGAAACGCACAAAACCATGGGGATCTGGCGGACAGGCACCCGCCTCCCCACTGGCGGGATAATAAGTCCAGTCGGTACGTGTGCCATCCGGCGTAATCTGCATGGTGGGATTACCTGAGCCATCAAACTGTGTTTGATGGTTTTCCCCGTTGGCTGCCTCATTAAAGCTGACAATCGCCGATTTCGGCATCTGAAATTGCGGTGGCTGATCCTCAAAATCAACGCCAGCCTGTGCATAATACTCTGTCTTATGATGACGCTTACAATCATTTTGCTGGATTCCTTCTGAGGTCAACAGATGATAATTGTTATAGCTCCGGGTGATATGGCGCTGGGTTTTCCCCTCCTGCCAGCTTTCGGTCGAGCCATATTGGTAATCGGTAAAGATGCCATAAAGATAATCCTCATCACGGCCCCAATTTCCTACTGCCCCATAACCCAGAAAATTAAAATTGGTGTATTCATAAGTGCGTACAATATCAGGGCCATGACCGGGCGATTGTATGTGCCGAGCGACATAGGGCAATGCCGGCAGATTCGCATTGTCTGGATGCCGATGGCCGTCAGAAGTATAGTTCACACTCTCCTTCAGCCCCGTCGGGGACAAGACCTGTGTTAAAAACCGATTATCCGTGTCATAGTCCATCTCCCATTTCAACGTTTGGCCCGCCGCGCCTTTTTGGATACTGACCATATACGCATTATTAAATAATAATTGAATATCATAGGATTCAGAGGTATTTGGCCAGACCGTTATCCGTGTATAGGCGCCTAATTCATAATGGATCTTTAACAACGCTTTCTCTTCATCGGCTATTGAAGACAGGTAGGGAATAGTGCCCAAATTAAAATGCCAACTTAATTTTAAAGAGTAGCCCAGCGGGTTGACTATCTGTATCGGCACTTTAAGATCAAACGCATTTTGGGGTCCGGTCAGCACTTCAACCCGGCCGGATTTATGAATCACTCGATAAACATTTTTAGTCACATCTTTTTCAAAACGTACAACATCTTGCTTGTACTGCCTTAAAAAGACAGTCTCTGCGGTTTCATCCACGTTATAGCGTTCACCAGTCGAAAGCATTAAAAGCCGGTTCTGGGCATCATACTGAGTCAACCCAATAGAAAAACCTATGCCAAAGCCAATATCATTCGTATTCAACGGGCTATAAGACAACATAATTGCCTGCTCCGGCCCGAGGTAATTATTACCGATAAGATATGCAACCGGCATCAAATAATTAAACAGGCCGGTCCGGGGATCAACGTTACCTCTCGCGGCACTTTGAAAATTATGGGCATGAGAAAAAAAGTTACTATTCATCGTCTATTTCCTTCATCTTTATTTCATGGAAATATTAGGATATCTATATATTGCCTTATATAAATAGAATTAATTAATCGAATCCGCCTATAATAAAAAATCCACCGCACCATTCAGCATAAATACACCATGGCAAGAATTAAAACAATTTTTTATTTAAATCACTTTTTATTCTAACGCATCACTCCTTTATATCCTCAATATGAATATTTCCTTTTTCAATTTCATTTTTATTATTGTGCCTCAACAAAAACCTCCCTCTATTTCCATATTGATCATAGATAAAAATCTCTATATCGCCCCAGGTATCCTGTAGCTTAGGAAAAGATGAACTACTCACATATAATACAGTAAAGCAAATGGCATTAGGCTTTTGTCTAATCATGATCCCTAACTCAAAATTTATAGGCAACTCTATCCACGTAGTATTCCCGACAGAGATCCACTTTTTTTCACCTAAGGGCCAAAGAAAGTGTATATAATATGAATTATACCCGAAGTCATTATGATATAATTGATAAGCACCAACATCTGGCATATCATCAGATTGTAATTTCGCAACATATCGTTTTCCATAGTTGTCTTTTACATTGAGCGATACATATGTATTGTACTGCAACCAATTTCCTCCTAACTTTTTTCTAATTGATTGATCACCAAGATTATTAAAAATAAGCTTACGTTCTATTTCTAAGCTAGACTTTGTATAAATTATTTCACATATTGCTTTTAACTGAACGCAATCATTATAACTTTCTCCGTATGCTGTAGAATATTTCCGATCCGGGGCTTGTACCAATGCCCCAATTTGTTTAACTTGATTTACCTCATTAGCTGAACAGTATACATAAAAGGTAAACCTCTTAAGTCCCTGAATTGGATTTACACTGCTCGCCTCAATAAGCGTTGAAGGATTTGGAACTGTAAAACTTGGGGTTGCAGTAAATTCATTTGGCATATTTCTATATGACCATTTAAAATCACTTTTTTCTTGTGCATTCCGAATAAGTTTTTCCCCTGTATTGTAATCAATAAGAAAAACATTCTCTGTAAGATCATCTAAGAGTTCCTCACTAATATCTGTTATAATATTACCTTGCGCATTTTTTAACTGAAAGTAGACATCTACCACTGCCATATTTCTTCCATTAGCAAATATTAGGATTTCATTATTCAGACTATTACGGCGTAATTTTATCTTTAACTGTGAGATACCATGCCATTTGTTATTTTTATCATAAAATCGAATATCACTCATAATAAATTCCTTTATATTAAATGTTATCAAACAAAACATTCACAAAGAAAATACTCTCAAACCCTCTTGGAATACAAAGAAAAATTTATAATAAATTATGATTTAACAATCAAGATATTTTTATATTATAAATAATATCTTATATATGTATTCCAATAGAAGGTCCTGATAATACCAAATTACTAAAATACGGAGATTTCATTATTAAGTTTAGAAGAAAAATAACACACATCAATTAATAAAACAAAAAAATAAACAGATAAAAATAAACAGTAAATTCAGATAATAAGCTCAGTCCCCATTTTTCTTATAATAACCCTACCGGCTTCCGTCAGGTTCAATTCCCGGCTATCCAATTGCCTGACAGCCCATTTCCGTGGAACGTTTTCAAAGTATCAGCCATAACAATAAATATCTTTCTCTCTCTTACTGGCGCGACAGAGATGTAAACTGACAGAATATTTTAATCATGTTTCCCGCATAATGATGGAAGATATGCTTGGAAACGGATAAGTAATGAGGTGTGCACAAAAATGGAAGCAAAAAATAGGCCCTTGCCTTCCCAATTCAATGGGGGAAAAACAAGGGCCTACAATGAAAAACGCTATATACCGAATTTTGGTTAGCGATGCATCTCAAACAAAGACATGCCTTTTAAGTCGGTAAACGCTATGAAGGAAGCCTGCAAAGCAGCTTGTTGCTGGCGGTAATCGGAAATAGTGGATACCAAATCGGCATCAACTAATTCTCCTTTACGCACTTTATTCAATATACTACGTTCACTACCAAGCGCATCTAACTTATCCAGCTCATCAAGCTGTAAACCCAACACGGCTTGCACGGAATTGAAGTTTTCCAGACTATTGCGAATACCACGGTTAGCTTTATCCATCAATACCTTGGCTTCGTTTTTTTCGTCCTCACTCGCCGTGCTGTACGAGACTTTCAGTGCCTTGATCGCCATATCAATGGAAGCGAAAATATCTGATTCACTGTTAGTTTTGCCACCAGGTTCTTTGATCGGTTTGCTGGGCTGGGATAAAAAGACCTGCTGGCCGGTATGAGCGATAATCATCGAACGGTTATCATCTACTTTCTGCGTGATTTGTTCATGACCACCGACATAGCTCACTTTTCCACTGCTATCTGCGACGAAAGGCGGTACATCCGTCTTGTAGCCAGCAAAAATATAACGATTATTCCCATCGGTTTTATTACTTAAATTCAGCAATTCTTGTTTAAGACCTTCCAACTGCAGTGCATAGGATGCACGATCTTGATCACTAGGCTTATCTGCGGCCGCCACCCATGCACTCAAAACACTGGTGGTAGCTGTTACAACATTGTCGGTAATATTCAACTGTGCTGACATGGTATTTTTGGCAAAGTTGCGAGCTGTGGCAAACTGCTGGTTTTTCGACTCAGATTGAGAAATCATGATGCTCTGCGAAGCCGCCAGAGGATCATCGGATGGATTAATTACCCGACGACTACTCGACAGTTGCTCACCCGATTTCATAAATTTTGATTGGGCGCCAAAGATCCCATTCATTTTCTGAGTATATAATTGATTTGTACTTACACGCACAATATCATTTCCTTTTGTCTTCAGCCAAACGGTGATTAACGAATATTCAAAATCGCATCGAACAATGTTGTTGCAGTTTGGATCACGCGGGCATTTGCCAGATAGTACTGCTGCAAGCGTTGCAATTCGCCGTATTCTTCATCCATATTGACACCAGAAATGGATTGGCGAGTTGAATTTATCTTATCAACGATGTTCCCCTGTGTTTCGACATGTCCTTGAATTTTATTTGCAGAGGTGCCCACAGTACTGACCAGTGATGCGTACGCTCCTGCAAAGGAGGATTTGTCATCAATCAAACGCTTATCCTGCAATTCAAGAAATTTCTTCACATTGCGGTTATCGTTTTGGCCGGCATTTTTGACACTGGCAGTCGCCAATTTGGAAGAATCTTTTAGATTCACTTCCAAAGTTGCCACGACATTGCTGACCGTTTTCAGGGTATAAGCATCGTGTTCCTCTGCCTTGGCAGAATCGAGCTTGACTTTCAGACCATCAAACTCCAGCGTATCCCCGCCTTTTTTCACCGGGATCATCGCTCTGTCAGAAACACGCTGAACTTTCCAATCTCCGCCTTCAAATTTGAGGGTATAGTCACTGGCTTTTACTTTGGTGGTATCGGTATATTCCACCGTAATCTCAGCCGTGCCTTTGTTGTTGCTATTGGAAATGACGCCAGGTTTAGTGAAATTAAAGAAATCAACACCTTTCTCGTTGTGCAGGTCAAAACCGCCATTCTGCACCTGATTGAATTGATCCGCCATCACCAAAGCCAGTTGGTTTAATTTATTGTGGGTTGAATCCACCTCTTCTTTGCGCACTTGTAATGCACCGCCCAATGCACCTTGGGAGATAAAGCGTTCATCAATTTCTTTAGTGCCGGCTGTGCCATTGTTGTAGCCCAGCGTGATACGGCCACTGTCAGTGCTGGATGGGATCGCTTCCATCTGATAGGACTTATTGCCCGATACCAGCATCATACCACCACCGAATGAGACGTTATAAGTGTCACCATCCTGCTTAACGACGTTGACTTTCACCAATTGATTTAATTGGTTAACCGCTTCATCACGCCTATCCAGCAACGCCAGCGGTTCGCCCCTGCCTGTACCGCGCATACGCGTAATTTCATTGTTCAGCTTGGCAATTTCTTCCGCGTATTGATTGATCCCTTTAACATTTTGTTCAATTTGGGAATTAATGCTGTCATCTATCTGGCACAGAAAGCCATCAGCTTCTTTGAATCGGCTAACTAAGCTTTCCACTTTACCTAACACCGTCGTTCTGGCAGCGCTGTCTTCCGCATTGCTTTCAACAGATCCCAAACTCTTAAAGACATCTTCGATAGAATTGGACAGGTTGGTGTCTCTATCTGCCAATAGATCATTGATTTTAGTGATCTGTTCGTTCTGCGCCTTCAATCCGGTGTATTTAGTTTGTTCCTCATTATATTGCTGGTTGATGAACTCACTGTATTCACGGTTAATGGTGCTGACAACCACTCCGTTGCCGACAAACCCCGCTGGCGACATGGTTCCATTATTTTGCGTCATCACGGTAGTCTGTCGATTATAGTCCGCGTTTTTGGAGTTTGCAATGTTATTACCCACTACACTCATTGCCACCTGCGCGGCATTAATACCACTCATGGCAGTATTCATTAGACTATTGGACATGTGTAGATCCTTTTACGTTTTCTTTAAACCTTCATCGATCGATGGGAGGTCATTCACTGTTACAGTTATCGGCAAAGCTCCCTGTTCCTTGAACAAAAATACTCTTGATTTCGATACCCACCACTTAAAATCAGATTGATTAAAATAAGTTATCTAAATCATAGGCATAGGCTTTTGCCATCTGATTGCCGGTATTTTTTAACTGCTGGATCAGTGATATTAATTTTTTGGCATAACCAGGATCGGTAGCGTATCCCGCATCCTGCAAGGAGTACGCCCCCTGCTCCGCCGTCGTTGATTGCGCTACTTTGGCGTAACGGGGATTTTCCGTCAGCAATTTGACGTAATCTGTTATCGCCTCCACGTAAGAACCATACACACGGAAGTTATCCTGCATTTTCTTCGGCTCACCATCAATGTATTCCGTCGTCATAATATGGGTGACAGGCCCTTTCCAGTGTTTCCCCGCTTTGATACCAAACAAGTTATGGCTCGGTTTGCCTTCTGCGGTCAGAATTTCCCGTTGTCCCCAACCGGATTCCAGTGCGGCCTGCGCAATAATCAATAAATGCGGAATGCCGCTTTGCTGGCTTGCCAACTGTGCCGGTACGGAAAGCATGGAAACAAAGCTGGCGCTTTGCATTGGTAATGGCTTCGACTTAATGTCCCCATTGGAGAAAGATGAAGATGCGTCTTCAGGCATAGTCCGGCGCATGAATTGCTCCAATGCCTGCTTCGGCAATGTTTGCAGGATTTCATTGTCCAGCGGCATCGGCATGGTGCCTGCCAATTCACTAGGCATATTACTAGCGTCAGAGAATTGCTTGACGATCATATCGGCAAACCCCAATCCCTTTTGGGAAAGGTCTTGGGCAATTTGCTGATCGTACATCGAAGTATAAAAACGCGTCTGGTCACTGCTCAACATACCACCCTGTGGCAACGAGGAACGCATACTTTTCAGCATCATCTGAACAAAGACGCCTTCCAGTTGTTGGGCTACTTGCCGTAGCCCTTGTTGTGGTTCCTGTGACAGTTTAGCTTTCAATGAATGCAGCGAATTAACATCGTATGCAGCATTGGACATCGTCAGAAAATCATTCATCAGATAATCTCCAACTTCGCACGCAGACAGCCTGCACTCTCCATCGCCTGCAAAATCGACATTAAATCCGTTGGCGTTGCACCGAGTGCATTCAACGCACGTACAACTTGAGTCAGATTCGCACTGGCATTGACTTTTTGCAATGCACCACCCTGTTCCTGAATGCCAATACCTGTATTACGAGTCACGACGGTATTTCCTCCTGCCAATGGTGTATCAGGCTGACTGACCGCAGTTTGACGTTCAACAGTTACCGAGAGACTACCGTGTGCAATCGCGCAGCTATCCAGTGTGACATTGCGGTTCATGACTACCGACCCTGTACGGGAGTTGAAAATCACTTTGGCATCGCCAGCATTAACACGAATATTTACATTCTGAACTTGAGACAGAAACTTAACCTGCTCGCTGTTTTCGATTGGCAGACGCAACTGAACGGTACGGGAATCCAGTGGTGTTGCTGTTCCTGTGCCTTTCAGACGGTTGATCGCATCACTAATCTGCTGTGCCAAGCTGAAATCATCATCATTCAATTGCAGGTTTAACGTGCTTTTCTGACCGAATTGGGTCGGTAATTCACGTTCAATCACCGCACCATTTGAAATACGTCCACCTGCAAGCTGATTGATTTTAATGCTGTTTCCACCCGCACTTGCACCAACTCCTCCCACAAGGATATTCCCCTGAGCCAATGCGTAGATCTGATTATCCACCCCTTTCAACGGGGTCATCAGCAATGTACCACCACGCAGACTCTTGGCATTACCCAATGAGGAAACCACAACGTCAATGTTGTGCCCTGAACGTGCGAAAGGTGGCAGCTTTGCTGTCACCATTACGGCAGCTACGTTCTTAAGCTGCATATTCGTACCGGGTGGTACGGTAATGCCCAACTGTGACAGCATATTGCTCAGGCTTTGGGTGGTAAAAGGCGTCTGCATGGTTTGGTCACCCGTTCCATCCAGCCCAACCACCAGACCATAACCAATCAGTGCGTTATCCCTGATTCCTTCAATGGTCGTCAAGTCGCGAATACGCTCCGCAAAAACACTGGTAGACGCAAACATACCGGACAACACCAACAAAAGCGTAAAAAGGCTGGCGACTAATTTTCTCATCCTGACCATCCTCTTTTAAAACGGTGAGATATTCATAAAGAAACGTTGCAACCAACCCATATGCTGCGATTCGTTGATATAGCCATCACCAACATACTCAATACGGGCATCTGCAACTTGGTTGGAACTCACTGTATTGTTGCCAGTAATCGTGCGCGGGTTAACAACGCCAGAGAAACGAATAAATTCCGTTCCCTGATTGATAGCAATCTGTTTTTCCCCTACCACATGCAGGTTGCCGTTTGCCAGCAGCTTATTCACGGTCACGGTTATCGTACCCTTGAATGTATTGTTGGCATTCGCACCACCCTTACCGCCAAACTCACTATTGCCTTCCATGCCCAAATCGGTTTTCTCACCACCTATCAATCCCTGCAAGAAACGAGGGGTCAAGGCAGCCGCGAAACCGGTTTTTCCATTACGGCTGGCATTGGCTGAAGAGTTTTTGCTCGCACTGACGTTCTCTTGCAAGATAATGGTCAGCGTATCACCGATATTACGTGGACGACGGTCTTCAAACAGTGGTTGGTAACCGTAATAGACTGGTTGGACAACTTGAAAAATTGAACCATTTGGCGTGGGAGCAGGCGCTTCGGCGGGGTTTGCGGTTGTCTGCCCTTTCACCAGCGGTTTGTGCGGCATATAAGCACAGCCCCCTAATGTCAGTGCCGATAATGCTAGTACCGCCACAGATATGCTGATACGCCACTTATTTCTCTGGTTTTTCCGTAAACCAGTGGAGCCATAAGCTACATGGTTTTTAGCATGGCTTTCGGCAACGGGCATTGTATCCATCTTCTATGCTCTTAAGTTTATCGTAGATAATAGTGGAGGAATGTTGTCCCCCCCACCATTAATGATTAGGTTATAGCTGGGTCAGTTTTTGCAGCATCTGATCAGATGTCGATACTGCTTTACTGTTGATTTCATAGGCTCGCTGAACCTGAATCATATTGACCAGTTCTTCCGCCACATTGACGTTAGACGTTTCAACATAACCTTGATAGAGCAACCCAGCACCATTGATACCCGGTGCATTTTCTACCGGAATACCAGAACTGTTGGTTTCCAGATACAGGTTCTCACCGATGCTTTCCAAACCACTTTCATTGATAAACGTGGTCAGCGTCAGTTGTCCAACCTGCTGAGGCGCGTTTTGTCCCTGCACGTTTACGCTGACGATACCATCACGGGCAATGCTCATTTTGGTGGCATTATCCGGAATGATGATCGCAGGCACGACCTGAAAGCCGCCGGCTGTCACTAACTGACCATTTTGATCCACTTGGAATGATCCATCGCGGGTATAGCCCGTTGTGCCATCAGGCATCTGGATTTGGAAGAAGCCCTGTCCCTTGATTGCCACGTCTTTGCTGTTACTGGTCTGTGCCAAATTGCCCTGATTGTGCAGGCGTTCAGTTGCTACCGGACGCACACCAGTACCAATTTGTAAGCCGGATGGCAGGTTAGTCTGTTCAGACGACATCGCACCCGGTTGACGTTCTGTTTGATAGAGCAGATCTTCAAAGACCGCGCGCTGGCGTTTAAAACCATTGGTGCTGACGTTTGCCAGGTTGTTGGCAATAACATCCATATTTGTTTGCTGAGCATCCAGCCCAGTCTTGGCAATCCATAAAGATCGGATCATGAATTTATCCTCTGTTCCCGATTCAGCTCATGGCGAGAATTTGATTAGCCCGCTGTGCATTTTCATCGGAACTGTGTATGACTTTCATCTGCATCTCAAAGCGACGCGCGTTGGCGATCATGTTCACCATGCTTTCCACTGGATTGACATTACTGCCTTCCAGCACACCCGGCATGATTTTCACTGCCGTACTGGCCGCCAGTTCATTGCCCTGCTGTTCCCGCGCTTGTGGCGTTAAGTGGAACAAACCATCATCGCCCCGCACCACTTGGTTGGCTTCCGGTTTAACGATTTTAAGTTTGCCAATCTGCCCCAACAATGTTGGTGGATCGCTGGCAATCAGGGCTGAGATGGCACCATCGGCGGCAATAGTCAGTTCAGCCTGTGGCGGAACATCAATCGGCCCGTTTTCGCCCATCAACATGCGCCCCTGCACCATCAGTTGTCCTTCGGGTGAAATCTGGATACTGCCGTTGCGGGTATAGGCTTCCGTTCCATCTTCGAGCTGGATAGCCAGAAAGCCGCCTTGTCCGACAGCCACATCCAACGGGCGGGAGGTATAATTCATTGGTCCCTGACGGCTATCCATGCCAGGGGTAGAAGCAACGGTCAATGTACGTGTTGGCAGGGTTTCACCTTCAATCGGTACGGCACGTAGCGCTGCAAGCTGAGCCTTGAAGCCCGGCGTTGATGCATTGGCCAGATTGTTGGCAGTAACAGCCTGATGATCCAGCGTTTGGCGTGCTGCTCCCATAGCGGTATAAATGACATGATCCATAAAGCTATCCGCCTGAGCTTATTAACGCATGCTGACCAGCGTTTGCAGAATTTGGTCCTGCGTCTTGATGGTCTGGGCATTGGATTGATAGTTACGCTGGGCGACGATCATATTGACCAGCTCTTGGCTCAGATCTACGTTAGAGGCTTCCAGCGCACCACTGATCAGCTTACCGAAGTTACCCGAACCTGCGACACCTACAACCGGGCTGCCAGATGAACCGGATTCTACCCAAACGTTATTGCCTTGCGCAGCCAAACCTTCAGGGTTAGCAAAATTTGCCAGTACCACCTGACCTAATACTTGTCTCTGGTTGTTGGAATATTTACCGTAAATTTTGCCGTCATTCTCCACAATGTAATCAGAGAAACTACCTGCGGCATAGCCATCTTGTATTGGATTGGAGACACCTGTCCCAACGTTTTGTTGTTTACTACCAGAAAAATCGATGGTGATTGGCGCAGCAATTGAACCATTCAGAGGTTTTACCTCGAATGTGAATGCATTATTGTTGCCGACCATTTGACCATTGCCGTCAAATTCCACATCACCCAATTTATCAGGGGTAGAACCCGCTACAGAAATATCCTTAGCCTGAAATTCCCATTTATTATTGTCTCTTTTCACGAAGAATATGTTGAGATCATGTTGATTACCCAGACTGTCATAAACTTGCAGAGATGTGCTGTAGTTAAAGCTGTCTTTATTATCTGGATCAAAGGCGTTTTTCGTCTGATCAATCGCTGGGAGTGTTGAATCCAGGGTAACTTTCAACTCAGCTTTTGTGGTTGCTTTCGCATTCAATATATCCTGTGGAATCGAAAGCGGCTCTACCGCTCCGCCTTGCTGAATTTCTCCGTTTACCGCAGGATAACCCGTCAGCTTCATGCCCTGCATATTGATCAGATTACGCTCTTCATCCGTTTTGAACTGACCGTTACGGGAATAGAAAATATCACCGTTGGAATCCTGCATGCGGAAAAAACCGCCCTGTGTAATTGCCATATCCAACTGGCGATTAGTTTTATTGGTTGAGCCATCTTTAAAGTTCTGCAACATGCCAGAAACCTTAACACCCAAGCCCACTTCTGAGCCGCTGAAAACATCCGCAAAGGCAGCAGAGCTAGATTTAAAGCCAAATGTTGCTGAGTTTGCGATGTTATTACCAATAACATCCAGATTACTCGCTGCAGTATTCAAACCACTAACCGCTTGTGAAAAAGACATATGTCCTCCGTTTAATTAAAGAATCTGACGAACTTTATCCATGGTTACCGTACCCGCCAGCCCTAAATCTAATTTAGTGCCATCCTCACTCCGCGTAACGCCTAAAACTTGAGCAGACGTTAACGGATGTGTCACCAACGCGTCATCTTGATAGCTTGCGGAAACGGTGAAGTTATACGCACCGTCTGGCACTTCCTTGCCATCTGCGTCTTTGCCATCCCATAAAAATTTATGAACACCAGCATTTACATTGCCAATATCCATTTCCCGAACAACTACGCCATCTTTGCCTTTTATTATGACTTTGACATTATCGGCAGGTCGGGTCAGCTCAACACCATATCGACTGATGTCGATGCCTTTTTCTTCACTGAAACCGACTAAAATCTTATCGCCAGGAATCATGACATCACGACCAATCAGCGATGTTGTTTGCATTGCTTGATGGTTGTCCATCTGCCCGACAATCGTTCCCAGTGTTTTATTGAGTTTTTCAATACCTTCAACGGTACTGATCTGTGCAATCTGAGCGGTTATCTCATTGTTTTGCATTGGATTGGTTGGATCTTGGTTTTTGAGCTGAGCGACTAATAAGTTCAAGAAATTATCTTTAATATCGTCGCTGCTTTGTGGTTTTATTTTACTCGCGGGAGCAAGCTCACCTACCGTAGAATTATCCAATGAATCATTGATTGAAGTGGTCACTGCCATAATGAAATTCCTGTTACTGACCCAGAGTCAACGTTTTCAACATAATGGACTTAGTGGTGTTCAACACTTCAACATTCGCCTGATAGCTGCGGGAAGCAGAAATGGTGTTGACCATTTCCCCGACCACATCCACATTTGGCATACGCACATAACCTTTTTCATCGGCCAGCGGATGACCCGGCTGGTATTCAAGACGGAAAGGCGTGGGATCATCCACCACTTCGCTGACGCGAACACCGCCAATTTCCTGCCCTGCTGGTGCAGCAACACGGAAAACCACTTGCTTGGCACGATAGGGCTCGCCATCCGGCCCCACAACACTATCGGCATTCGCCATATTGCTGGCGCTGACGTTCAGTCTCTGGGACTGAGCGGTGAGCGCAGAGCTGGCAATATCAAAAACACTGAGTAGAGACATTCCCGTTATCCTTGTGACTGTAGAACTGACATCATGCTTTTAATTTGTGCATTCATCATGGTGAGTTCAGCTTGATATTTCAGGCTGTTATCCGCGAAATTGCTACGTTCTATATCCATGTCAACGGTATTTCCATCCATGGCTGTCTGGAATGGCACCCGATACAGCAGATCCATCTCCAAACCTTTTTCGTATTGACCGGGAATATGTCGATCGGAAGTCAGAGTTAGCTCAATTCCATTTCCCGATACATGACCATGTGCCATCACCTTTTCCAGTTGATCAGCAAAATCGATATCACGCGCCTGATAGCCAGGTGTATCTGCATTGGCAATATTGGCAGACAACATTTCCTGCCGCTGGCTACGGAGTGCCAGCGCTTCTTGTCGAAATTGAAAAGCGGCATCTAATTTATCGAGCATATTCCTCCCTTGGGTCTGTTCTGTAGGGGTAGCCCCCAATAATGCATCAAGAGCTTATCGCCCTCTTTTCAGCATTCACGCAGCCACTTTATTAACGGCACAGCTAGCGGCTCGGCACATGAAATCTGCTGGGTATAAGCTCCAAGCAGCTAACAGAATAAACGCAGAAGAAAAAGGTGATTCGAAGAATAGAAACAAATTGAATTGCTATTTATCCCATTAACGAATAATCAATCGCGTTACACTATTAACATCCAACAGGCACTGAATATTTTTTGAAATCATGGTTCGCTAATGAGGTTAAGGTGGTGAAATGCCTGCGTTAAAATTTATCGGGTTATTTACTTTTTTTCTTAATCTATTTTTTGGCAGTTCTTTGGCTTGGGGGAATAACTTACCGCAATTGATAACTGACTATTTCAGGCAGATACATCACACACCGGGCCATAAAGTCTCAGTGGAAATCAAAACGCCTGAACAACAATGGCCGACTTGTGAACTTCCTGAAATACAACCGTCAATTGGCAACAAAAATTGGGGTAACCTTTCCATCCCTGTAACTTGTGGTCAGCAACGTCGTTTTCTTCAGGCGTACATTAATGTTACTGGCCCTTATTTGGTTTCTAAGCGAGCCATTAACCGCAATGCCGTCCTGACAGAAAAAGATTTTCAAGTAAAAACGGGGTCTTTAGATAAACTGCCAAACAACATAATCCGTAACAGAAAGGCCATACAAAATGGTATTGCGATCCGCAACATACCTGCCGGACAATTCATCACACGCAACATGATTCGGCGTCCATGGGCGATTAAAGCTGGACAGAATGTGGTCGTCACCGTAGATGGACATCATTTTCAGGTGCGTTACGAAGGAAAAGCGATTAACAACGCCGCAAGTTTTGATAATATTCGTGTCCGCCTGAACTCCGGACAGGTTATTACGGGTAAAGCTCAAGAAAATGGCAGTGTAAAAATGGTGTTATAAATGGCTAAAGTTTTATTTCTGCAAGCCGATATAATCAGCAGACCATGATTTACAGGCATGCCAGCGGTATATCGCCTGCTACCTAAGACAAATAAATAATGCCTGATTAAAGGATTACAATTATGAGTATTGAACGCACTCAACCTCTACTGGCCATGGCTGCTTTACAGCAGCGCAATGCCAATGAAGGTGCTCAAAGCGCTCGCAGAACTGTGGCGGTCGCCGAAAAAAGCGCCGATACACAAGTCAAGCTGAGCGAAGCGCAGAAAAAGCTCGTCCAACCAAGTAGCCAGGATATTAATATCCAGAAAGTGCAACAATTGAAAGAAGCCATTGCAAAGGGAACACTGACGATGGACAGCGGTAAAATTGCTGATGCCCTATTCAGGGAGGCCCTTGAAAACATGGAATATGATAAATAAACCATCAAAATCTTAAAGAGCCGTAAATGAAAGAACTTCAACTCTTGCTTGAACAGCAGAGCGCACACTTAAATTCGCTTTCGCAAACTATGGCAGAAGAACAGCGCATACTGAGCGAAGGTTTTATTGAGGCAAATCATTTACATCATGTGACGGAACAAAAAACATTTTTGCTTTCGGCACTTGATCACGCTGAGCGAAAACGCCAGCAATTAAATGAAACGCTGAAAATAAATGTACCCTATGCTGACTATGAAAGATTGGCAGTATTATGGAGTCAAATTAGTCAAACTATTGAACGCATTCGTGATTTAAATTCGCATAATGGATTTTTGCTGGATCAACATATTGAGTTGAACAGTAAGGCAATTGCTTTTCTGAAAAGTCACCACAGCCCTTCTCTTTATGGTGCAGACGGCCAAGCCCGTCACAATTCAGCACTGTCAGGCCACAAGATCAGCGTTTGATTATTCGTTTACTGCTTAAGCAGTAATCTTTACAGACCTCTTGGTTCATTAGTAATAATAAGGGGTCTGTTTCTGTATATTTATATTATTCCCCATTACAAAAAAGATAATAATTCTCATTACACTTTTAGTATCACATTGTGAATTTATTCACAAAATCATAGATAAAAATAAATTCTCATAGCGATTATATTTCATTACTGAAAATAATAATTATAGATAAATAATTTTTATTCCTCTTCTAACAATATAGGCGACTATATTATGATTAACTTATTAGAAGAATTAGAATGTAATGAATTTCAATTTCAATGTTAAATTAAGATCGATATTACTCATAGCTCATGGTAAATGTCGCTGTCGCATTAACTGCCCCTTCCTTAACGTTGCCATACCGATAATAACGCGCTTTTAAAGGAATATTGACAGGTCCTTCTGTTATTGTTTCGATATACTCAATTTTTTTACCAAGAGGAATGGGAGTTGACTTATTACCATCCAAAATTTGAATACCAACACCACTAGCCGCATTGACATTAGGATTAAGTTTGATAATCCCCTTTTGGAAGTCATAAGCTCCTTGAGAACCTGCCAGCAAAAGCATATTAACTTTAATACGTGCGTCGCAATTTAAAGGTATATCAAATGCTTTTTCCGCTGCGGTGGAACCCACTTTAGGTAACTGCATACTTGTTATCGACTCCAATGTGACAGGAATTGGGTTGTTATTAAAGGTACAAGATCGTGATTTAACAACTATACTGCCAGTACTGAATTGTCCTACTTCAATAGATTTACCTAAACCACTTCCACCAAGATTTCGTAAATTTACAGTCGCTATTGCCACAGGCTGGGAAGGATATTGGCCAGGTTTTACTTGACCGATACGGTAAAATACAAGGGCAATTCCAACTTTAATTGGCTCTTTATTATCTCGAAAAGCAATAGTTGTAAGCTTCACACTATTACCCTCTTTTTTTATATATTTTCTCTCACTAGGATTACCCGTTAAACCTCTAATTGCATACCCAATGCCACTGTCACCCAACAAAAAAACGCTTTTTCCTCCGATAGATTGTGACAATATTCCCGTTGCTTTGATACCAAGAACTACCTCAGTCTTGTCCAGAGACTTACCTTGACAAGTAATCATAGGACTTGCATCCAACCTTAATCTATCATCCGATTTTTCCAGTTCTTGGCCTACAGCCACATTTACAGGAACTGATATCTCATATGAATCCAATGTTTGAGGAGGTGCTGTACAAGAGACATCAGCATAAGCATATCCCGCGCAGGGGGAAAAAAATATTGGTACAAACAGTAACCATGAAGAAATAGATATATTCATCAACAACCTTTATTTATAAATTATCATTATGTCGCACTTCTTAAAAAATATAATGATTTACCTTTATGGATGACAATCAGCTTTTATTGAAACCACCATTACTTTACTTTTTGGCAAAAGAAAACGAATTTTACATTGTTCAAACTGACCACTCCCCCATTTCACAGATAATTGTCCTTGTTCTGGAATACCTCCGAAATAAACTTCCCCATCATTACCAACAATGCTTTGATTTGTAGCAAAGGAATGGGATGTATTTTCTTCATTCAAGGTAGCTATTGCACCAAAAGGAATAGGTTTGCCCTGATGAGTCAAATTAAACAACACTCGGCGGCCGATCCGTGTTTGGAAGTCAGCCACGACCACTGCGCCCTGAGTTGGAATAACAGACTGGATATTAGACTCAATTTCGACTCCCTCCCCAAAAGAATCCGGTGACAAAGCAACACGATTACGGTGATAAGGGCTGGCATAAGGTAATACTGCATGGCCCTGTCCATCAGTTTCAACACCGCTATAGCCAGTGACTTTAACGCCAGCAGCCCCAGACGCTTTGACCAGAACAATGGTTTCACCCAGCGGTTGCGACAAAGTCAAGCCATGACGATGGGCAACGATACCCCCTCTGAGAGCATAGTTAACCTGCTGTGAGTCATCACCGTAGTGATATCCGCCAGACAACACACCATAACAAGATTTATAGTTAAAGTTTATATTACCGCTAGTGCCCTGGCCGTTATTACTGTGACTCTGTTGCAGAGAGTAATTCAATTTATCGAAGGCCATTCCACTCAAACCAACCGATTGGTTGGTATCACCCCGACGATTATGACTGATACTATAAGTCGCCCAGCTACTTGTCTGCCAGCGATCGAGAGGAATCTGTACATTGAATGCCAGTTGATTATCGGCCATTGAGTTACCTGAACTCATATTTTGGGTGTAATTCAGCGAGTAATGGATATTGGAATAATTTACGCTGTACCCGACATTCAAACTGCGGGTAGTGCCTCTGCTTCCCCAATCATTCTGCAAGTAACCGGAAAAATAGAGGCTGCCATAATCCGACAAACTTTGGCTCAGTGTGAACTGAAATTTATGTTTATTGAGATATGACGGCTCATTATACGTCGCTCTGTTATTAACATTCTGAAAATCATAAAAATATGGTGAAGGGTAATAATAACTGGTCAGAGACAGATTAGTGCCAGTCTGTTCGAAGTCTTTAGCATACTGTGCCCGATAGACCCAACCTCGTTGTTGACCTTTATTGATAATATCAGCCTGTGATTGCGTGATATCAAATGCCAAAGATCCCCAATGACCAAAACTGTATCCTACGCCAACTGCATATGACTGATAATTTGGAGACAATAGCACACCGCCATACATAGTTGTTGCATATGGCAGGCCATAATAAACTTCACTCTGCATAAAGATTGGTTGATCGGCATCTGCGTGCGAATTGCGGTATTCACCCACCGTAAAGCTGTATTTGAATTGCCCTTCCCTTAACATAACGGGAATTGATGAAAATGGTTGAATAAAGTGACGTTCACGACCATCAGCTTCCCGAATGACCACATTCAGATTTCCCCCAGAAGATATAGGATAAAGATCCTCAATCACAAAAGCCCCAGGTGGAACATTGGTCTGATAAATAATGTACCCGTTTTGACGGATAGTGATCTGAGCATGACTTTCTGCTATTCCCCTCACTACCGGAGCAAAGCCCCGCTGGCTATCTGCTAACATGTTATCATCCGACGTCAGAGTGACACCTCGAAAGGCAAATCCACTAAACAGCTCTCCCCGTGTATTAGTCTCACCAATCACGAGCTGGCTTTTTAGAGAATGAATATCACGTTGCAAAGATGTACTCAGATTTTCCCAATGTGCTTTATCGCCACTATTTTTGCCAAAGTTTCGATAATAGGTGGAATAATTCCGTAAGCGCCAGCTTCCCCAATTCAATCCACTACGTAAATTCATATAGAAATTATTTGTACCAGAGCCGCTTTTATCCCGAGTGTCAACACCACTGAGGTCATAACTAGCCCATAATGCTGATTCCCCTTGCTGCCAAAGCGATGAATCAATTGCACCACGGGCTGCTGTTGTCATTTCTGCCTGAGGAATAGCGATCAGCAAAGTTTGTTGGCCCAGTTGTAATGATGCACTGGCATAAGGAATAAAATCAGATAAATCAGAAAATTGATATTCTGCATTTAAACCAGCAAAAACAGATATATTGACTCCCCAGTCAACCAATTGCTGAACCGATAAGATGGGTTGAAGCTTTTTTTCGGCTCCCACCACAAATTGGATATCCTGTGTACCTTTATCCTGATCATTGACACGGATAGCAACCCTGTATGTTCCTGGCGCACTGCCCCCTTTTTCTGCAAAATAACTTAAATCGGGTGGCGGGGCAGACGGATCATGGATTTCCAGCGCATTGGTGTCAAAATATTCATTGGCATACCCAACGGTAGGCAAGCCCCCTGTTGCTATCACTAACAATATCATCACCAACAATGCTAGCCGTTTAAAGACAATAAGAATAATCAAACTCATGACACCAAATATCTTCTAACTGATAGGTTATTGTATGGATGATAATGTTTGGTATTGAGGCTCAGTGATGCCACCATAATCATTGATGGCTCTCCAAGTAACGGTATTGCCAGAACCTATGGGTAACACCCATTGCTGATGGCTAAACGGTGCTACCATGCCAGCTTCCGGTACTGAACTGTTCCCGAGCTTAATGTCATAAAAAGAGATATAAAAAGGCGTTGGATTCTGCACCACCAATTGTCCTGCTTTCTGGGAAAAAGTGAGTTGTTGATAGGCATTAGCAGCGAGTTGCTCTGTCAATTCCTCCGGACGATAAAAAAGTTTTATCCGATTTTTCAGCGATATCAATAAGAGATTTGTTTTATTTTCGTTCAGAGCAGGGATGGCCTTAACATTAAGCCAAAAGATAGATTCACGATCCAGTGGTAATGTGTTATTCGTCAAAATAATTCGCAGACGGTTTTCTTGCTCACTATCTAAACGGAATAAAGGGGGGGTTACTAAAAATGGCGCTTTGCGACCAGAAGATTCAGCCGTTGGAGTAAACATATCTACCCAAGACTGAATCAGATAAACATTTTCTTTATTGTCATTGATGACGGAAATGGTTACTTCACGTTGCGAGGCTTCATAGATCACCCGAG
This sequence comes from Xenorhabdus yunnanensis, assembly GCF_028598805.1. GTDB lineage: Bacteria > Pseudomonadota > Gammaproteobacteria > Enterobacterales > Enterobacteriaceae > Xenorhabdus > Xenorhabdus yunnanensis. The sequence continues at coordinate 17,816 of NZ_JAQRFI010000009.1, read as the reverse complement.
TATTACTGAGTGATATCCCAGCGTGGACGGGAGCGGCAAGAAAAACAGGCAGAGAAAATAACAACCCGATCAAAAAATATTTTGACATAAAGATATCCATCCCTACATAAATTAAAAATAAGGGATATTCCCACCAAAAACAGTGGAAATATCACAGATGCAATAAAAAAATGAAAATGTAAGGAATTGGAATTAGTCGTACTCTATTGTAAAATTCGCGTTAGCCCGCACTGGACCAGGTCTAATATCAGATTTATCTTTTGTCGCTACATATTTAGCAATAAATTTTAATTCCTTAGTGGTCTCTTTAGAAGTTAAAGTAGCAACTTCCACAGGTGAACCTCCTATTTCGATTTGCGATCCCGCAGATTTATTATAAATGCCAATACCAACACCAACTGCGGGAGAACTCGATGCACTATTCCTCAGCACCTTTGGATTACCTGTGTCTGACGCACCAGTAAATTTGATTTTTACTGGAGAATTACCTGATGGATTAACACTACACTTATTCAGCGTAATTTGAAAATCTCTATCACCTTTAGTGTCACCCTTATTTGTAAAATCTCCTACACCGACATCAGGCATAGTGACATTACCAGAATCATTTGCTACCGCAGAAGAACATGTTCCTTTAGTCACTTTACCAGTAAAGGTAATATTGCCAGTATTACTAATAGCAAATGCAGAAACAATCATAGACCCCCAAATCGCCACGATAACAGCCGATTTCATTAATAACTTCATTCTTTATTCCATTTATATTACGTGTGTAAAACTCATCGAAATAAAAATATCTTTCGATTGAAAATCGATAAAACATCAATAAATTAATATCAACAAATTTAATGCATTCTATTTAATAAATATAATCCTTTACATTAGAACTCCTTAATAAATACACTTTCAATGATCGAAATAGAATTGGGAGATGCATTTATCTCTATACATATCTTATCTAAATATCAGCTCGATAATTTCTATTCTTTTCCCAACAACTCATAAGGCTATATATACGGTTATATATGTATAAAACCACAAAAGCATTTTTTGCTTAAATGCCATTCATTGTGTTATGAAAATGTTATCTGAAAACTACGGAGAAGAATATCCGTATCTGGAAAAAACATAAGCATAGCCTCCATGCCAGATATTATTAGATAAGTTTGACTTATATCAACGTATACTATGAACTAAAATAATAAAATCTCTATTATCAAGGGGGAGCAAGATACACTAACTCATATTGCCATTAAAATTGTTATTAACTATTTATTAGCAATAATTAATAGGCAAAAGCTATTAAAAATCTCATTTCGATCGTTATATACTGTCAATAACTCAAGATGCTTAATTTTTAGTTCATATAATGAGCGCTAAACTAGTTTGAAAATTCATCTGGACGTCACTCAAAGAGAGTTCTCGAGTTTATGCACAACACCATTCTAGAGGCCTTAAACTTCCAAAAATTACCTTATTAATTATTAGCATAAAATAGCCATAATTTCAGTTAGGATATACTCTATAATAATTATCATGAGGTATCATTACTTTACTGATAAGCTGAGATTCTAATTATAGAAAAACACTTTTCATCATATATTCATATAATGAATGATTAAAAAATCATATAATCAATCCAACTCCAATGCAGTAATTACTCCATTTTTATGAGAACCGAAAAATGAAAATATTGATTACACAAAATCGTTAATAAAAAATTTATTTACAATTTAATTTTTAGTTAAAAACACTCATATAATATTCTTTCCATTTTCATCCAAATAAACTGCAATCTTATATCTATCAAGATAATGCTCTGAATTAAATAATAAATTATCACTATAATATTCTGACTAGAAAATTAGAGTTCATGATTAGTGGTGTTACAGCGTTGTTGACTACGCTGTAACTTACAATTTATTGATTGTTTCCTAAGTATACTCTCTCTTCTGACAACAATGATTTAGCTTTATCCAGATTATTATCTTTCACTAATTTATGAATTTCATGTGCTAGCTCAGTAACATCAGTAATCTTAACAATCCAGTGGTTGACATAGCTCTCTACCGCTTTGTTGCGTAAACCAATTTGTATTGTTCTCTGTTCTAATTTATTCAATGAAATATCCCGTTCTGGATCCCATTGAATCACTACATCATTCCTTTGTACTTTCTCTTTCCAAGTTTCTTTTGAATCGAAAAATTTAGAATCAAAATGGCTGATCACTCCTTGCTGGATAATTTCTTTAAATCCTTCATGTGTCAGGTCAATTGCCAGAATACGTTTTTGCCCATCATCTTTTTTTGCCCAACCAGATCGGTACATCATCCATAGAAAGGAGGGCTTGATCCATGTCATACGAGTCATGCTAAAAGGTGGAGAAACAAAAGTGCCATTTTCAATGGCGCTATCGGCAATTGAATCGGAAAAAGCCTGATACACTCTGATATATTCATCAGTGTAATTTGCTTTAATTGGGTTATTTTTATGTAAAAACATATTATCCTTATTTATTATCTTTAATCAAAAAAATCTATAATAATTAGAAAAAATAAAAATATGTATTAGAGTTACGCAACTATAAAATATACCTTCTCTGAATGAAAGATGATTTTTATACTTAGGATAGGATCATAAATCGTATTGATATATATTGAGACATTGAGCTTTGCACTTCCTTATATCAGAAATGTGCAAGCACTTGGTCTAATTAGGAAAGAAACAGAAATTTGCAATAAAAATATTCATTTTTTAAATAATCAGGCTAGATATTATTTAGAAAATGCTAATGATAAGATGTGCTCTAATTATCACTTCCATAAAGAACGAATTAAAATGCTCTTTAAATTGGTTCCAGACGAAATGAAACAAAAGCTGCAATGGCAAGGGCCTAAAGATTAATTATACGTTATCATTCCATAATAAAGGTGATCACCGCAGCGATCACCTTATATCCATTATTCTTACTCGTCAAAATACTTAGTTGCTAATACTACCTCGCACCACCAATCGTTGCCGTCATTCTGATCTGACGATTATCGGTGATTTCAAGGCTAGACAGCACAACCAGCCGAGGCAGTATACGACGCAAGAAACGAGATAACAGTGGACGCAATGCGTGATTGACCAATAATACAGGTGGCGCACCCAGCATTTCCTGACGTTCCAATGCCTCTGCTGCCTGACGTTCTAGACTTTCCGCCAATCCCGGTTCCAATCCACCACCATTTTGCAATGCTTGAAGCAGCAATCTTTCCAATCCTGCATCCAAACCAATGACTTTGATCTCATCCGCTCCCGGGAACCATTGCTGAGCAATCGCCCTGCCAAGTGCGATTCGAATCATGGCAGTCAATTCATAAGGATCTTTCTGTACCGGAGCATGTTCTGCCAGTGTTTCAATAATGGTACGCATATCGCGAATCGGTACTTGCTCCGCCATCAAATTTTGCAGGACTTTATGCAAAGTTGTCAGGCTAACAACATCAGGAATGAAGTCTTCCGTCAGTTTCGGCATTTCCTGACTAACGCGCTCAAACAATTGCTGCGCCTCCTGTCTTCCAAACAATTCACTGGAATGCTGTGATAGCAAATGGTTTAAGTGAGTAGCAACAACGGTACTGGCCGCCACGACGGTATATCCCTGCACCTGCGCCTGTTCTCTTAAGCTATCATCAATCCAGACAGCAGCCAGACCAAAAGCCGGATCTGTCGTCAAATCACCTTGCAATTCACCCACGGCACCGCCCGGATTAATCGCCAACCAACGTCCCGGATGTGCTTCCCCACGACCAATTTCGACCCCTTTCATCATGATGCGATAACTGGCTGGGGCCAATTCAAGGTTGTCACGAATATGCACGACAGGTGGCAGATATCCCACTTCTTGCGCAAATTTTTTGCGGATGCCACTAATACGACCAAGCAATTCGCCATTTTGACGGAAGTCCACCATCGGGATCAGGCGATAACCTACTTCCATTCCCAACGGATCTTCCAGTTGCACATCAGACCATGATGCTTCCGTAGTTTGTTGCTGTTCCTCCACCGCTTTCATTTCTTCATGTTGTACAACAAAAGGATCTTTGTCTTTGCGCAATAGGAAATAACCCACGCCCGCCAACGCAACCGTAAATAACAAAAAGACGAAGTTAGGCATTCCCGGCACTAAACCAAGCAGACCGAGTACCCCAGCACTTAACATCATTACTTTTGGGTTATTGAAAAGCTGGGTCACCATTTGCTGACCAACATCTTCATCAGTCGCTACACGGGTTACAATCACACCTGCCGCCGTAGAGATGATTAATGCAGGCAACTGAGCAACCAATCCATCACCGATAGTCAGCAAAGTATAAGCTTCTGCTGCATCACCCAGAGTCAAACCATGTTGAGCAACACCGACGATCAATCCACCAACGATGTTGATTACAAGTATCATCAATCCGGCTATGGCATCACCGCGCACGAATTTACTCGCACCGTCCATTGAGCCATAAAAATCCGCTTCCTGCGTGACTTCTGTACGACGCTTTTTAGCTTCATCTTCACCGATCAATCCGGCATTCAAATCAGCATCAATTGCCATCTGTTTGCCGGGCATTCCATCAAGTACAAAGCGGGCGCCTACTTCGGCAATACGCCCCGCACCTTTGGTAATGACCATAAAGTTAATCAGGATCAAGATCACAAAGACCACGATACCAATAGCAAAATTACCGCCAACTAAAAAGTGACCAAAGGCTTCCACTACCTGTCCTGCTGCTGCTGAACCAGTATGCCCTTCCATCAGGATTATTCGCGTGGAAGCAACGTTCAGTGACAAACGCAGTAAGGTTGAGAACAGCAAGATAGTTGGGAATGCCGCAAAATCCAGTGTTCGACGGGTAAACATCGCCACCAGCAAAACCATGATGGAAAGTGCGATGTTAAAAGTGAAAAGTAGATCGAGCAAAAATGGTGGCAGCGGTAGCACCATCATCGACAAGATCATAAGGATCAGAACAGGCCCTGCAAGCATTTGCCACTGGGAGCCTTTTATATTCCCCGGTAAACGATTTCCCGATAAACGTAGTAATGAGGCCAGATTAGCCATGACGATTATTTTCTCCAGCAAAATCCAGTGCTGGCGGCACTGGCAGATTTTCAGGTGTTTTCGGTTTTAGGCCACCTTCCTGTTTCCAACGTTTCAATTGGTAAACCCAGGCAAGCACTTCTGCAACGGCTGCATAGAGCGCCGCAGGAATAAAGCCCCCGACTTCGGCATGGCGAAATAATGCCCTCGCCAAAGGAGGAGCTTCCAATAACGGAATACGATTTTCCGCACCAATTTCTTTAATGCGCAAGGCAATAAGCCCTGCCCCTTTTGCCAATACTTTGGGCGCGCCCATTTTTTTGCTGTCATATTGCAAGGCAACTGAGTAATGGGTTGGGTTGGTAACAATGACATCAGCCTTGGGCACATCCGCCATCATGCGTTTACGTGCAGCCGCACGTTGTTGCTGACGTATCCGCGCCTTTACATGTGGGTCCCCTTCTTGTTCCTTGAATTCATCCTTGATCTCCTGACGGGTCATTCTCAATTTTTTCAGATGGCTGCGGATTTGATAAAGCACATCAAACGCAACCATCGGTATCAACATAAATAAGACAATATAGCCAGCAAAAATCAGCATCATCATGGCATCGCTCAATGCCATCAACAGAGGTTGAGCGCTCAGGTTCAACATGGTAGGCCAGTTCATCCAGATAAACAGGGCTGCACCCCCTCCCACCAGCGACGCTTTTAAGATAGCTTTGAACAGCTCCGCCAGCGCATTCATGGAGAAGATTTTCTTCAGGCCAGAAATAGGATTTAGTTTAGTCAAGTCAAATTTTATGGATTTTGAGCTGAATATTAGTCCTCCCATCAAGATGGGCGCACTAAGGGCAATCAATACCAATCCCACAAATACGGGCAACAATGCCCAAACGGCCTGCTTCAGTAATCGACCGACTTGCTGCACCATCTGTTTGTCATTGCTGACCATGTTATGGTCAAAATTAAATCCTTCGAATACCATTAATGAAAGTTCATGGGTGATCGACTGCCCGCTCATCCAGAGTAGGCTTACACCTCCGGCTAACATCAGGATGGAAGTGAGTTCCTTGGAACGCGCAATTTGCCCATCTTTACGGGCTTTTTCCCGTTTATGAGGCGTGGGTTCTTCAGTCTTTTCGAGATCGCTATCTTCAGCCACAGCTTTCCTTGGTGAGCATTCGTGATTATATGCAGAAAATTTGCCTTTGGAAAAAGACAGATAAAATTATGCTAAGCATGACAAAAGCCAAGAAATTCAATGGCAGGAACACGGCGGACTTTGCGGGGGTATTTGGGGCATTATGGCTACTGCCCAACAAAACACCAGAGATTGGATTAAGTATCCCAGTCGTAATTGAGGATCATCATAATAATAGCATTCCTCCTCGTCATCTCATTCATGTAATGATATACGTTTAAACTAGAAGCTACACTTATCTGAATCCGCAGATTAAACTATGGCTTACCCATTTACTATACGACAAATCATATTATTAAATAACATATAAGGAGCCACTTTATGAAAAATGAAAGAAGACTTTTTCTGAAACAGGCGAGTGTTACTGGTGCAGTATTTTCATTATTACCTCTGATTCCAGCAGGAGTTCTCGCCTCTTCACAGAGTCAACCAAAGCAAGAGGATGGTATTGATATAGGCGTTTGCGAGATGGCCCCAGAAGAAATGTCCGGTCCATATTTTATAAATAACAAACTGCTGAGAAGGAATATAACAGAGGATGAGCCAGGAATACCTCTTTTATTGACAATGAAAATAATTGATTCTGTAACCTGTAAACCTTTAGATGATATCCTTATTGATATATGGCATTGTAATGCAATGGGAAAGTATTCAGGTTGGAAATACATAAACCCAGACCTCGAGGCTCCGTCTGATAATATAGGAACAATTTCAAGAACTGATGAAAGCACATTTCTTCGTGGAGTACAAAGGACAGACAAAGAAGGCATAGTCAGATTCACCACAATTTTCCCTGGATTTTATGCTGGAAGAGCTATACATATCCATTTATCAGCAAGGAATGCGAATGTACAAAAAAGACAGGAAGATAAATTCTATTTTGTAGGTCAACTATATTTCCCTGAGAATATATCTAAAGAAATAATGATTAATGATATGTATTCTCCAAGAGATATTAATAGGCTTAAAAATGAAAATGATTCCGTCTTTTCTGGAGTTAAAAATAGAGCTGCAATTTTGACAGTAAAAAAAATAGGTGATAATCCATTGGATGGATTACATGGAAAGATAGTTTTATCTATTAATAAAGACAATGTATCCAAGAAAATAACCCCTAAAGACTTGGCTAAATACACGGTGTAGGTGAATCTAATTTAGAAAAAAACCTCCATAACCGGGGTTTGAAATCCAACAGGATGAAAATATATTCTAAGCGGTATCGAAAAAGAGACCTTGTGCTCTCAAAATAGTAAAAATTCGATATTTAGAAGCGCTTTTGAGGCCGAAAAACAGAATCTCATATATATTAGCTCAAACCTGATCTGGTGAGATGGACGTCCCACATGGCGTCAATTGTACCAAAATGAAATAGCCATATTCATTTTATGGGAGCGTCCATCATGTGTAATAAAACTCTCGGCATTGGATTAGCTAAATCTGTTTTTCAACTCTGTTTGCTTGACGGTAATTCTGAGATGGCTGTAGCCAGCCATCTCACTATTTTTATTCATTCCATATCAATCGTTTTTCAATCTGTTTTAACTGGCGACTTAATATCAATACTATCGGCATTAACATCACGGATATGGTCTTTCGTCAAACGATAGACAACCGGACTGAGCAACGCAATCGCTATCAGGTTAGGGATCGCCATCATGGCATTAAGGGTATCTGCCAGTAACCAGACAAAAGCCAACGACTGAGTGGCACCAATCGGCAGCGCAATAATCCAGGCAATGCGGAAAGGCACTACCGCTTTTGGCCCCAATAAATATTGGATGCATTTCTCACCGTAGAAACTCCATCCCAAAATAGTTGTGAAAGCGAAAATCGCCAAAGCAACGGCAACAATATAGTTACCTCCCGGGATCACTGATGAGAAGGAAGCCGCAGTCAGTGTTGCGCCTGTTTCGCCTGTCAGCCAGCCACCCGTAATAACAATAGTTAAGCCCGTTACAGAACAAACGATTATCGTATCAATAAAGGTTCCCAGCATGGCAATCAGCCCCTGACGAATGGGGTTTTGAGTTTTTGCTGCCGCGTGAGCGATAGGCGCACTGCCCATACCCGCCTCGTTAGAGAATACGCCACGAGCGATACCAAAGCGGATTGCCGCCCAAACTGCTGCACCAGCAAATCCCCCCTGTGCCGCAACAGGAGTGAAAGCTGATTTGATGATTAAAGCAAACGCATCGGGAATAGCTGTAACATTGAGTGCCAAAACGATAGCTCCCGCACCAAAGTAACCGACGGTCATAATAGGCACTAGTTTACCTGCAACATCAGAAATGCGTTTAATGCCACCAATCAGCACTGCTCCAACTAAAACGACCAGAATTCCCGCAGTTATGGTTTTTTCAATACCAAAGTTACTTTGTAGTACGTCAGCGACGGAGTTAGCCTGTACTGTATTGCCAATACCAAAACCCGCAATACTGCCGAAGAAAGCGAAGAGTGTTCCCAGCCAAACCCATTTTTTCCCCAAGCCATTTTTGATGTAATACATCGGGCCGCCAACATAATTACCGTTTTTATCAGTCTCTCGGAAACGCACCGCCAATACCGCTTCTGAATATTTTGTCGCCATGCCCACTAATGCGGTCATCCACATCCAGAACAGCGCTCCCGGCCCACCCATCACAATAGCTGTCGCTACACCGGCTATATTTCCTGTTCCTATCGTTGCTGACAAGGCAGTCATTAATGCATTGAAAGGTGAGATTTGCCCTTCACCCCGTTGTTCATTTTTTTGAAAGAGTAATTTGAACCCCGTCCCCAATTTACGGATTGGCAAGAAGGACAGGAGAATTTGCATGAAGATACCAACACCCAGAAGCCCAACTAGCATGGGAACTCCCCATACTATTTCGTTTATTGCACCTAACCATTGTGTAATCAGTTCCATATACACCCTCGGCAGTTTATATAACAAATTGGCAACAAAATTATTTCAATTAAATAAAGAGCATTTTGGGAAAATAAGCGAGGACTAATTAGCGATTATTGGTAAGAAAAATTTGATACTGTGAGTTAAATCACTCGTTCTAGTTACTTTTCATCAATCTTATTGATAACAATCCCTTAACATCACTTGTTATGATATTAACCTTCTCTAACTAAACTTTTATCTCTCCTTTTGAAAAATTAAAGGTTTTTTATAACGAATAAATGGGTATTATTTCCGAATAAATAGTTTCTTAGATAACTAAAGGATTTTCAGTGGCAAGAATTGGTTACATCAGAGTGTCAACAAATGATCAAAATAGTGACTTACAAAGAAATGCCTTAGTCAATATCAACTGCGAGTTGATTTTCGAAGACAAAATCAGTGGAAAAACAGCTAATCGCCCAGGGCTCAAACGCGCTTTAAAGCATCTTAAATCCGGTGATACGCTGGTGGTTTGGAAATTGGATCGACTAGGGCGCAGTGTTAAAAATCTAGTGACGCTCATTTCAGAGCTGCATGAACGTGGAATTCATTTTCAAAGCCTGACTGATAGCATTGATACCAGCACAGCAATGGGGCGATTTTTCTTTCATGTAATGAGTGCATTGGCAGAAATGGAACGCGAACTGATTGTAGAAAGAACTAATGCAGGTCTGGCAGCAGCGCGGGAACAGGGGCGAATTGGCGGTCGGCCAGTGGTATTTACCGAGGAAGATCGACAACAAGCAGCCAGATTGCTGAATAAAGGCCATACCCGGAAACAGTTGTCGATTATTTACAATGTGTCGTTATCAACGATTTATAAGCATTTACCGGTAGGAAAAGTGGTTAATTTTCCACTCCATCATTAATAATTTAATGAGAAGACATTGATGTTGAAAAAGTGAAATTTTTGATTAAGTCAATCCATTCTTTTGGCTTCTCAATTTGCACTGCATGACCACTATTAATTTCTTTATATATGCTGTTTTTCACATTTTTATAAACTTCACGTACCAAATAAGATGGAATTAACGTATCTCTACTTAATCCAATAATCAGCGTGTCTTTATCTATTTGATTAAGATAATTTTTTATATTTATGGTTAATCCTAAAGCAATACGTTTTTCTATCTCTTTCTCTGCTGGTTGAGAGCAGATTCGCTGTATAGTTTCATGTCCCAGAGATGAGAGAAATTCTGCACTTAGGGCATGTGATAAACCAAAAGCCATCGCTGATGCTTTATCATTCATCTCCAAATGCAACCAAGTATTAAATATTAATTGATGGCGAGGATCATTATTTGTCGCCCATGGTGCTGTCAGTATTAATTTATTGATGAGAGTTGGATACTTGGCTGCCACAACAGCCGCAACCACTGCCCCCAGAGAAACGCCGACTAAATCAACAGGAATGCTACTACTATCTTCTATTACAGCAGCAATTTGTTCCGCCAAATGCTCAATAGTCACCGTTCCTGATGGTAATTCAGAATTTCCACATCCTGCATAATCAGGGATTATAACGGTTCGGTCACCGCCAAAAGCTGTTTTTATCTCTCCAAAGCTGCTGTTGCCACTGCTATTTGTGCCATGCAGGAAGACGACTGGATTTTTGTTACTCTGCTGATTTTCTTGAAATTCCTTATGGTAAGAAATAAATGAATTTTTCAACTTAATGACCTTATCAATCGACTTCACAGCGTTCCCCTTTGCATGATTTAGATTAGTTTATAAACATACACTAATCTAAATGGATAACTCTGTGATCTAAGCTTATTTCCGATATATTCAAGAATAATGAGTATAAAAAGTGATGGGGAAAATAATGACGGAGCAGACGTTTGGGCCAGCCATCTGGCTCACCCAAACGCACTCAAAATATAAAAACTCTGTTCTTTAAAGCACTCGCACTCGTTATCAAAAACCTAAACTATCCAATAAATCATCAACCTGTGCTTGATTGGCAATAATGCCAGCACTACTCTGGTTAACCTGAGGGCCGTTAAGAAGACTGTCGTTCTCTTTTTTCGCCTTAGCCATCTGGTCAGAGGGCATATTTTCCATCAATACCATGACCAACTGTTTTTCCAGTTCCTGAATAACTTCCATCATCCGCTTGATTACCTGCCCAGTGAGATCCTGAAAGTCCTGCGCCATCATGATCTCAAGCAATTGGGCATTGGTAAATGAGACATGGTCAGGAACGAGATTCAGGTAGTTTCTCGTGTCTGTTACCAATGAACGGGCATTGCTCAAATCCAAATTGCTCGGGTTTGCAAACCACTCATCCCAGCGTTGGGTCAAGTCTTTTGCAGACACCTCCAATTCATTCTGATGGGGCTGTGCTACTTCAACACAGTTCAGCACCCTTTCAGCCGCCTGTGCCGTCATTTGGACAACGTAATTTAATCGCTCCCTCGCATCCGGGATCGCCTCAGCCGCTTGAGCGATAGTTTGATCCAATCCCAGTTCACGTAAACTATCACGCAGCATTCTCGTTAACTGCCCAATACGACTAATTATTTCGCTGGTTGGGATCGCCGCATCTCTCGGCATGACTGGATTTTCACTCATTTTGTCTCCTTAGAGCCCCAGTTTTTCAAATATTTTACTGAGTTTCTCTTCCAAAATGGCCGCAGTAAACGGTTTCACAACATAACCGCTGGCTCCGGCCTGTGCTGCTGCAATAATGTTCTCTTTTTTCGCCTCTGCCGTTACCATCAAAACAGGTAAAGCAGCCAGTTTTTCTTCACTGCGAATCGTTTTCAGCAATTCGAGGCCATCAATATTTGGCATATTCCAGTCAGAAATAACGAAATCAAATTCGGTAGTGCGAAGTTTAGTCAACGCTTCTGCTCCATCCTGTGCTTCATCTACGTTGTTGAAGCCCAATTCTTTCAGTAGATTACGCACAATTCGACGCATAGTTGAAAAGTCATCGACTACCAGAAATCTCAGATCCTTACTTGCCATAAAAACTCCTTGGAATTTCACTTATCCGGCAGCACAGCGCTGCAAAAATTAACATCAAATACAACAATTAAATACAACAATTAAATACGAATCGATTGCCCCACGCTGATTTTGGCCAGCATAGTTTTACTGATTTTTTGAATATCCATGACTTCATCTACCGCCCCCAACTGGATCGCTGCGCGTGGCATGCCAAATACCACACAGCTTTTTTCGCTCTGAGCCAACGTATAAGCCCCTGCTTGCTTCATTTCCAGCAAACCCGCAGCACCATCACTGCCCATGCCGGTTAAAATAACGCCTACGGCATTACGCCCTGCATGTTTGGCAACGGAACGGAATAAAACATCAACAGAAGGACGATGACGATTCACTGGCAGCGCATTAGTTATCATGATTTGATAATTGGCACCGCTGCGGCAAAGCTCCATATGACGATCCCCTGGAGCAATGTAAGCATGTCCCGGCAGGACTCGTTCTCCATCCTCAGCTTCTTTTACTGTAATCTGGCTCAGTTTATTAAGCCTTGCGGCAAAAGAGTGAGTGAAACCCGGGGGCATATGTTGAGTGATCAGTAAAGCCGGACTGGTGACTGGCAAGGGTTGCAGCAGATTTTTGATTGCCTCTGTTCCCCCTGTTGATGCCCCTACTGCTATCAGTTTTTCACTGGATAATAGCGGCTTGAAAGTCAAGGGGGCGGCATTCACTGATTCAGGCGCCGCAATACTGACTTTGGCTTGGGCTGCGGCACGGATTTTTTCGGCAATCAGTTCGCTATAAGCCAACATGCCTTCACGGATACCCAGTTGTGGCTTAGTCACAAAATCCACAGCGCCCAGTTCTAGTGCCTTTAATGTGATTTCCGAACCTTTTGCTGTCAGAGAAGACACCATCACGACAGGCATAGGGCGTAATCGCATTAATTTTTCCAAAAAATCAATTCCATCCATGCGCGGCATCTCAACATCCAATGTTAATACCTGCGGGCTGTGTTTTTTGATTAAATCGCGGGCAACAAATGGATCTGGCGCACAATCCACGACCTCCATGTCGGGGTGGCTATTGATGATTTCCCGCATGATTTGACGCATCAGCGCCGAATCATCCACACAAAGAACAGTTATTTTATTCATGACCCCCTCCTTGCCCGACCTACACCGTAAACAGTCTGTCCTTGCAAGTAGAATTCTCGGCTGATTTGAGTGACGTTTTCGGAATGCCCTGCAAAAAGCAAACCATCCGGTTTTAAGAAATTGACAAAACGACGCAAGATCCTTTCCTGTGTCTTTTTATCAAAATAAATCATGACATTACGGCAGAATATTGCATCAAACTTGCCTTCGAGCGCCCAATCAGAATCCAGTAGATTCAAGTGCTGAAAATTCACCAATTCAGCCAGTAAAGGGCGAATCCGAGCATATCCTTCAAAAAGACCAACTCCTTTGAAAAAATATTTTTTCTTTTGGCTTTCACTCAGATACTGTAATTCTTCCAGTCGATAAACACCCTGCCGGGCTTTTTCCAGCACACTGGTATCAATATCGCTGCCAATGATTTTTATCCGATTTGACCGATGCCCCAGTGCATCACACAAGGTCATTGCAATAGAATACGGCTCCTCTCCCGTTGAAGCGGCGGCGCTCCAAACGCGGTATGTTCCTCCATTTTTCCTGCTGGCATGTGCCGCCAGAATGGGAAAATGATGGGCTTCCCTGAAAAATGCCGTAAGATTGGTAGTCAATGCATTGATGAACAGCTCCCACTCTTTACTGTGGCTATCTTGTTCCAGAATTGACAGGTATTGACCAAAATCATTAAACCCCAATATACGAAGCCGCCTGACTAAGCGGTTATATACCATCTCACGTTTATTTTTTGCCAGTACAATGCCAGCCTGTTGATAGATAAACTGGCAGATGCGCTCAAATTGCGCATCCGACAAAGCATGCCGCTGAAGCATAAAGTTCAGCGGTGCGCTAGCATCAGTATCTGAAGCTATTAAATTAGATTTCATCTGACCTCAGCGTACTTGGCTTACAACATACTCATCGGTCATGTTTGATGCAGAAGGTGTTTGATAATCGTGCTCATTTCCCAAACCTCTAGGCAATTCGAATTGAGCGACAGTTTTCACCAATATGTCTGCCTTATCTTCAAGGGCAGAAGCCGCAGCCGCTGACTGTTCCACCAATGCGGCATTTTGCTGTGTGACTTGATCCATTTGACTGACGGCTTGGGCAACTTGATGAATACCACGGCTTTGCTCATCAGAGGCAGAAGCAATTTCGGCCATTAAATCAGTTACTTGATTCACCGATCTAACCAACTCATTCATAGTCTGTCCCGCATTGTTAACCAGTTCTGAACCTTGGTTAACACGATTGACAGATTCGTCAATTAAGGTTTTGATTTCTTTCGCTGCTTCAGCACTACGCTGTGCCAAGTCACGAACTTCACCAGCTACGACAGAGAAGCCACGCCCCTGTTCACCAGCACGGGCTGCTTCAACGGCTGCATTCAGTGCCAGAATATTGGTCTGGAAGGCGATGCCATCAATAACACTGATAATGGCGCTGATTTTCTTCGAACTCTTGGTGATTTCATCCATAGTTGCCACAACACTTGTGGTCAGTTCACCACCTTTTGAAGCAGTCTGGGAAGCAGATACCGCCAGTTCACTGGCTTGGCGCGCATTTTCTGCATTTTGTTTAACAGTAACGGTTAATTCTTCCATACTGGCAGCCGTTTCTTCCAGTGATGCCGCCTGTTGTTCTGTACGTGAAGATAAGTCTGTATTGCCCTGTGTGATCTCCTGAATGCCAGAATACATCTGGTTGGTATTCTCACGCACAGAGGCAATGGATTTGATTAATGAGGTCTGCATGTCACGCAGTTTTCGGAAAATATCACCAATTTCATCATTGGTGGTCACAGCAACTTCTTTATCCAAACGACCTTCGGCCACATCCTGAAAGCAAGCTCTCATATTCGAAAACGGTCTAAGCAGGTTACGTCTCAGCCACCAATGAGCCGCTGCTGAAACAATAAATACCATCAAGATAGCGCCAAAGAACATGGCAATGGATACTTTGTAATAAAACGCACCATCAGAAACCGCTTCTCTAATGTTAGAGCCGAGGTGCTGCATATAATTGTTATATGCAACTTCCATTGCACGCTGGTAATCTTCTGTAGATTGATCAAGGAAAGCCTGAAAATTACCTTCATAGAGATAAGTTTTTAGCTCTTTCAATGCGTTGATATATTCTTGGTAAGAACGTTCAACCGCAGACAATAAAACTACGCTATTGTCAGTTTTTTCCATCTGGGGTAATGAACTGAATTTGGCAAAATTCCTGTCTGCCTCATTCAGTGCGCTTTTGAGCAATGCTTCCATTGCATCTATTTGAGACTGTGGCTGTCCCACTTTCTGAGCAATTGCGATTTTGTTCAAAGTATTACGCGCTTGTAACAATGCCGCCCAACTCAAGCCAAGGGTATCTCTCCGTTGAGTGCCCAGATCAATTTTTTCAATATATGACTGGTCCGTATGAATTATTCCCAGAGATAAACCACTCGAAATAATTTGCATAACACAAAACATCATCAGTAATAGATACAAACTGGTTGATATGCGAAGCTTGCCTAACATGTAATCACCTCGTTTAACGGCTGCATAATGCAGCCGTGATTATCGCTATTATTTTTTTAGAATGTTTCCCAATTAGATGGGTCTTCCACGCCACTACTTTTTTTCAGTACGGGAGTATTCGTTTTATTAGCTGGAGGAGTTGACGATTTTCTCGTCAATAAAACTTCATGTTTTCTATTTTCAGGCTGCATCCTTTCTGCCTGCTCCGGCAACTGGAACAACGCGACAGCTTTGGTCAATATTTTGGCCTGCTCTTCCAATGCCGCAGCAGCGGCCGCAGACTGCTCAACCAATGACGCGTTTTGTTGGGTAACTCTATCCATTTCAGAAATAGCAACGCCAACTTGGGTAATTCCTCTACTTTGTTCATCAGAAGCCGACGCAATTTCTCCCATGATGTCAGTCACGCGAGTTACAGAATCGACAATCTTATTCATGGTTTCACCAGCACTACCTACCAACTCGGAGCCTGTATCAGTGCGGTTTACAGAATCTTCAATCAGCGCCTTGATTTCTTTGGCCGCCTCTGCACTGCGCTGCGCCAGATTGCGCACTTCACCGGCAACCACGGCAAAACCACGTCCATGCTCACCAGCACGGGCAGCTTCTACAGCAGCATTAAGTGCAAGAATGTTGGTTTGGAAAGCAATGGCATCAATCACACCGGTGATATCGGAAATTTTGCGAGAGCTGTCTGCAATCTCATGCATGGTCTGAACGACATTGGACACCACTTTACCTCCCTGACGGGCGATCTCAGAGGCATTGTCAGCTAAATTACTGGCTTGACGAGCATTGTCAGCATTTTGTTTTACTGTTGCAGTCAACTGTTCCATGCTGGCAGCGGTTTCTTCCAGAGAAGCCACTTGCTGTTCAGTACGAGAAGAAAGATCGTTGTTACCCGCAGCAATTTCACTAGTACCGGTATAAATAGTTTCGGTGCTTTGATGGACACTTCTGACCGTATTGATCAGTTCCATCTGCATATGCATGAGACCAACAGCTAACATGCCCATTTCATTATTACCAGATACGGTGATCGTCTGGGTTAAGTCCCCTTTTGAGAAGGCCTTAATATTATCCAGCAATTGGTTCAATGGATCGATCAATGCTTTGCGTAAGCCAATCCAGCTGATTATCATGGCCACAACCAGCAAAATCATCACAAAAATCAACGAAACGATGACATTGCTGTAAGCCTTGTCAGCTTCCTGTGACACCTGATCATAAAATTTTGCGCTCTGGGACAGATAAAAGTTAAATTCCTCATTAAAAGCGTTCTGATAATCAGTCGTTTTCTGGAGAAAAAACTCTTCAAACCTTTCATGCGCCAGCATGTTATCTAACTCTTTAAGTGCATTGAGATAATCATGATGAGTCTGTTTTAAACGTTGAAGATGTTCTTGATCATGGAAAGACAATTTTTCAGTCTGATCATATTGCTCGAAATGCCGTTCGGCACGGGCAATATTAGCTTTGGCTTCTGCCAGAGCTTCTTCAACTTTATAACTACCTTCAACACCGCGGCCTTTCATTACATACATAATACCAACACGGTTCAGGTTATTACGGGCTTGCAACAGGTTAACCCAGCTTTCATCCAGATAGATTTGCTGCTGTCGCATTTTATCTATTAAATCAAAAGATTCTATATCATTCTTCAACCCTTTGAAGAACAATCCCCCGGAGATAAGTTGCAAAGCACCAAACAATATGATGACTGAGATGAGTCCCGTCACTATCTTCATTCGGTTAAACATGACTTCCCTTTTGTAATAAATTGCTATGCCAGTGTTATCGGCACGCTTAAAGGGAACTTTACGCGTAATTCTAAAAATTGATTTTTTACAGCATTTTTTTGATCTAAAACAATAAGTATCCCCCGGCATAGCCGGGGGTTTTTCATCTGCGCCTATAAGGCTCTCTTACCAGCCGCGCCCTAACAGGCGCATCGCAATCTGACATTTGCATTCTATTGATT